>JAHHII010000002.1:0-300000 GCA_019358855.1 Timaviella obliquedivisa GSE-PSE-MK23-08B | reverse complement strand
GCCCTACTGGCTCACCACATATTGCCATCCATCTAGGGAGGGGATTAATTGCAGTCTAGTCGTTGAAAAATGACTAACGGGATTGACAGAACCTACGGGTTCTTTTGGCAATTCATGAATCAGTAAGCACTCTTGACCATGCTTGGTGATCGCATCCTGATAAGTCTTAAACCGCTCATTCAAAATGTTTTGGAGTTCCACTTACAATTTTTCTCCCTAAATTATGAAAACTCAATCTTCAGCTATTATCCGCTTTCAAGTCCCTGGCTTCCATCATTGGCAGGATGCAACGGGCGATCGCGCCTACCTTGCCCAACGCCATCGCCATCTCTTTCACGTCGAGGTGAAGCTAGAGCTGCATCATTCTTGCAGAGAAGTAGAGTTCCATGATTTCTTAGATTTCTGCCGCACCAACTTTCCTGGGGGAGAAATGGGCGGATTAAGTTGTGAACACATGGCAGAAAACCTGCTCAAACAAATCACCGATCGCTATCCGGGGCGATCGGTGCGGGTGGGAGTATTTGAGGATGGGGAGTGTGGGGCGGAGGTTCGCTGCCCCCCTTAAAATAACGAGATCTGTTTGATTGAAGACGGCTTTTCAAACTCAGGAATCTCTACATTCATTGCTGCACCAAGCCAATCGGCAACGATCCGCCGATGGCAGAATGAACCCGATCGCTCGTAGCACAACAGAATTGGCTCAACCTTGCCAAGTGGATCGGCGATTTGGTGCAGCACGTTCCAGACGGCGATCGGATCAAGTTCTGCTAACTGAGTACGATAAATTTTCGTGTAACCCTCCTCGTCTAGAAAATCGTATTTATATTCGCTGAGTAGGCGCTTGGTTGGAGCCAGACATTTGTATTGCTGGTAGCGAGTGTTGGGCGGTGGGTAAAGGCTGATGGCGATCGCGCCTAGTGTCGTGTCGGGCGTGATGGCATAGTAGCTAGTTTTCATAATTATTTCTGCTCTAAATGTTCTTTTCGTGCTGTATCAAACGCCTCATCAGTCGGCGCTTCAATCAATCTCTGAACAAACATGACTCGCAGCATTAAATCGCGCCCACCTCTGCAAATCATCTTATTTTCAACGCTGTGACACAAGTGCTGAGACTGTAGATTAACAATGCTTTTAACATACTGTTTGCTGAAGCTCTGTTGTTCCATTTTTTAGCCTTATGCTTTTCATTTCATTTTCCTCAGTGATATGACTTCAAAACCTTTTATTGGGGTCAGATTTTACTAACCCTGACCCCAATGATTTTAATCTTCGATCAACATCTGAGGCTTACCGCGCTTGCCGTTCATAGGCTGGGCGATCGCCTCCTGCACTGCTTCAGCCTTACTAGCAGGACGAGCCGCTGTCGTTGCCCATTCCCTCAGATTAGCCAACGTGTCAGCCTGCGATCGCGCCAATGGAACCGTCTGAGCGATCGCCTCTTCCATGTCGGACAAGAGAATCTCATCACGTCCAGCTTCGGCGGCAACGATCGCAGCTTCGTTGGTCACCTGCCCCAGTTCTGCCCCAACAAATTCGTCAGTGAGCTTGACGAGGATATCGAGGTGGCGATCGCTCATCTCCACACCATGCCGGGAGAGATGCACGGTCAGAATCTCGCGCCGCTCTGCCTGGTTAGGAGTGTCCACAAACCAGATTTCGTCAAAGCGTCCTTTACGCTTGAATTCGGGCGGCAGCGCTTCAATATTGTTGGCAGTTGCCACGACAAAGCATGGTGAGGTTTTATCGTTCATCCAGGTCAGCAATGAACCGAACAGTCGCTGGCTCACGCCACTGTCGTTACTTTGCCCGCCAACGCCAGCGAGCGCTTTTTCAACCTCATCCAGCAGTACAACACAAGGTCCAATGTGATCCACCATGCGCGTAAACCGCCTAAAGTTCGCCTCGGTTTCTCCTACCAGGCTGGAATAAAATGAACCAATATCGACTTGCAGAATGGGGATATTCCAACAGTTGCCCAAAGTTTTTGCTAATAGGCTCTTACCTGTTCCTGATGGCCCAACAATTAAACAACCTCTAGGAACGGGTAATTTCAGCTTGATCGGCTGCTTAGATACGACTGCATTGAACAATCTTTTTCGCTGTTGCACCCATGCTTTGAACTCCTGAACTCCACCTGGCACAACGTCTGGAGGATGAGAAAAGCGAATGTTCAGCTTCTCCAGTTTCTCAATCTTGAACAATGTTACGGCTGCTGCTGTGGCTCCATCGACACGACGGCGCGATCGCATATCAATTCGCAGTGCGTTCAATGCCTCCTCAATGCTTAACCCTCGACAGGCTGTAAAAATCGCCTCCCGTTCCTCGCCGTCGAGCTGCACCTTGAACTTATTTTTGCCCCCGATCGCCGTAAACTCCTGCTCCATATCGTTGATGCAAAGGTTGACTGCCTCTTGAATCTCTGCCAGTTCAGGCAACATATTATGCGCGTCGTAAACCAGCCCAGAGAAATCGGCATCTAGCCGAATATCGCTGCCTAGCAACACCACCCGCTTATGGGATTGTTTCAGTGCTGTGGCGAGGTGTTTGATGGAGCGACGGAACTCCCAAACGGTGCGATCGCCACTTAGAAAATGATGCAAATCGATTAGAACGAAGATCCCTTTTTTATCGAACTGCTCAATGTGTTTGCAGATATCGATTAACGGATTGCGGAACTGAGTGGCGATCGGTTTGAGGTCGATACCGCTAACGTTGCGGTTTTCTTGGCGAAGCTGCTTTTCCTCAAGACCGTTCTCAGGATCGCCCGTCCAAAACCCTGTAGAGTGCTGAAATACTTCGCCCTCAAACTCGCTACCATCTTCCAAAAAGTAGGTGGCTTCCTGAACCGAAACCACTTGGCGCAGTCCGGCTGCCAGGTCGAAGACATAGACGGGCAGCTTTAGCCGCTTGCCCACCTCGACATGAATTTTTTCAATGGTGGTCAGTTCTTCAGCGCTAGGAGAGTCCAGTGCGACGACGGGTAATGCTGCACCAAAGAAATCTCGAATACGATTGAAAGCAGTCATGGGTTAAAATCCTTGTTTGCTACATACAAAATCATTGGGGGAGGCTGAGTGACCTCCCTTTTTCTTACAAACGCACTTGAGTTTTAGTTGTGAGGGAAATCGCGTTCAACTGCGATGCCTCAGCTTTCATTTCTCGCTTGGGTTTATCGTCGCCAAGAGCTTCTTCGTAAGGCTTGGTGGCATCCAGGCAATTAGTACCATCGCCGCCTTCCACTTCGCTGGTAATGTTGCCCTGAGCATCGATGGTGAAAATAATCTGCATTAGTAAGACCCTCCGACAAATATTTGATTGGTCACGCTGGACTGCCCGATCGCCAGTTGGGGTGTTTTATCGACGGTGATGGTGTAGCCCTGAAGCTGGCTATTTACAAAGTTTGGGACAACGACATATTCATCTCCTAACTCTTCCGCCTGCTGAATAATCACCTGCTTGGCATAGTGCATCGGCAGCGACTGGGCGATCATCTGAATCTGGAAATACATCATGTCTCCAATCACCTCATAGGTGCCATCCTCAGTTTTGAGCAAGCCAAAATCAACGGCTGTTTCTCGAAGAATGATGTTTGCCTTCATTTTTTGCCGCCGTGCAGCCGAATATCGACTGTTGAGCTTCTTAGCGGTTTGATGAACCTCAACCTTGTAACCCATCTCTTCCAACGCCGCGACGATCGCCCGTTCATTGGTCATCTTGGTCTTGATTTGGCTAAAGTGTGACATCAGTTTCTTCCTCGTAAATTAACCATTTAGCAAGGGCTTTGTGCCCTCTTTTATCACTGGTAAAAACCTGCTCAAGCTCCTCGGTCATGCGCGATCGCAAGTCTTCTAGCCGTTCCTGCAACCGTTCTGGAGCAACCGCCGAAGTCGTTAAAACCTTGAGCTGTCGTACCTGCTCAGCAAAGCTTTGGAGGCTGGTATCCAGTCCACCTTCATTCACAGAAGCAACCTGATTGACGGCTGTTTCCAGGTCACGAAGTTTGCCGTCCAACCGTTTCTTGAGATTGCCGTTGACCCGCGCCGGATCATCAACCTGCTCGATCGCGCTCAACAGGTCAGCAATTAATCCATAAGCATCGTCCTGAGCATTGCGAATTCCCACGGCAAAGGATTCTTGAACTGATTTAATCCAGTAGGCTTGCAGCTCTGCGATCGCTGCCTGCTCTTTAACCTGAACGTTGACAGCTTGCTCAGTTTTCATTCGCTTCAACTGCGCCTGTTCTTCTCGTTCCAACTGCTCTGCCAGGTCAGCATTGCGAGTGGCTTCTTCCACCAGACTTGGAATCTTGATCGGACCTTCCAACACAACGTTGAAATTCTCTAGCACCTCTTGCCGGGTTGGGAATTGCTCGGCATAGCGTTCTAGCAGTTCATCAATGCGATCGCGGCTAAATGGACTTGCCTTCAGCAATACGGCTTCTAGCTCCGAAAGGAAATCAGCGAAAGCGTTGTCGTATCCTGCCATCGCCTCTGCTTTCAACTCATTCAAGAGTTGCAACATTCCCTTATCTTGATCACGATCGCTTTCAACGGTCTTGAAGATTTCGTCACGCACTGCAACCAGATCTTTTTTTGAAACGTACCAATAAGGGTTAGCAAACCGTAGAAACTTTTGAATCTTCCGGCGACGAGTTGCTAGCTTACTGCCCTTCTTCAGCAGGTCTTTGAAGATAGGTAAGGTAATGGTAAAACGTCCATTAGCAGACGCGATCGCCTCGCTCAGTTCGGGGTTAATCTCAATCTCACCACAGTCAATGGTGAGCCGTCCAACTCCAATATTTACCGAGATGCCGAATAGGTAAATCTCATCGGTTCGCAGTGGGTCTAAGTTCCGGTGAGCGGTTTGAATGTCGTCAAATTTTTCAAGCTGGGTTCGAGTGGCTGCGGTATCACTCGCTTCTCGATCGCTGATTAGCCTTCCAATCAGCGGGTTCTTTCGTGGATGGTCTGGCGGAGGTTTGACTTCCTCGCTCAGCCCTGTTTCAATTAAGTCTTGCATTTCTTTTCTGATTGAGTGTTAGAGGCGATCGCGGGGTTGGCAAAACTAGCGATCGCTTTTTGTTGAGCTAAAATCCTAAACCCGAATTCGACTTTTGATTTATCGAATTCGATTTTTAAACTATCACTGGTTTTGTATCAAGTGTCAATAGTGTTTCTTTTGTATCCTGTCGTGTTAGGTTGGATGAAAATTACACTAAAGCTATGGCTAAACCAAAACCAGTGAATCAGGTCAGCACCAAGACTCTGAGGGGCGATCTTAGGGCAATTCGTAAGCGGGTACAGTTTCAGGGGGAGTCTATCCCCGTGTACAACTATGGCGACTTGGTGGCGGGCATCGTGCCTGTAGCGATCGCTGACCAGTTGGAGCTACCTAAATCGCCCATCTGTCAATCGTCAGAGATTCGTCAAAAATTAACCCACTACTGCAATCTCTTGCAAAGTGGGGTTTTAGAGGTTGTATGGATTAACGTGCGAGATGAAAGGGCGATCGCGCTGGTGTCAGCGCGAGTTTGGCAGTCTATGCCGCCAGTTGAGCTTCAACCGATTCGAGAGTATCAGACTTCTTGAAGCGGAATGCCAGGTTGTACAGTTTTGTCCAGCCTAACTCACCCGCATCATAAGCATTACGAACGATCGCAGACTCCTGGTAGAGGGCGTAAGCCTGTGCCAGAACTTTGGTGTAATGGGGCGACTTGTCCAAATCAGCCGCCGCTAGTTTGACGGAGCCATGGATTTGGACTGCATCCCAACAGGTTTTGGCGATCGCCAGTTTGGCAGCAGGGTCATTTACACGAGCACCAGAGGGCTTGCGAGGTTTGATGGCTTTAGCAGATTTGGCGCTCAAAGATTGAATGTAATCGCCCAATCCAGCCAGCAGAACCTTGGCATCCTGATCATCGTGTTGAGCGCGATCGTACAGGTAAATCACCAAGCGTTCGTGGTAGCTGAGTTCAATTTGGTCTACATCGTCCTCATCCTCGATTTCAACCTCCACTTCACACTCAATCTCGTTCTCAACTTCAACTTGTTCCGAAGAATCCTCGTTCAAGTTTTCTTCCAGAACTTCTGGAGTTTCAGCAACTTCTACTTGCTCTTGAGCAAACAAGATCCAATCAACTAACTGAGCTTTGGTGCAGTCTGATTGGAACTCAATCTCTAAACCAGATGCGATCGCCTGTAGTTTAGGCTTGGTCATTTCGCGCACGGTCAGTTGTTCGCGGGTGTGTTGCGGTGTGGCAAGTTGAAACGCTTTTGGTTCAGAAGTATTAGGTTGAAATGCTTCAGCGGATAACGTAACTTGCAATTCAGGGTTATCTTGCACTTGTAAAATCAGGTTAATCAGTTGGGCTTTGGTTTTCTTAGCTCCATAAAGATTAAGGTTTAGGTCAATGGCGATCGCGTTCAGTTGTGCGGAGTTGAAGTTGTTGAGTTGTTTGATGGTGTAAGACATGGTTGTTTCCTGTATGTGTTTAGAACTGGATAGAAACGTGAAATAAAAGCGTGAGAGTGAACTAAATGCCTGCACCGCGCAAGATGTCTTCAATCAGCCAGTCCTTAACGATGAAATGTTTGTTCATCCGAGTGGAGCGCAGACCCATTTGAATGTAGATTTCAATCAGTTGTTCAACGGTCATGGCTTGAAGTTCTTGTTGGGTGTGCATTTCGTGTCTCCTTTGCTTGTTAAACTAATCCTCTCCAAGCATTCCGGTGAGCGGCAATGGTTTTGTGATGCGTGTTGCTGAACAGTGAGCGTGAGTCGTATCAGTGCCACGCATCACGATCGAAAAAACGGTTGTCTATATAACGACTAGAAGGATAGAAACGGCGTTGGGTGGCGATCGTGGGAATTTTCCGACAAGATCCGACACGGTGTCGGTTTTGGAACTCCTTGGCAAAATACAACTGGCAGAAGATTAAAGAGGAATACATCCACGCACCGGATGAAGCGTCTCGACCGACTCTTGAGCAGCTTGCAGAGACGCACGGTTGCGCACCGTCTTATTTGCGAGAAAAAGCGGCTTCAGAGAATTGGAAAGTTGAGGCAGAGCGATACCTCCAAACTGTTTCTAATAAGCGTCAAGAACAAAAATCAACCGCACTAGCAGGCGATTTAGCGGAGTGGGATGCAAGGTGCTACAACGCAGCTAAAGCAGGTTTAATACTGCTCTCGTCTCGACTACAAGGTCAAATTGAGGACGCAAGAAAGGGGAATGGGAGCGATGAAGAGAAAGCGATTAGCTACCAAACCCTAGACGATATGGCGAAGGCGTTGGAACGATTGCAAAAAATTGGAAGAACTGCTCTCGGTTAAATACCTTGAGTCTGCGGCGGAATTTGTTGAGGAAAATTTTTTTGCAATTCTGATAGAAAAGACAACTTTTTTTCCCATTTTAGAAGTAGTAAATTCCTGGACGCTTCGGCAAAACTCATCAATGGTAATTAAAAAAACGAACAATGCCGAAATGCTGGAGGCGTATCATCGAGCGAAGGGTACAGACTCGCCAAAGGTCAAGCATTTGAGAAGCAGCTTGATCAAGCAAAATAACGGGCTAGTGGTGACGATCGCCACCCAACTTAAAGATTGTTGTGGCGAAGACTTGGATGAGTTAATTCAGTGCGGTGTGATTGGGCTAGACAAAGCCATTCAACGCTTTGATCCCGCGCGTAACGTGGCATTTAGTTCATTTGCTGTGCTCTATATCAAAGGTGAGATATTGCACTTCCTGCGAGACAACTGGCGCGGTAGCTACAAAATTCCGCGCCGCTGGATTGAATTTCATGGCACGGTGGCGAAAATCCATCGTGAATTTATAGCTGCTGGTAGAAATCAATCCATTGACGAAATTGCGGTGTCCCTTCTCCTGAAGAAGCCGAGATGCTCCAGCGAGACGGAAGCCCGTAGGACGTGGGGGACGATTAAACAGGCAATGCACCGCAAGCCTGTTGTTTCTCTCGAAGAGAACACTCATCACTTTGCCGTCTGTGATGCGAGTGAGGCAGATGAGGCAAGCGATCGCATTAAAGCCCTACGCCAGCATCTCTCGTTATTATCCGAGCCTTACTATTCCTGCCTCATGAGCCGCTTTTTGGACAACTTGCCTGACGAGGCGATCGCCACTCAGCAAGGATTGTCTGTTGAGCAGACCCAAGAACTAATCCAGGAAGGAATCGACTGGCTGAGGTTTCGGATGATTGCGGCAGGGGCATTCTAGATGCGTTGTTGCAGAAAAATGGTAATGGAATGGCACACTCTTCGAGATACCCGCAAGGGGGCGCGGTTATTGAAACTCAGGACGCACAAGAGTTTGACTATGGAGCATTGGACGAGAAGACACGCAAATGGTTAGACAGGGTGGAAATAGAAATTACGGTACTGTTGCTTCAGGTCGAAGATTTGGGCAATCGCTACGTTAGCCAAGTGATTCAAGTGGGTGAACGTCTTGTGAACGTCCGCGATCGCCTTCGATATGTTCGCCCAGGCGGGTTTGATGGCTGGTGTGCGCTCAAGGGCTGGTGCCGTGCCCAGGCTTATAATTACATTTCTGCTTATGAGCGCTTTGGAAAGTGTCCAATCGTTGGACACTTTGATATTGCGCCTTCAGCCTTGTGGATGCTATCGGCGGCAACGGTGCCAGAGGAAGTGAGAGATCAGGCTCTAGCCTTGGCGCGGGAAGGGCGGGCGATCGATCGGGCTACAGCAAAAACGTTAATCTACAAAACTAAGCCAGTTTCTCAAGAGCGCTTAGAGATTGGAGCGGAAATTAATATTGCAGCCGGAGAGTTTCAAGGGCAAGCCGCCACAGTCCTTGAGGTAAAAAAGAATCATGTGGTGGTTGAACTTGCTGACTCGCAGCGCAAACTGCCCATGCTTTATTCCGAAGTGTTTGTGCAGCCAGAGAAACCGCCTACGCTTGAAAAACCTGCCCCTAAAGAGATGACAAAAGAGGTAGGCTGCTACGCAGATACCTCAAGGGTCGCGGTTTGTGAATCGAAACTGGCGATCGTGCAGGAACGCTGTAAACGATTGGAGGGAGAGCTAAGTGAACTCAAGCAGAAATGCTTCCAGACCGAAACTGGACTACGAGACAAAACGCAATACAGTGACGCACTATGCCGATTCATTGAATCAATTTTGACAATGCTGCCGACAGAGCTTCAAGCAAAAGGAAAACTGCTTTTAGAGAATGCTTAAGGGATTCTTTAGATCATGCGATCGTCAGTAGCTTTTTGCTACAAAAGAGGCTGACTCAACTCTAGCCGAGTCGTTAACAGGAAACACACGATTTACCGACAGTCTTCTAGTAAAGCTGTCGGTTTTTAATTTAATGGAGGAGGCAGAGGGAACCTTGCAGCATGAACAATGCTGAATCGCCACAGGCTGAAGAATTCTTTTGCGGCAGAGGCATGATGCGACTGGGTGCAGGGATGGGCGATCGGAATGCCGTTGCCAGGTTGGTAAATCCGTCAGTCTGACGGATTTGTGCCTCTGTCTTTCTAAAAGCTGCTATAGTTCTGAACGTTCACGAACGTTCACGAACGATGCAAACTATTGACTCTATCCCAGCACAAGTCGATCGCGTTCCTGTAGCCGATTTACTTCAGCAGCATAAAAAGACGACGCTTTACGTTGAGTACTTTAAAAGGCTCGGCATCACTCCCTTCAGAGATGGCTTAGAGGCTTATATCACTCCAGAGCAAGCTAACCTGGTCGCTCAATATCATCAGGCTAAAGGGCAGGGTAAAGAATACTTGAACAAGTTTTTAGCATCTCTAGTTCCTGATTTAGATTCAAATTCGTTTGTTCAGAACGTTCACGAACAAGTTCAGAACTTAAAATCTAATCGTTCTGAACGTTCTGAACTCGTTCTGGAACATTCTTTCGAGACTACTGTATTGGGGATGCTACAGGCGATCGCCCAGCGGTTTGTCCCACCTCTTGACCCACTTGCTCGTGCTGATGCTCTGGCTAAAGCCTGTCGGGAGAACTTGATATTGCGAACGAGTGAGGTAAAGCAGATGGTAGGGGTGGCTCCAAAGGGCGATCGCTTCTTGAGGGATGGATTTGCGTTTGTACGAGTGGGGCAGTGGGGGCGTGAGGTATCGTGGCGAGTGGAACGAATTTAATGTTGGTACCGTAATCAGTTACGGTACCAATTTTGGAGAACATGAACTTGCTGAGGAGGGCGATCGCGCCTTCAGCTTGATTTCTTGGATGCCAATGATAGGATGAGCATCAACGGCGATATCGGTTGAGGTTAAAGATGTTTGACCAGTGGTTAATGGATCAAATTTATGGACTGCCCCCTGAATTACAGTATGAGGCTTATGCCGCTATGGACAAGCGATCGCGGGTCAATGCCGCCAGGTTCATGGAGGAAGTAATGCAACTCCAAAACGACCTTGAAGAAATCGAACAAGCCACGATGAGAGTTGGTTTAACCGCTCGCTGGCTCGGCACAATTTACCCTTCTCTTCAGCCTGATATCGTCCGATCGGTTGTCGGTGGGCAGCAGGCATTTGAGCGAGGATTTAGGCGAGCTGCTGAACGGGGTGTGGATATTTCAAGGTTTCTTTAGCTGCCTGAATCGAGACTTCAGCAGCAGTTGATATTCTGGCAAGTTTTGATTTAACCAAACTGGATCAACTTTATCCCGATGCCATGTTGATGCCGAGTGTAGGATGCGATCGTGGCATGACTCACACACAGGAAAAATATCTCGCCCTATCACCTCCCGATCGACTAATGGCTTTCCTGCATCGTCAACATAACGAACGTGATGCAGAGTTTCACTTTTATTTTTGGCGCATAGACAGCAGATACCACCCGTCATTAGATGAGCCGATCGCTTCCACTTGCGATTGTATCGCCATCTTTTTCCATAGCGCACATCAAAGCGATCGTCTCTAGTAACTTGTTTGCTCACGCAGCCTCCTAGAAATAACTAAACCCTGCACCATCCTTAGCGAGGCGGGCAGGGTTCGTGCAACGGGAGGCTTCAATTTGCTAGAAATTAATTTCTTCACGCTACGGGTATATATTGGCATTTTTTGGCATCCATGTCAAACCCATTTACTAATATCTCCTTGGGTTAAGCCCTGCATTAATCCTGCATCCCGTCGCCGCCTTCCTGTATCTTCGATCGCTCTCAATTTTGCTTCAAACTGGGGAAAGTTTTGAAGGAACTGACCTCGAGCAACTTGGTACTCAGATTCCATCGTTACTAGCTCTTGCTGCTCCTTTAGAGCTTCTACTAAAAGCCTTGCTTGATGCTCTTTAGCTTCCTGAGATAGCTCCTCGCCGAACAAAAGAATATCCTGCTTTTCCTGCTCTGAGAACCCTTCAAGTGCTTGGTCGAAGCCAAGCATGATATTAAATGCCTGTTGTCTTTGCTGACGAGCGGTTGCATCATCAAAAGCTTGATTTTTTGAACTTTTCTTCCTACCCATCCATCTGCTCCTCTTGGCGCTTCATATTTTCAATTCGTTGATCAAACACCTCTTGACTTAACCCCATCACTCCGCGAATCTGAACCAGGGAATCTTTAGCGGCTGCGGCAGGGTCACCGCTAAACCGACTCCAAAGAATAACAACTTGCTCATCAGTAGGATTTCCCGGTTGAACATCCCACCATTGGCGCATTGCTACGAGCGCTTCTCTAAGGCGCTTCATGCTCTCCCGTGGCGATTCCTCGTCAGCTTCTTTGGAAATACCGCGATCGTCGCTCTCTTCTGCCGCTGGCGGTTCCTCTCCAACGGGTTGACCTGCTGCGCCCCACTTGAATTCCATCTCAATAGTATTGAGGGGAGAAGGCGGGATATAAGGCGATTCCCCTAGACTGGTAGCGAATCCTGTAAGTTTTAATCCTCTCAAGTTGCGATCGCTGACCTCCGCAACACCTGAGTCAAGTAGTTTGTGAGGAAGATTAGAGATTTGAGAACTATCCGTCAAAATCTTGTAGCCGACGATCGCCGCACAACCTCTGAGAACGACTCGATCTAGCCCAATTTCACCTTTGGTACAAGAGTGTCCGACGATCCAGTAGTTCACACCAAACTTCCTACTTTCGGTTCCCAATTTTCTGAAAATTTTGCCAATTTCTGCTTGCGTCTCAACCTCAAGCTCCATCATCAAATTGCTGAACTCGTCAATAACGGCGAGAATTGGCGGTCGCTCATCTGGCGCAAGATCGTTTTTCTTACGATACTCAAACTCATCTGCTACTAGTTGGAGAAATGGTAGTAGGGTTTCACTGCTCCCCTTAAACGCACAGTTTTCTAAATTTCGAGGCAACGCCTTAACGCGCGGCAGTCCGCACCAAGTTGAAAGAAATTTAACGTTGTTATTTCGTCCGTAGTGCGGGTCAAAGACAATGATCACAGGCGGACTAATCGCTCCATTCGATCCATGAGCAGTTAGTATTGCATCGTTGATATAGTTCCACAGCATGAAGTGAGCTGTCGATGTTTTGGCATCGCCCATGCCGCCTAAGAAAAAGAAGTTATTTCGCTCACCATGCTTGCCCAGGGCTTCTCGATAGATAGCACCTGCCGCTTGCACCGGATCAACATTGTTTCCGGGTAGTTCTAGTGATTGATTCGGCAACTCTCCTAAGAACTGAGGATTGCTCGATCGTGCCTGCACCGGAACCCACTTTTCAGGAACCCAACCCTCAAGCCCTAACTCCTGAAACAGAGCCATCCGCTGACCCACAGGCAACGTATTTCCTAGTGCAATTAAACGGTTGTAGGAACGAATATCAGCAATCTTGCGATCGAATACTTGCTGGTGGGTGGCGGCGTGTTGTCGTCTATCTTTGCGAAGCTCGGCAAGGTTAAAGAGCGATCGCCGTCGTTCGCGCAATCCCTGTGACTGCTCTTGAAGATAGAAGACTCCCGATAAGACGGTGGCACAAAATAGAGAAGCCGTCTTGAGGGAACCGGGAAAGCTTTGGGACAGAAACGTGGTGAATGTTAATGAACTGACGATCGCCAATTTGATCAACCAATTGCGGTTATCTCGTTCCTCTGTGGCGGTCAATTCGTCCAAGCTTGGCAGACCATACTGAGCCTCCCAGCCAGTGCCTCGACCGCCCATTCGTCCACCTGACTGATGCTCTCGTAGGGCTTTATTGTATTCCCGCATCTGGGGAGATATTAAGCCTTGAACAGTGTCAATAATGTTTCCTAACATTAACTAGCCTCATTCCTTGATTTGAAACTGCTGTTCATCAGACCCGCCTCAGCCAGTTCAATCTGCCGATAAGACCAAGACATTCCAAATCCACAGACTTTAGCAATACAAGTCCAGTCCTTAATCGTGAATTTTTGCGGCTCTAAAATCTCCTTAATTTTGTTGGCTTCGTAGCCATCGGCGTATCTATACAATTGGCGAATCAGCCAATAGCTTTTCAGATGTTCAACCAGCGATCGCCCCAGCGCCGGATCAACGTAATCGCACTCCAAATCTGCCGGGAAAACATCTTTCACATTAGCAATTTCGACCTTTTTCTCCGTCCCTTTCCAACCTGCCATAGCCCACTTTCCTCTTCTAAATAACGAACGATAAAACAGTAATTAGCAACAGAACAGCGGCAGGAACAGCACAAATTAATATTGCTAAACGCTGCTGATGTCCGTAAATGTATCCGCCTCGACTATTGGCAATTCGGGCATACCCAAACACGCCCCATATCACCGCTGCGATGAGTATCAACAGCAACAAGCTAACGCCTGTTTGTCGCCACTCTGGATACTTCAAAATTCGTCCTATTAGCATCACGCCACAGAACCCAGTGAAACCTAAGAAAACTTGCGATCGATAGTGCTTTTCAATCTGGGCAATGTTCGGTTGTCCCCGTTGATCTACTGGCTGCTCCCACTCTTGATTTCCCATGGGTTAAAACCTCAAAACATAGAGTGAAAGTTTGTCGATCAGTGTGATCGCCACATCCGAGAACTGCGATCGCTTTCCATTGCGGTGCAATTCGTTTTCTTCCTGGATAAATTCATCGACAGAGAATGTTGTGATCAACCTACCGGGAGTTTCTATCGTTATGGCTGTGCGGGAAGGGCTGAGATTCGCAGACAGCCCAACAACGTGGTAATAAGAGGCGATCGCGGTATTAAGCTCCAAAAGTTGATCGAAGTCAAACACATCAAGAACAGGCTCTATTTCTCTTAATTCAGGCATGGTAGTTTCCTTTGATTTGAGGCAAGTGAGGGCGATCGGATTTTGTTAAATTAATGTCCGTGTACCGGAAGCGGCAGCAGCGTATCCAGTCATTTGTCGCTGCTGCCCTCCGAGCATGATGTTGTGAGAGATCGCGGTTGTTTGATGCCGCAAATCTTGCTGTCCCATCGTCATTGCCGCGCGCATTTGCCCCGATTTATCTTGAAGGATCGCACCTCTAATCTGAGTGATACTAGACCGCTGAATCGCTCGACACTTCACATACTGCTTCATCAGTAGAGCCGACATAGAAAGCTCTCCGGTCTTCTGCTCCTCTGCCCAGTACTCCTCCTGAGAGATTGAGGACGGCATATTATTTAGCTGCCGTAACTCCTGATCGGTTCCTTGTGGCAGGCTGGCATTAACCCGCATTCCAATATCACTTTTTGGGGTTCCCCCGCTGAAAACCGTATCCAAAAAATTGTATATTCCTGCCATCTCATCCTCCTAAAAACGACGTTTTCATGTAGCCTGTGGCAGCACCCGCCGCTACTTTCGACCAGCCATCAGGCTCATATCGAAGAACCTCTACCGCTCCTCCGCAAGGGACTTGAGCCACGATCGCAAACTCCACGCCGCCGCCCGATCGCACATTCACAGGCGTTGCCGTCGCCATTGCATTGGCATCACAAATCAAAGCGATTTGCGCTGGAGCCTCAACTGCCTGTACCTGCATTTCTTTGGGCTGAGCAACAGGTTGATAGCTAGGTTCAGCCTGTTCCCCGCAACTTGTTACGATCAAGCCATAGCAACGAGGTTTGCCGTCTTCCGCTGCTTTAATAGCCTGAGAGGATAACTTCTGGTTGTCTGCCACCAGTTGCTCGATCGTCGCTCGGTAACTTGCCCCTTCCGCACTCTTGCCAGCCATCACCACTAACGAGGCAATTATCCCCAGTCCTGCGATCGCAAACAAGCCGATAACTCCAATGGCAGCGATCGCCCCAAAGTAATCCGTCTTACTCATTTCAGGACGCTTGGGCATCACTGAAGTCTGGTAATGATGAGGTTGAATCATGCTCATTGTAGGAACAGGCATTAATCCATCTGCTCGATGTTGATCGGACGGCTCAAACTGCCCTGATTGAATCTGTGCTAGACGGCGATCGAGATCGGGCGAGCCTGCTTCTGGTGGCTCTGCTGCTATGAGTTTTCTAGCTTCTGCCAATAAAAGCTGCATTTCCTGGGGGCTTAATTCAGCTTCCATGCTTCCTCCTTTTCAATCTATAAATGATTGATCGATGTAGAGCTGATATCTAGTTTTCTCCTTCTGGTAAAGCTGCTGTTTTTTCTGGCTCGACAAAGACCTCCCACCCTTGAGGAACCACGTAAGAGCTTGGAGTAGAAAAGCGAAATCCGCCTTTAGCGTCGCCTCCCATCAACGCAGCCATCGCACCGTGAAACCGATTAGATTCAGATTCTCGACGTTGCTGATATAGCGTTGCGCTAAAGCGATCGCCCATCACTTCATCCACCTTCGCCAGGGCTTGGTTCAACGTCGATTGAAACTGAAGGTTGCCAACGACCTTTGCTAGCAAAATATTTAACAGCATTAAATCTGCCGCAACCGATTCTTCCAGCGTTGCCCCTTGAGGTACAACGGGCTGAGGAATCTCAATTCCTAGTTTGGGCAAAATCGCAAACATTTCAGAGGAGCCATCGGGCATCTGGCTTAATGCGGTAGCTCGTACCATTTCGGCGGTGACAATTGCACCATTAGGAACCTCGTCAATCACTGGAGATTCTGGCTCTACTGCTGCGGGCAACGCTGCCACCGGATCAACTCCAGCAGCGCGCTCTTCGAGATACCCGCAAGGGGTCGCCTCGCCACCGACTTCATTCAAAATCTCCGTCAATTTCTTTCTTGCGACCATAAGACAAACCCTCCTTTATTTATTGGTATTTTTTGGATACCTAAAAAACAAAATAACACGTTTAATTGCTGCAAACTTTGATGTCTGTCATTCATTTGCAGAAATCTTGACGAGTTCAGTATTGACGGGTTAAAAATTGGTAGCCACTAGCACCAGAACAATTGCTTGAATCAGGATGCAAAAAAACCTAATCGCTGCGAAAAGATTTGCAAGGGCTGAATTCCTGCTAATCGCTTTGTAGAAAAAGGGTGTGGCGATCGCACTTCACCTCTAATAGTCGTGTCCTACTTTCGCAACTTTTATCTAAGCGATCGCCCCAAATAATTGCCTCGCTCAGAATTGCAGTATGCAGTCCGTTTTTCGCATCTTTTGATGAAGAAAATAGGCTTGAGAATCTTTTGGATAGCCGAAAAAAATAGGCGGCATTGGGCTTGAGCTGCTGACTTCTGGCAGAGCGGCGGACAGAAAATACTGATTTAATGTAGGACTTGTCCTCCTGTTTTTTGAGAAATGGCTAAGACGCTTGCAGTAATTCAATAAGGACTAAGGACAGGTAAAAATTGGACAAAAAAACGCCCAAAAACCAGGGCTTTTCCTAGATCTATTGCGATCGCCCCGCCGCCGCTACGGTCTAGGTATGAGTGAGAAATTTCCGGTCATCTCACCCCATATTCATCATGCGTATTTTTTGGTATCCAAAAAATACCGTATATTTAATTTGATAGCAATAGCACTTTTACAAAGCGGAGATTTAGATGGATTATCTCGATCGCTACAACATTGAATTCGATCGCTACTTAATCAATTCGGCTAGCGAATCCCTGCTCTTCTGGCTGGAAATGCAAGACGAATGGGAGCAGATGTATAAAAGTTCTCGTGACTGCCAGGACAGCGTTTTATATCGGCAGTGGGCAAGAAGCGCAAAACGTTCTGCTGCTAGGCGATCGAGGGTACTTGCTCGGTATTTGGAGCAGGCAGAAGCTCGGAGAGTAGCATGAGTACAAAAGCAATTTTGAAGTCTTTGCTAGAAGAAACCAGGGATGACAGAGAAGTTATTGCCAAGCTGCGATCGTTTCGCCGGGAGTGGGATGAGTACTCTGCTGAGCAGTGGAGCGGCGCTATTCTGAAAGCCTTTATGGAGCATACGGCAGGATTTGAAATCGACTACCGAACGTTTACCCGCTGGAAGAAGGTGGCGGGGATTTCTGCCGATAAGCAACGATATGGGCACGGCTCCTTTGTGTTGGCAACGGCGATCGCCCAGCTAAAAGGAGAGGAGCAGAAAATAGTTTTGCCCACGGACGTATTGGGGAGAGTCGAGAAGATTAACCCTAAACTAGGAATGGCGGTATGGGCAAGAGAGGTGATTGCCAATGAAGCCGCTGCACCTGACGGAGTTAGAGTCGGGGAAACAATTCCCGGTATCGACCTGCCAGAGAAGGTTCGGAGGATTAATGGGATTTCTCGCTCAGAGGACTTCTACTACCGAAATCTAGAGGGGTACAGCCGATTAAAGCGCTACACTTTATCTCAAGTTATGGCGATCGCCATCAGCGTCCAAAGATATGTAAGTTCTACAAACAACTCTGGCAATGGCTCCTATAAAAAAGCAACCGACACCCGCAAGCGAACCGGAACCTAATCCGAAAAAGGGGAGGGGACGACCATCCAAGGGTGATGGGTCGCGCTTCCGGGTATCGGTGACGCTTCCGACTGAGGAGATTGCGCTCTTTCAGCAGTGGGCAGAGCAAGAGAAGTTGGAACTTGCAACGCATCTGAGTCGGGTTATTCGCCTTGCGCTCCATGAGGCGATCGCTAGTGGCGAACTAAAACCTGCACCTAATTTAGGTAGAGTTAAAGAAGTCGAGTTGTTGAAGGGATTCCTTCGATGCTTGGCGGAAAATTGGGATACAGATGGGTATAGTGTGGCTGAAATTGGGCACTTGCTTGGTTTTAGCGGAAATGTTGAACTCGATCGATTGATCGAGGTATTGGAGAAAGCAAAAAACCAAACAGGGAGTCGAAAAAATGACCGCAACAACAAAAAGGACGCAGCTCCGGGTATTTAGCCTCAAAGAGGTTTGGCAGTCTGCTAAGACAGATGGCGCGGTGATCCAACTAGAATTCAAAAGTTACGAGGAAGCGGTTGCTAACCTGGTTCGATGGGAGCGATCGCTTCAGCATTTGGCAGCAATGTTTAAGTTTGAGGCGATCGCCATAAATACCCCAGGCTACGATCAAATTATCCTGCGCCCTAGATTGGTTAGCAACGTCCGCATCGACTTCCTACCGTTGCCTCCCCACGGAAGCGAGGAACGACTGAAGTATTTGGTTACTGCCCGCCGACAAATCCCCTCAGAACTTGTCGATGTGCTCACGGAGATTAAGAATAGCGATCGCGTTAAAGCTGTGGTCTGCTGGAAAGAACAGCGGCAAATTGTGATGAATGCTGCTTGCAACAATATCCCGATCGGCGAGAGCCTGGATGAGTGCATCAACTGGACTCGGCACGATTATTGGCTGCCAGAAGATTTCTCCAGCTTTGAGCAAAAATGTCGGCAAGAGAACGGAATGGTTGAGCATACTGTCAGAACTCTCGACCCAACCCTTCGCCATCTTCACCCCTCTAACCCAGAGCGGTGGGACTGGATATCGATCCGCAATCAATTCCGCTTCGTTAACTGCGGCGAGTTCGGGTTATACCAGATTGGTCAAAACTTGGAATACCAAAGCATCTCGTCACCTCTTTAAATGGAGCAGCGCGACCCCTTGCGAGTATCTCGAAGAGCACGCGGGTAGCAATCTGCTGTACCAACTTAGAAATAGGGAAGTTTAAACTATCACCAAAAGCTCTACGACAAATAAGTTAGTGGTGGGCGAATGGCGATCGCCATTCCTTGACCGGGGCGATCGCTTTTGGCAATTCACGGACTAGATTCGGGAAACTTAACGCTACAGATACCCGGTCAAGGTGATGAAAAAAAGAATTACTGGCGAACAAATTGGGCTGATTGCAGCTTGTCTAGTTGGGCTAATTTTTCTAGCAAACACTTTTGTACAAGCATCTTCAACCAGGTCAAGCACTAGCGATTTTGCCGATCGCTCTAGACAAGGTCTGCTGAAATATTTAAAGGATAGCTGCGACGGAGGCAACCCAAAAAGCTGCGAAAAATACAAGCAGCAGGGAGGACAGTAGTGAGCAATCCATTTTTTAGGAGATCAGATTTCCAAGCTCTGGGAGTTTTGGTTTGGTTCGTCTGGATTCCAATCCGCTGGGTCTGGCGGAAAATTAGAAAGAAAAAAGTGAAGTAGTGCATGAAGCCATCCCGCCTAGGGTGGTTTTTCCGTTAATGACCGTTGCTTGTAAATCGCTGAGTCAATACTTCAAGGATCTGCTGAACTGTTGCTCGAGTCTCAGCACGATCGACTTCTGCCTGCTCTGCCATTGTGCTAATCATGCTGACAACATCAGTAATATTGACCCTTAGCTCTTCACGTAGCTCAGTCACTGTGTTTGAGTTGGCAGCAATCGCCCTAGAACTGCTCTCTATAATTTGGCGAGTCTCAATCCATGCCTCGCGTTGCTCGGCAATAGATCTAGCATTGCTTTCAACAAGCCTACTAGTTTCAACCCATGCTTGTTGTTGGGCGGCGATCGCTTCAGCGTTGCCCTCGACGAGCTGTCGGGTTTGTGCGATCGCTTCCATCAGTTGCAGGAAGCGATCATCGGCAGATAGAGAATTAGTCATGATTCACTTACCTCAACCTTCAAAACGAATAAATCACTAATTCCACATTGGAAGTAGTCACAAATTTTTTCAATCGTGTCTGGATCGATTCGAGCCGTCAAAGGACGACCGTTATAGAGCTTATTTATGGTCGTCAGCGACAGGCTAAGCTCCCTTGACAAACGACGTTGAGAAAGCTGCTCGCCTCTCTCGGCAAGCTCTAGATTCCGTTGCGCTATTAGCACAGATAGTTGGCAGTACATTCTCCTCATTCCCTAATTATGGGGGCTGTATTACGATCGCATACTATCGATACTCTATCTTATTACATTGATATTTCAAATAAATTGATTGTTATTCTAAATGCTTGACATGTATCACTATCTGAGACACAATAAATACAAGAGAGGGCGATCGCCCAGTTACCACACCTAGCAATCGCCTCTCAGGAACCCTCAACAAATAAGGATTTGCACACAATGTTAACTCAAAATCAATCTCAACAGATTTACATCTCTGAAGCAGCTAGTGAAGGTTTAACGGAAGCGGCTCAAACTCTTCAGTCATGGTTAATGCAAGAAGAAGGAACTCACTATGCAGCTAATGACTTAAGAGCTTGTTTAGTGGAGTGGTTGGAGTCTTCGATCGAACAATTAGTGAGTGATGCACCGTTCCTAGCTGCTCAAAGCGATCGCACTCAAGGCTTTAACCAGCAAGCGTTCAAGCAGGCTCTTAAATCGGTTTCTTACACCGTGAAGGAATCGGCTTAAGTTTCACTAAGGCTGAAGGGCTAGGGATGAACTCACCCACCGTTGTGATCTCCCCTGCATGGATCAAGAGCTTTTGCCCTGTGCAAGCTGACAGCCTGAAATGCGGTGCTAATCCTCTCAATTCTAAAAGTCTGTGATTCCCAACTCGGCTGAGATTGGCAGTTAATTTCAAAAGCGATCGCCCCAACTTTGGACGGGAAGGGCGATCGCATTACCCACCTACACTCAGTGAGTTTTACTATGTTTGCACGTTTTTCTATTGTTTTAGCTTCCATCGTCTTTTCTGTTTCCCTTACTCTTCCCGTCTTTGCTGAGCGTGGCAGTGGCAGATCAATTCCCGAGTCCGATCGCCCCACCATCACGAAGCAAAACCCCGACATGGTCGGTAGAGAGGGCGTACCTCCTAGCGCTGGCTCCGGCAGTCGGGTTAAGCCCGCTCGACAAGCAACCAAATCAGAGGTAACTTACGACCTCTACATCCAAACCGATCGAGGCTTATCCTTCTACGGCACCTACGATCGCCATGGCGCATCGGCAACCGCCGATCGCCTACGCCTCGACGATGAAACTGTGGTTTGTATTCGGAGCGACGAAGCAGGCACCCTTAGTATTTGCCCCACTAACTTCTAAATAAAATCTTGGCACTCTAGCTTTTACGCGCTAGCTAGAGTGCCGCTCTCTTGGGTTAGGGCAAACTGTGAACGTTTAAGACCGACACAATATTAACGGAGAAAATCAATGCAATTACACGAATATCCACGAGCGATCGCTACGCAACAACTCGCAGTTCTTACCGCCGAAAAGTTTGTCCGCAATCATCAAGAGGAGGTTAATCGACTCACCGCTAAAATTGATACTGAGATTGCATTCAACGAAGTTTTAAAGAACGATACTCAGCGCAAAACGGTTCGCAAAACCATGATGGACGAGCAAGGCTATAGAGAGGCGGCTGAATGTTTGCAGGCTGCTGAAGATAAGTTGAAGGAGATGACGATCGATCTGCAACTGCTAATTAATCAATTCTCGATCGCCAAAATGATTGAGCGACGGGCGATCGCTGAGATTGAACTACGGGTTGCCGCCTAACGTTCTGGCTGGGGCAGAGCCATCCATCTGCCCATCAATCCTCACTCATACCTTAATCATGAATTGCTACACCTCGCCTCTTCCTACCAAGCCAATCGAGTACAAAAATTACGAGTACTGGATCGATGGTGATGTTGAATCAAAGCCTCCAAAGTATCACTACTTTGTACGGGGCGTTAGCAAAAAAACTTTTGTAACTGTTGCGAGTGATCAAACTTTTGACACAGTAGTTGCAGCCAATGGTGCAGCTAGAGTGGCGATCGATAGTTACGCAGCCGTTGCAACATCAGAGACTCCTATAGAGCCGACACCATCCAAACAACGCGCCACTCGCAGTAAAAAATGATGCAGAATGATTTGTTTGAACTTACTCCGCAGCCTCAAATTAACGACATGACTGAGGCGATCGCCATAACGATTAACCAGCAAAGATTGTTTAAACTCATTGGTCACATTCCGAGATGGAAACATTTGGCAGGTCTGCCAGACGAGATTTGTGAAACACTTTATGATTTGGCGATCGCCCTGAAAGGTGGAGCATGGGAGGCGATCGCACTTCTCTGGGCAGGGTCGAGAGCAAAAAATCTCGATAATCTAGCCAATTCTCAAACGCCTGTGGCAACTTTTTGGCACTAAACACGGTTTGTTCATCGGCATATCGGGCAGCAACGTGAATGCCCTTTAGTCGCTTGAGCAGGCGATCGTAGGTGTCTGGCTCAAACTCATGGAGCGTCGAGAGGCAGCGGAAAGCTTTTTCGTGAACGAGGTTGGAAACTCGCATCTCTGGGATATTAAAGCCCTTGACATACATCCAGTCGTAGACGCGGTTGTAGGGAATAGACTCATTGCCGATATATGTCCAAATGTCTTCAAATGTCCAATCGTAAATGGGGTAGCACTTAATCGCCTTTCCGCTCGATTTAGAAGTCCATTTAACATTCTCAATTCCTGGATTGCGGGTGACCGCACCATATCGATTCAACGACTCCTCGGAACGTAGCCCAATTAGCAGAGCAGTGCTTTCACCCCACTGAGCCTCGGCATACTCCACCATGTGGTAGAAGGTATCCCGGTTTTGTTCATGCTCCTTTAACGGAACTTTGGCTTGAAATGAATCCGATTCCTTTTCCCGCATCCATTCCTCCCCTTCTCCCCAGGCATAGAGCAGCGGCTCTTCATAGCTGGTAGCATTTGTCGTTTTGAAAGGAGATTGCCACCAGTGGGGGATTACACCAGGGCGATCGTAAATACTCCTCACGATGGCGATCGTACTTTGATACTCAGCCTCCTGATCGAGGAAAAACACATGAACTTCCCGCCCTAGCTCTTGCGCGTGTCGCCATGCCAGCTCGAAAGCTACGCTTGAATCTTTGCCGCCAGAGACACTAACCACGACTTCCTTAAAGTTAGAAAAGAGCCAACTGATTCTCTCTTGTGCCGCCTGAAGCACATTTTTTTGCAGGTAAATTTTGCGGGCTGGTTTGCCGTCTTTTTGCACGAGCCAACTCCTGAGTAAATTGGTCTATTTGGGTGATTTCGCTAAGTAGGTTGGTGTAGAGATACTGGTCAACCTTGGTATCTCCCACAATATGAAAAACCTTGCAGTCCATACTTAACCGCGATTCAGCATCCAGCATGAAGTAGGATTTTACGATCGGGCTTTCTAGATAAATGCAGTTATCAAAATTGCCTTGAAAGCCTAGCTGATAGGATGTAGCAGTAATCTCAAGCCCTGCATCTTTGGCTATCTTTTCGGCACGCTTAGCATAGTCTTTGAGATTGGTCAGCACAACTGTTTTGCCTTGCAGTTTTGCCACCAGATCGACCATTGCCCGTAGACGACTATCGAAAGCATGAGCCAAGTCCGCCAGCTTAGTGATAACAACTCTTGGGCTAAAGTCTTTGGCTGCGAAGCACTCATCTTTCAGCGCTTGATAATTCTCTAGTTCCTGTGGAGTTGATTTAACCTCGATCGCCTCTCTGTTTTGGCAAAGGAAGCGATCGTAATCAATCTCGGTGACTGGCGCTATCTTGTCAGCTAACAGATCAAAATCGTGCGACATCCGAACTGTGCCTGCTGCATCCATCTCGTGATAATTTTCTCGAAATGCGTAGTAGTGGGCATAGCCTAAAATCTCACGACCTAAATAGGAATAAGGCGTATAGAGATATTGAATAGCAAGGGTGAAAGGCACAATATCTACGATCGCCTTAACCTGACACATCTTTTCAATTCGTTCCAAGGCTAAAACTTTGGTAGATGTAATCTTGGGGTAACGGCTGGGGTTGTCTAGAATCAGCGCTGTATCCTTGCTGACTAGGGCATTGATCGTTAGCCATTCATCCGTCTTCAACATATCCTCGTAGGTGAAACAGTTAATGCTGCAACCTGGAACGACTGGAGGACTAAACTCTTTTTTTCGATTCTTGGGGTAAATGTAAATCGCTAGTGGGGACTTGGACTTAACCAAGAAACGCTCAATAAACTGACGACGGCGATCGTAGTCTTTTGAGATCAGGGCAGCTTTCAACTGCCCCAGTCAAAGCTGTGCCCTAGGCATCCCGCTACATTGTTTCTAGAGGCTTGCCAAACCTGCTGGATGATGACAGTATCAGGCACATTGCGAACCTCGAAGATCACCGCCCCTGATGGCGTTACCCCAAGGGGAGCATTTTGATCGGCGATCGTGATGGCAATTCCAGCTTTAAGCTTGACATTTCTAGTCATTTTTTAGTCCCCCTAAAATTCCAAAATTTTCGATGCAGTCCTGAATAATTTCGAGGAGCAAAGAGGATTGACTCTGCCCCTCGTAGGTTTTGTGGCGACACATAATCGTGATGCCATCAGCATGGATCATGGTGCTGATAATTCGACACCCTAGGGCATCAAGAATTTTGTAGAGTAGCAAGTAACCGTTTGCCTCGATCGCCTCACCCAAGGCGTAGGTTACTCCCCGTTCGATCGGGTTTTGGGCTTGACACAATGCTGCTACACGATCGGTTAGCCGCATCCGATATTGTTCTGCCGTCACGCCTTTGGGCACCTGTCGTGCTGCACGGGCAACGGCGATCGCTTCTACTTTAGAGAGCTTTTTAGAAGGCATGAACTGCCTCCTGCTCTATCGCCAGTGCGACCCGCCTTCTAACCTCTTCTGGGTCGCGGCAGATATTAAAAATACTGCTATCTGTTTTTTGTCCGTTCCTGTTTAACTCACTGCCATCCTTATAAAAAATCACGAATAACTCCTAATCTACAAAAGGCTGCAAAGACAGGCGCTTGACCCATCCGCTTAGACCCCATCTGAACTCAACTACGGGGCGAATGTTGTACTCCATAAAACCGATTCCGAGTTCAGCATCGCCAATAAACTCACTGCGAGTCTCCTTAATTTCGTTTAAAACGAGCCTCGCATATTGGGAGCGTTGCTCTGGGCTGGCTGGGTCGATCGCGTTATATTCTTGCCTGGAGATCATGTTCTTTCGATAAATCACTACCCTTTAAGATAGATACAATAAATCACTATGTCAACTGTTTGGGGTAATATGTTTAGAGCCTTTTTAATGCGGTCTTTCGATCGCCTTTCTTTAGTTTGTCCATCTCTTTTTTGAACGCCTGCACCAAGTTTTCTTTGTTGTTAAGAGCGACAAATATTCGGTTATCAATACTTTTCTCGCACACCAGATCAATATAGGTTGGCTTTCTCGTCTGCCCGATTCTGTGATTCCTGGCTTCAGCCTGTTCCCGAACTCGATAAGGAAAATCGTTGTTATAGAAAATGGTGTAGGCGCACTCATTCAGTGTTAGTCCTCGTCCACCGCACTTAGCAGATGCGATGAGGAATCGAGCATGATTACGCCAGTGGCTAATTTCGGCTTCCCGATCGCCCGTCCGTCCGTGATATTGGGCGATCGCCTGCTCTCCATATTCATCAGATAGCGCCGCTACAATCTGATCAACACAGTGGTGAAAATTCACCCAGATAATCACCTTTTCGTCTACTGGAATTTCACGAACGACTGATTGCAATAGCGCAACCCGATCGTGATCTGCGATTATTTTTTCTGGCTCAAACTGTTCTGCCCATCGGTGATTGGGGTTAGGGTCTGGCGTTCGATTCCAAAAACCCGATACGATTTCCCGCAATGCCGTAAACAATCGGAAAATGACATAGCTATCCATTTCTTCCTCAGCCACCATCAGAATCTCTTCCTTGGCTCTGACATAAAGGCTTTGCTGCGCTCTACTCATTGAAAAGTAGCGGCTGAGATATTGGCGATCGGGCAAATCTAAGCACTCACTTTTCTTGACCTGGTAGACGTATGGCTCAATTTTCCGAGCAATGACATCGGTATTCAGGCTACGAACAATTAACCCTTTATACTCCTCGCTGTATTCCAAATGATTGGCAGCAAAAGAATAGAAGGATTTGTAGCCTAAAATGTCAGGTGACAGAAAATACATCTGAGCATACAAATCGACAACGCCTTCCCCAACTGCTGTACCTGTGGCGATCGCCCTATATTTAGCGCGTGATGCCATTGCTGTAATTCGACGAGTCCGAATGGCGGCATGGTTTTTGCAGGTGTCTGACTCGTCTAGGACAACGAAGCTAGATTCAGTAATTAGTTCATTTGCTGCCAAGGTCATGCGATCGCTCTGTCCAATGGATTCAATGCCAATCACGTAGAAGAATGCTTTAGGGATACGTCCTTGTTTGGTGCGATCGTCAAAAATATACACACTAGGATTTTCGATGTGTTTTTCTAGCTCATAAACGACTGTACTCTTGAGATTGACTGGACAGAAGTAAATAACGTGGTCAATCTTGTGTTGCCGAAGCGCTACAAGCTCAATTAGGGTACGAGTTTTTCCCGTTCCCATCTCCATAAATAATCCAGCAACGCGCAGCCCTTTAAATTTGTCTACCGCTTCTTCTTGATGGTCAAGCAGTATCGTCTTTAAGATGATCTGGAACGGCTGTAACACCTGCATCTTTTTTGGAATTCCTTTTCTTTTGAGTTCGTTCTTTTAAAGGTGCAATTTCTAGGATTTGGGCAGAGTCAATCAAATGCCTAGCCTTATTTACAGCTTCTTGAGCTGCCTCACTAAACACAAATCCCTCTATCTCTGCAAAATCTTCAACTTCTGCAAAATTTTCGATGGGAACACGAATAGAGCCATTTGCATATTTTGCTGCTGTTATTCGCATAATGCGATCGTAAAAGTCTTCTCCCTTAGGGTAGGAGAAGCTTAGCCACCCTTTGTAAACACCGGATGTGCAAACTTTAATGACCCGTTGAGGCTCGATCTGAAACTTGCCAGATATTATTTTGCGGCAAACCTCCTCACAGTCCACCTGCACAGGGATGCCTAACTCCATAATTCGATATCCGATCTCAGCAGCTCGCTCAACCGCTACATCCTCCTCAACCGTTCGTCGCCAAGCAAAATCTATCCATTGATAGTGCAGTTTTTTGGCAAGCGATCGAAACTCTTCTATCTTTTCAGGCAAAAATATTAAAACCAAATCTTTATCGATTTTAATTCGAGCAATAGACTCTGTGACAACTTGCACAGGGCGCAAGATGACGCTGGGGACTGTCGTAATTTTTGACCCAGGCTTAATGGTGTCGAGGGCGATCGCCATGATCTGACTTAATTCATCAGAAGAATAAGCATCAAATATTGCTGCACTTCGAGGACTTAACCTTAGCTGAACTCTACGTTTTTCAGAGGTCTTAGGTTTTCTCCCCATATTTTGTGGCACGAAATTACGACTAGGGTATATTGTGCCACGAAACAGATAATTGTTTTTGCAGGTGATCGGAGAGCTATTGGACCTGTACAGGAAGCTGCGCCCCCTCAAAAGTGGGAATTTTAAGGCAGATCCTTCGCTCACTTATCAACTATAGATATGACCCGCCTTGAACCCGACCTCTTCGATCGCCTCAATTCTCAAATTTCTCATGCCCAGGTGCAGCAACTTTGCCAAGAATTTGCACCCTTGCTGACTGATCAAGTTTCATGGATGGTCGCTACGCTCAACAAAGGTAAAGAGCTAACTATCATCTGTAATCCCGATCGCGTTGCCGCCATTAATGCTCAGAGTCAAGCGATCGCCAGTAGAGCCTGGGAAATTGCATTCATCGCGTCCATTCGCCTCTATTGCGAAGATAAACACCTGTGGACGATTTCAAGGTCTAAATCCTGCCTTAAACTGGAAGCGACACGTTCGTTTGCACAGGAAGGCGAAACAATGACTGTAGAAGCTCCCGAAAAAACCGCAACCAGCACCGCAGCACCCAAGAAGTCACTAAAGCCATCGGCTCCGACCGCCTCACAGCTTGAGCAACAAATCACCACATTGGCTCAGAAAACGGGCAAGTCAGAAGCACAGATTTTTGCAGGCATTCTCAATGAAATTCCTGAAGCTCTGGTAATTAAAGGGTTAAAAAAGCTAATTGATCAAGAAATTGAGTCTGAAGTCGATGCGTTTCGTCAGTCAAAACGAAGTGAATTTTTAGGTGTTGCTTCTAACAGCACCCGTAACGGCAGCAATAATAATAAAAGAAAGAACACAAGCAGCGTCAAGGCTAAGTCCGCAGCAAAAACTTCTGCCGTCGATACCTCCACTACCAATCCTCGATTTCGCTCCTTCGTGAAAGGTGCGCGAATCAACCGTACCCTGATAAACTTCTTAGTCGCTCAAGGCTATGACACCGCTAAGCGGGAAGAAGTGGTACGGACGATTGCCAATTTGCCCGTCACCTCTCATCCTGAGATGGCAGAGAGTTTCCCTGAAAAATGCTTGAGTAAGATTTTGAAGATTCACCGAGGGGGCGATCGCGCTTCTGTCATTGCGGCGGCTCAAAAGCTGGGTGAGAAGTCTAAGGTTGACCAACCTAAATCAGAAACAGAGCCAGCCGAAGCTGCTACTTAGGGCACTCTGGGTTGGTAGATGCAACAACAATCGGGCTATAACTTCATCACAACGGAAGTTATAGCCTTTTTATTTTCGCCTATCTGAAATGCTGAAACCCTGAAACAGCGATACTCCAGTGATTTGAGGTTCTGTCAGGCTGAAAGACTGCCCTTTAGAATCAGCCTGATCAATGCCTACGCCAAGAAAACGCAAGCCCGGAAGACCTCCAGGAAAAAAGTCAGATCCAAACTATGTGCAAGTCACCGGATATGTGAAACGTGAA
Organism: Timaviella obliquedivisa GSE-PSE-MK23-08B; assembly: GCA_019358855.1. NCBI lineage: Bacteria > Bacillati > Cyanobacteriota > Cyanophyceae > Oculatellales > Oculatellaceae > Timaviella > Timaviella obliquedivisa. Next base: position 271,089 of record JAHHII010000002.1, on the reverse strand, counting down.
ACCTATCGGGCGCTGAAGATACGATGTTTTCAGGAAGATCTAGAAATCTCTGAAGTTATGCAAATCTTGATAGATAAATGGCTAGAATCCCGAAATTTGCCCTAACTTGGCAAAAGCAGTTTACACCTAACTCCCATATGTCAGGATGCATCAGTCTTGTCAGTCAGGCGATCGCTGAGTGGTTCATCAGCGATCCCGAAAAAATTAAAATTATTGCCCAATGCAGTTTCTACTTAGATCCCGATTTAAAGGTATTAACCATCGACTGCTCAAGCTCCGCGCTTGCACTGGTAAAGCCCCTTACAGAAGAGATGGGACAGTCAATGCTTGAACTGGGCGTAACCTTGATAAGGCTAACCTGTGAAACAGAATTAATCAGTCAGTTTTCTCCCCACGATGCGATTTACGTGCAGCAGTTGCAGAAGTCGAAACTGTATCGCCAGGAAGTGGATACAGACTGATTAGAGGAGCTGGATTTTTATCATTAAACAATACCCTCCCCAGATTAATAAACTCAGTCCAAGTTGGAATTTCTCCCTGTAGGATCGCACTCATCCGATCCACAGGGATATCACAGAATCGAGCAAATGCCTCTGCATTTTTTTTCATTTCACGCATTTTGCCTCGAATTAGATTTACAGGTGCTGCATTGAGGGATTTTTCAGTCATGACTGAAAATATTTTTTCTGACTCAAGCCGTCCTGCCATCATCTCCAGTAACTCCTCGTGAGAGTATGGCTTACCTGTCGGATCTTTGAGAAACTCTAGTTTGGCGATCGCCCAAATTAATGCCGCTGATGGCTCTGATCGGACTCCGTTTCTGAGTCGAGCGAGCTTGGACACATCTACATCGTAGCCAATTGCAGCTAGTCGATTGGTTAATTCCTTAATGGTAACTTTGGGAAAATCATCTTCCATTTGCGATCGCAACAAATCTGCAAGCTTGCGAACACCGTCGTTTGTAAAGTTGTACTTTCCCATATTGAAAACTAGCGCGATCGATTCCTTGATACTAAATTCAATTGGTAGATCGCTTTTTGTTTTTTGCAAATATCAGATTTGATAAAACAAATATTAATTTTGCATATTGACTTTACAGATTCAATATTTAATAATCATCAGAGAACAGTTTTGAACGACTGTGAACACCTGCTGCAATGTCCGATCAACTCTTGGCTCAAGTTTTAATCACGCTCAAAAACATTGAAGCGCGGCTAGACCAAATTGAGTCTCCTCACTTTAGAGAAGACTTAACAGGTTGGCTGCGCCCCTATGAGGCGTGGGCGGCTCTGAAAACTGAAGGGGTGCGATCGCAGCAGCACCTTAAGAAATTACGCTTGGCGGGTGCCTTTAGCGAGATCAAAGGCGAAATTCGCAACGTCGGACTGAGCGATCGCCCAGTCTGGGAGTATAACGTTGAAGGTTGCCGGAAGGCTCTAGCGAAATACTTCAAAAAACTTGATGCAGCTCGGCAATCAATATCGTCATCGTCTTAGTGACGCTAAATTCATCATCTTTTTCGCTCAAAATTTAATACCATTTCGTCATACACTTGGTCGCCTACCATCTCTGAAATCCAACGGTGATAGGTGTTTGTGTGAACCTGGATGGAGTGCCCCATCGCCTTAGCCGTAATCGCATAGGGCAAGCGCATCACGACTGTTGCTCGAATCGCCCAAGCATGGCGTAAATCATAGGGCACAAATGGCACTTTATAACGCCAGAACTGGCAACTACAGCGCTGCCCATAATCCCGTAGCACACGCCCCTTCACATGAGGCAAAATAAACGCTTGCAGGTTCCACTTCTCTACCCACTCTGGATGAATAGCACGAGCAATTCTGCGATTAGTTTTGCCGCTCATGACCTCTAATTTATAATCATCCACAAAACGACAAAAGAACGCTTCATGAGGGCGAATTCCAAACGTTGCTAGCAGCCCAAAGACATCCCGCCAGCCCTTGTTGGGTATCTGGTCTCGCCACTTCAAAATTAATTCATCGCTCGGTAAAGTGCGAGGTTGAAGCGACTGCTGATTGTAGTTCCCCTGATAAGGCTTGATATCTAGCGGAAACTCCATAAATTTAATCAGCGCTTGCAGCCGCTGCACGGTCAATTCTCGCATCCGAGTATGGGGTTGAGTTTGCTCAATGACTGCCAGAATCGCGGCTTCACTGAGTTCGCACTGCTGAGGCAATTTCTCAAACGTGATTTGCCAGGTATCGTGCCAGGTGCGCTCTTGAATTTTGTAGCGCTGCATGTGGCTGCATTTAAAGGCTTCAATCCATTCGGCGATCGCTTTAGGAGAATCCTTTTGTACTTCTGGTTCTACCTCATCTAAATACAGGCTCCAAGAAAATCGCCCTAGTGTAATCAAGCTGCCTAAACGCTGTGCCTCGGCTTCAATTCGCCTCAGTCCATCAGCATTAGCTGCAAGTCCAAGGCTTAAACAATACTGTTTTTTCCCCTCTCCCTGCCCTGGTTTTTTGGGCAAAGTAGCTTGCAGAACCAGCGCATTGATCCCTTTCAGGTAAACTCGCACGGGGACAGCGCTTAGTTCAAGACGAGAATTAATTTGGGCGATCGCCTGCTCTTTGGCAAGGCGTGCCCGGTCTAAATTATTTGCCATTAATGCGTTCCTTACTTATTCCTTAAATCGCAGAACGATAAGGAACAATTTAGAACGACTTTGAACACCTATTTTTGATTTCAGAAATCTCAGACACTGCTGAAACCGCTGAAACCAAGTCGGGATGACAGGATTCGAACCTGCGACATCCTGCTCCCAAAGCAGGCGCGCTACCAAGCTGCGCTACATCCCGTTACAGTCAGTCTTTATTCTATGACACTTTGTCTCTTCGGTAACTAAATTAAAAAATTAAAGTAGTTGATTCAGAAAGTTTTCTAAAATCTGCACTTTTTCTTCTCAGAGCAGATGAAAAATATGAGTTGAAATGCGCGTTTCAGTATGCAATGGTTAAAAAACTGGACACGGCGTGACGGAATAATTTTAATCATGAGTACATTACTAATTGCTGGAACAGATGCAGGAGTGGGGAAGACAGTTTTAATGACTGCCCTTACTGCCTACTGGCATCGTTACTGCAATTCACAGACATTGGGACTGATGAAGCCTATTCAATGTGGCACTGGCGATCGCGAGCTATACACTCGTTTGTTTGCCTTAGACCAAACCCTTGAGGAAATTAACCCTGTTCACTTTTTAGCGCCTCTCTCACCGCCCAATGCAGCCGCCTACGAAGGGCGTAAGGTAGAACTAGATAAAGCTTGGAAGCAATTTGAAACCTTGACCCGACAGCGAGAGTTTGTACTAGTAGAAGGGCTAGGCGGGCTGGGCATGGCAATCGCCCGTGAGACAACAATGGCAGACTTAGCTTGGGACTGGCGAATTCCGACCGTGCTGGTGGTTGCTGTAAACCGGGGAGCGATCGCTCAATCTGTGGCTAATGTGGCTTTGGCAACGCAAGCCCGCGTTCACCTTAAAGGCATTGTGCTGAACTGTGTTGAGCCTTGTCATGCCCATGAGTTAGAAGAATGGGCATCGGTCGAAATGATTCAAAACTTGACTCAAAAGCCAATCTTGGGCTGCATTCCTCATCTGGCAGACCCTACAGATTTAAGCACGTTGGTTCAAGTGGCTTCAGAGTTAGCTTTAGAAAGGCTGATTCCGTTGGCTGATTCGATTGACAGTCTAAAGCAAGCCTAAAGCTTTTCTAAGGAGGGCGATCGCTTGGACAAAAGAGTGTAATGCTAGAATCTATATCTAAAACCTAATTCTACCTAAACCCGCTCGGGATACCGAAGAATCTGAGTTTGTTTGCCGAACCTTAAAATTTGTTGAGTTAGTTGCAATGGTTAGCACCCCTATATCACCCGTCGCCAAAATCTCCAAGATCGAAAATCTCAAAGAACGCAGTCATCGGCTGCGGGAACCAGTTGCGACTGAAATTCAACAAGATACGACGCATTTTAGCGAGGATGGCATTCAAATCCTCAAATATCACGGCTCGTATCAACAAGACAACCGAGATAATCGAGTTAAAGGTCAGGAAAAAGACTATCAGTTCATGCTGCGCACCCGTAATCCAGGGGGCTTTATTCCAGCCCAGCTTTATCTGACTCTCGATCGGCTTTCAGAAGAGTACGGCAATCATACGCTGAGGGTAACCACTCGCCAAGGCTTTCAAATTCACGGCATTCTGAAGAAAAACCTAAAAACAGCGATCGCGACTATTGTCCGCAGCATGGGTTCTACTCTAGGAGCCTGTGGTGATGTGAGCCGCAACGTCATGGCACCCCCAGCGGTCTACAAGAATCGTCCTGAGTATGTTTATGCCAGAGAGTACGCCGATAACATTGCTGACTTACTGACTCCGCAAACTGGAGCCTATTACGAAATTTGGCTAGATGGCGAAAAGGCAATTACTTCTGAACCAAATCCTGAAATGACTGCTGCGCTGCACCGCAACGGCAACGGCACCATTATTAAGGATTCTGAAGAGCCAATTTACGGCGATCATTATATGCCGCGCAAGTTTAAGTGTGCAGTCACGGTTCCTGGCGATAATTCCATTGATTTGTTCTCGCAGGATGTCAGCTTGGTGGTCATGACCAATGCACAAAGTGAGTTGGAAGGCTTCAACGTCTATGCTGGGGGCGGTTTAGGACGCACTCACAATAAAGAAGAGACGTTTGCGCGAATTGCAGACCCGATTGGCTATGTTGATAAAGCAGATGTTTACGACTTGCTCAAGGCGATCGTGGCAACTCAGCGAGACTACGGCGATCGCGTTAATCGTCGTCATGCCCGGATGAAGTACCTATTGCACGATTGGGGCGTGGAAAAATTCCGCACAACTGTTGAGGGCTACTTTGGTAAAGCGGTTCAGCCCTTTAAGCCGTTGCCTGCATTCAAGTATCTAGATTTTCTGGGTTGGGATGAGCAAGGGGACGGCAAGCTGTTCTTGGGTATTTCGATTGAAAATGGTCGAGTCAAGGATGAAGGCGCGTTTCAGCTAAAAACAGCACTCCGAGAAATTGCCGAAAAGTTTGCGCTGCCCATGCGCCTCACTCCTAGCCAAAACGTTGTCCTTTACGATATTGATCCGGAGCATAAAGCCGAGATTCAAGCCATTCTCGATCGCTGTGGGATTCAGAAAGAAAGCGCTCTTGATCCCTTAGTGCGCTACTCTATGGCTTGCCCAGCCCTGCCCACTTGCGGCTTGGCGACAACAGAATCGGAACGGGCGCTACCGGGCATTTTGGATCGAATTCGAGCCGTACTTGCTAAAGTTGGGTTACCCGAAGACCATTTTGTGATTCGGATGACAGGCTGCCCGAATGGTTGCGCTCGTCCGTACCTGGCAGAGATGGGATTTGTCGGACGATCGCCAGGAGTATATGAGTTTTGGTTAGGAGCCGACCCTCACCAAACTCGTTTAGCAGAGCCGTTTATTGCTAGCTTGCAAATCGACGATTTGGAGAAAACCCTTGAGCCGTTGTTTGTGACCTTTAAAAACGCTCGGCAGCTGGATGAAAGCTTTGGCGACTTCTGCCACCGAGTTGGCTTCGATGCACTGCGAGAATCGATCGCCACCTATCAGCCCGTCGTTGTGAAAGCCAATGGAAAATCTAAAGTTCGCCGTCGCATCGACATGGGCGATGGACTTTATGAACGGCTGAAGGCAGCGGCTGTTGCTCAGGGTAAGCCGATGACAGAAGTGGCAACTGCGGCGATCGAAGCCTACTTAGAAACGCTCAAATAATCTGCCCTTCAGCCCCAAGACTTGACCACCCCTATACGGCGTAGCTCAACCCGCCCGTTGTCGTGGTGGTCAGAATTTTTTCAACCTGTGTTGCTGTGAGACTGGGGTTTGCGCTAAGCATTAAAGCTACAATGCCAGCGACATGAGGCGTTGCCATGGAAGTTCCGCTAAACACAGTGTACTTCTCCTCTAAAGTGGTAGAGCGAATTCCTACACCCGGCGCTACCACAAAGTTGAGGGGACGATTACCTGCGGGATTAGAAAAATCTGCTAAAGCCCGTTTGCGATCGACAGCCCCCACTGCAATGCCCAGTCCTTGAACAGCATAGGAGGCTGGGTCAATGGGACTAGTGGCTCCTTCAAGGCGTTCGTTACCCGATGCCATGACGGCGATCGCCCCAAGCTGCCGCGCATACTTTAGCGCTAAGCGAGTCTGCACCAAAGGCGCATCGCCTGGATCATTACCCAAGCTAATATTCAGCACCCTCGCGCCATTATTAACGGCATAGCGAATCCCCGCTGCCAAGTTAGCATCAAAGCGTTCCGTCAATAAATCATCGCCGCCGCCAATGACTCGAATAGGCATAATCTTGGCATTGGGTGCGACTCCCGTGGTGCCAAAGTTATTGTTGAGAGCAGCGATCGTGCCTGCTACATGGGTGCCATGTCCAATATTGTCAGAGCCATCAAAATCCATGGGATCATTAGTGTCAGTATCGACAAAGCTCCAGCCCCGTGTGTCATCGGTAAAGCCATTGCCATCGTCGTCAATACCGTTGTTCGCAACTTCCCTGGCGTTTACCCAAATGTTGCTAGCCAGATCAGGATGGTTGTAATTTACGCCAGTATCCAGCACTGCAACAATGATGCCTTGTCCAGTGTGTCCTTGCGCCCAAACTGCGGGTGCATTAATGAGGTTAAGGTTCCAACTAGGGCTATTAGGGACATTAGCGAAGAGCTTTTGACCTGCGGCATGAGCCACGGCGGCAGAGGCATTGATTAAGCCATAGCCGTAGTTAGCGTCGAAGTTGCGCAAGTTAGGGGCGATCGCCTTAACGTTAGCTTGAAGCTTGTAGCGTCCCGTTTTGTCGCGTTCGTAACTGGTAACTCGCAAAATATACTGAGTGCCCTCACGGACATTGAAAGTCAACCGAGAATCACTGCTATGGGGATCAGCATCATCATTTTGAGCCAGAAGTTTTCCGGTACGGCTATCTATAAGTTGAAGGTAAGCATCGAAAGCATGGGACTGGAGATTAATTTGAACTCGCTGGTTGTCTCGCAGTCCGGTTAAAGCGTAGTCGTCTTTGAAACTGTGCCACTGCTTGTTCCGAGCATCAATTGGGCTGAGGTCGCCTTGCAACGGTCTGGCGCGGAGGGACTTAAAGTTAAGGACGGTTAGGGTGCCAACTTTGAATCTGCTCATACCAGGAGGGTTATAAAAGGTTAAATCGGGGTGCTGGCAGGGGGGAAAACAATACGGCTCAGAATCGATCGCTTCCAACCCTATCGGGCTTCCTGACCAAAGTAGCATTGAATATCAGTGTGTTTACTGAGATTACCAGGCTTAAGCTCATGTAGCAACTCAGCAAATTCACTTGATGGAATCTTTATGCGATCGCTAACTGACCCAAGCTTCGAGTGAGCCTCAAGAAATTAGCCTCGTTGAAAAAAATTATGTATAAATTATATGTTTAGTCATAGCCCCTTTCCTTCAATAAATTATGTGTTTAGTCATAGCCCCTTTCCTTTAGGAGAGGGGTTTGGGGAGAGGTCTCTCTAGCTGCGTTGGCAAATCAGGTAACTCTTGATGATTGCTATAGAGAGAACGTTGAAAGTTAATCATCTGGAGTAATTAAAACAGTGATCAAAACATGGTAGAAGCGCGCCTTCTATACTGATTTTTAAATAATTTATTACTGCGACAAAGAACAAAAGCATCTATTAGTTTTACTCTATGAACAACCAAAGATTCTAATTAAAACTTCCTAACTATTAAGAATCTATTCACTAAGAAGCGATCGCTGTGAGGACGTGAAAGCGATCGCTATTCATAGAACTATTGATATCAACTACCCTGGACTTTCCCTATGCTACAAGATCAGCCAAAACCGCGCAAAGTCCTTCCATTCCTCACTTATTTTTATTTTAAGTTGTTCTCAACAGGCAAGGTTCAGATGACTCTTCGAGCGAATTAAAGATTTACTTATTGATCTGATTTAGATTTTATTTAGAACTTATGTCTTTTCTTGTAGACAAGATTGGAGCGAAGACAGTAGTGTTATTGCAATGAGTAATTCGTTAACGAGTTTGTTCCAAGCATTGATGAGAAAATTGATGCAAATCATTATTTTTATCAATAGCTTTTAACCGTTATGGATTTCACAGCGATATTTCTAACAACTTTTGATGCGATCGGGCTGGAGATTTTGAGTTTTAGGCGCAATCTAGACTCTAAAATCTAAAGTCCAAAATTAATCAAAGATGATTGCAATATCTGTTTTTCCCGATCAGAGCAAAACTCTGGGGGGCAATTTTGTATAAGATAAGGAGAACATTATGAACCAGTTTTCAAACTTTTCTCGACGGCGGTTTTTAATCACTGCAACGACTTCTGCAACAGCTTCCCTATTCCTTAAAGGCTGTCTTGGTAATCCTCCTGATAGCATTACTGGCATCACATCTTCTGCTGCTGTGGCTGTAGTGAGTGCGGTAAAAGCAGGCGAAGAGCCAGAAGTTAAGACGGCAAGCTTAGGCTATATTCCAATTGTGGAAGCGGCTCCGTTAATTATTGCCAAGGAGAAAGGTTTCTTTGCTAAGTACGGCATGACCGAGGTTGAAGTTTCTGCACAAGCCAATTGGGGTGCTGCCAGAGATAACGTCAAAATTGGCTCAGGTGGTGGTGGAATTGATGGCGGGCAGTGGCAAATGCCTATGCCTTATCTCATTTCAGAAGGCATTATTACCGACAATACGAAGGTGCCAATGTACGTGCTTTGTCAACTCAATACTCAGGGTAATGGCATTGCATTGGCAAACAAACACAAGGGTAAAGGCATTGGTTTAAAGCTTCAGGGGAAAGCAGATTTTTTTAGCCAACTTAAATCATCGGGAACACGGTTTAAGGCGGCTTACACTTTTCCTAAAGCAAACCAGGAGCTTTGGATTCGTTATTGGTTAGCCGCAGGGGGCATTGACCCCGACACAGAAGTGGAACTTTTAACCGTTCCGGCTTCTCAAACCGTGGCAGACATGAAGCGAGGCGCAATGGATGCTTTTAGCACAGGTGACCCCTGGCCTTACCGGATTGTGTCAGAGGGGTCAGGATTCATGGCAGCTTTGACGGCTGAAATGTGGAAAGCCCATCCTGAAGAATACTTTGGCATGAGGAAGGACTGGGTAGACAAAAACCCCAAGGCAACCAAGGCATTGCTGAAAGGCATTATGGAAGCGCAGCAGTGGTGCGATGATTTTAGTAATCGTCAGGAATTAGCCGCCATTTTGGGACAGCGGAAGTACTTTAGCGTACCGGAGAAGGTGTTATTAGATCCGCTGATGGGTAAGTACGACATGGGCGATCGCACCATTGATGATCAATCCCTTGCGGTTCTGTACTGGAAAGATTCTAAGGGCAGTGTTTCCTACCCCTACAAGAGCCATGATCTGTGGTTTTTAACTGAAAGCGTCCGCTGGGGATTTTTGCCCAACGATACGCTCACTAATGCAAAGACGCTAATTGATGCCGTTAACCGGGAAGACATTTGGAAAGAAGCGGCGAAAGAAGCAGGTATTGCTGCTGCCGATATTCCTACCAGTTCATCCCGTGGCGTTGAAGAGTTTTTTGATGGTATCAAGTTTGATCCTGAAAATCCCCAGGCGTATTTAGACGGTTTGAAGATCAAAAAAGCTTAAATTCTTCAGGCTTAAATCGTTCGATTTGGCATTTCATCTGTAGTTATTCAGAATTAGGAGATTTTTCGATGACTGTTTCACAAAAACGTTCTAGTTCCAATTTTTTTCTATCTAACTCAAAATTTAGAGAGCGGTTAGATGACGTTTTAACTCCGTTGATTGCAATGATCATATTGCTGTTAATTTGGCAGCTATTTTCATCGTTGCCTGGGGCTAATTTGCCCAGTCCTGTGCGAGTAGTTCAAGAGACTTGGATACTCATTCTCTATCCATTCTACGATCGCGGCGGCACTGATAAAGGTCTATTCTGGCAGATCTGGAATAGCTTGCAGCGGGTAGCGATCGGGTATTCATTGGCGGCAGTAGTGGGCGTTACTCTTGGCGTTCTCGTCGGCATGAATCGTCGCATTGCAAAAGGGCTTGATCCAATTTTCCAAATTTTGCGGACTGTTCCGCCCTTAGCGTGGGTGCCGATCGCGTTAGCTGCACTGCAACAAAACCAGCCAGCGGCATTGTTTGTCATTTTCATCACTTCAATTTGGCCTATTTTGATTAATACAGCAGTCGGTGTTCGCCAAATTCCGCAGGATTACAATAATGTGGCGCAGGTGTTGCAATTGCCTCGGTCAGAGTACTTTTTCAAGATTTTGCTCCCGGCTGCGCTGCCTTACATTTTCACTGGATTGAGGATTGCGATCGGGCTGGCATGGTTGGCAATTATTGCGGCAGAAATCGTTATGTCGGGCATTGTGGGCATTGGGTTCTTTATTTGGAATGCCTATCAGAATGGTCAGGTCAGCGAAATTATTGTGGCGCTGGTTTACATCGGCTTGGTGGGCTGGGCGCTTGACAGCATGATGGTGAAAATTCAGAACTTGATTTTGCCTGAAAGCCAGCGGCAATAGCTAGGATTTTCGTCAATGCAAGATTATTACTTCCTTTTGCCCCTTACCCTTCACTCTTTTTCTTATGTCACCTTTTGTCACTGTCGATAATCTCGAAAAAACCTTTCCTTTGCCCAATGGCGATCGCTATATTGCGCTTAAAGGCATTGGTCTAGAAATTAAGCAAGGAGAATTTATTTCCCTCATTGGTCACTCAGGTTGTGGCAAATCAACGTTACTGAATATGATTGCCGGGCTGGACTTGCCCACCGAAGGCATTGTCATGTTAGAAGGCTCAGAAATTCTGCGTCCTGGCCCCGATCGCATGGTGGTATTTCAAAACTATTCCCTGTTGCCCTGGATGAGCGTCCGGCAAAATATTTCCTTAGCCGTGGACAACGTTTTATCGTACCTGTCTGTGGAAGAGCGCAAGGACATTGTTGAACAGCATATTAATATGGTGGGGCTGCATCATGCGGCAGATAAGCCACCAGATCAGCTTTCGGGCGGCATGAAGCAACGGGTGGCGATCGCCCGTGCCCTGGCAATCCGCCCGAAGCTGCTGCTGCTAGATGAACCGTTTGGAGCGCTGGATGCTTTAACACGGGGTAACCTGCAAGAACAGTTAATGCGCATTTGTGACGAGAATAAAGTCACTGGCGTAATGGTAACCCACGATGTTGATGAGGCAATTCTGCTCTCCGATCGCGTGGTAATGTTGACCAACGGACCTGAGTCAAAAATTGGTCAAATTTTAGAAGTCGATATTCCTCGTCCGCGTCGTCGAATGGAGGTAGTGAATCATCCCAATTACTACAGCTACCGCAGCGAGATCATTTATTTCCTCAACCAGCAGAAGCAGATTAAGCAACTGCGGGCGAGGAAGCAGGGCGTGGTCGCCCGTCATGGGTTGGAAAAGGTTAACCTGGAAGTTGGGTTTGTTCCTTTGATTGCTTGTGCGCCATTGGCGATCGCCAAGGAAAAAGGCTTTTTTACCCACCATGGTCTAGATGAAGTCAACCTGGTGCGGGAGTCGAGCTGGCGCGGCATTCAAGACGGTATTGCAGGCGGATATTTGGATGCAGCCCAAATGCCTTCGGGGATGCCAATTTGGCTAACGGCAGGCGCAATGGATGGCAATCCTTTACCGATCGTCAGTTCCCTCACCATGACGCGAAATGGCAACGCGATCACCCTGGATAAAAAATTCTATCAACAGGGAATTCATACCCTAAGCGATCTGCGCAGAATGTTATTGGAAACACCATCGAAGCGGCACACGTTTGGAATGGTACATCCCGCCTCAATGCATAATTTGTTGCTGCGCTACTGGCTAGCAGCAGGCGGCATTAATCCTGAAAAGGACGTTTCTATTACCACTATTCCTCCTGCTCAAATGATTGCTAATTTACAGGCAGGAAACATTGATGGTTACTGCGTCGGTGAACCCTGGAATATCCGGGCAGCCGTTGAAGGAATTGGCTATACGATCGCCACAGACCTAGAAGTATGGAACGGTCACCCTGGCAAAGTTTTGGGTGTACGCGAAGACTGGGCGCGGGCTTATCCCAACACCCACGTGGCTCTGGTCAAAGCGCTGTTAGAAGCCTGTCGCTACTGTGCAGATGAAAATAATCAGGAGGAGATCCGAGAGATTCTTTCTCGCCGCGAATACCTCAGCACAGAGATGGAATACATCTACTTGGGTAATCCGGATCAATACGTCTGTGGACTCCAATCTTCTCCCCAAGAATATGCTCACCACCAATTCTTTGGCGCAGGGGTGAATCGTCCTAGCCGGACAGAGCATCTTTGGCTGATGACACAAATGGCACGTTGGGGAGAAATTCCGTTCCCCCGCAACTGGGTAGAAGTTTTAGAACGGGTGTGTCAAGTTGGGGTATTTAGCACGGCAGCCAGAGAGCTAGGAATGGCAGATTTAACGAGCTATACTCGGCGATCGATTGATCTGTTTGATCATGCTAACTTTAGCGCCGATGACCCGATCGCCTACCTCAATAGCCTGGAGATTAAGCACGACATCTACATGGCAGAAGTGGCAATTAATACCACCAAACGCACTGCCTAAATGCCTTCTTGAAGATGATCCAGATACCCATTCAGTCCTCATTATTTTCTGTTCTTCACCTATGCAATCATTAATCAACACAGCAACTCAACCCAATCAGATACTCGCCAATCTTCCACAGGAATCTTTTCTAGAGATAGATGCCGTTGCCAAAATTTACCCAACTAAGACTGGAGGCTATACCGTTCTTGAGAACGTTAGCCTGAACGTTCGGAAAGGAGAATTTATTTGTTTAATCGGGCATTCAGGCTGTGGTAAAAGTACGCTGCTGAACATGGTCAGTGGATTTTCTAAACCGACCCATGGCGAAGTTCGACTTAAGGGGCAGCCTATTATTCAACCAGGACCCGATCGCATGGTGGTGTTTCAAGGCTATGCCCTCCTACCGTGGCTAACGGTCTTTGAGAATGTTTACTTGGCAGTGAACCGGGTGTATACCCAAAAATCTACTGCCGAGAAAACCAAGATTGTCAAAGAACATTTGGCAATGGTGGGCTTAACTGAAGCTGCCGACAAAAAGCCGCCTCAAATTTCGGGCGGCATGAAACAACGGGTGGCGATCGCCCGTGCCCTTTCCATTCGTCCTGAAGTGCTGATTTTAGACGAACCTTTTGGCGCTTTAGACGCTATCACAAAAGAAGAACTGCAAGAGGAACTACTAAAAATTTGGAACGATCATCGCTGCACCGTGCTGATGATTACCCACGACATCGACGAAGCCCTCTTTCTTGCCGATCGCCTGGTCATGATGACCAATGGCCCGGCGGCAACCATTGGCGAAGTCATGGAGATTCCCTTTCGTCGTCCGCGCGATCGGGCTCGGATTATGGAAATGCCGGAATACTACAAGCTGCGAAATCACGCGCTCGACTTCCTCTACAATCGCTTTGCTCACGACGATGTAGAGTAGCGGCGAGGTCTAGTGTGCTAAAGGTGGATGGGGATATCTTGGTCAAAGATATCCCTTGCCAACTCACTCTAATAATGGCGATCGCCTATTGTCATGCCTGACTGGGCAACACTTTTAACGCCGGAGGACGAGGAGCATCTGGCGATAACGGTCTAAGCTCACCCTTCGACGCATCGTAAGCAACCCTAAGCAAGTCAGTCATCCGAAACACTCCTGGTTTAGCGCCAAGCGAAGGCGTGAAAGACGGATCACGAATAATCGATATTTGACTGCCTTCTATGGCGCGATGGAAAACCTCCGCCACAATTCTGCCTCCAACCGCACCCAGCTTTCCCGTTCCTAGTTTTCCAGAATCTAGATTCAAAGACGCTTCTCGAAGGATGTAGAACCAAAGAGGGGTCGAAGTCGTCAGTTCCGTCTTCAAAGTTTCGCTTAATGCGTTGAGGTCATCGCCCAAAATTTCATCTTTTGATAAGACATGGGTGCCCGGAATTTTGTTGGCAATGTAGGCGGCAACTTCTTGCCCGCTGGCAAGCCCAACCATGCGCGCTCTGGCGAGATTCCGAAACGCCAGGTTTAGCTGAATTGGTGGCACTGTGCCCCCACCCCCGCGTGCATTGAAAGAACCAAGGGGCAGATTTTTTAGAGGATTAGTGAGACGGGTATCCAATGGGCGAGCAAAGTTAAGTGTGGTTTCGGGCGCAAGCTCAGGTGTGCCGTCTTCTACAAAGTTGTAAAGCCGTGTCCAGTCTGCAATCCAATTTGTGGGAAGGCGTTCAAAATTACCATCTAATGGGTTATTAACGTCGCTTGGACCACTACCGTCGCTGGCGGATGGAGACAAATTACCGCTTGTACCTGAAAACCTAAATAAATTTATTAGGGTGCCAAAATCACCAATTTGACCAACCGCTCCACCGTCGCTAAACACAGCGTTCCAGTCGTACTTTTCTCGAATCATAGAGTGCCCCAAGCGATAGGCTGCAACTGAGAACTCTATCGGCATGGTCGGAAATCCAGTCTCCTTAACTTCAAAGATTTTGCGACCATTGTGAAACACATCGTCCACAATTGCTGGATCAACAATCCGCGGTAAAAAATCAGTTTTCAGCATCCATTGGTAATGCTTAACGACTGCTTCACGGGCACGCTCAAAGAGCATAATGCTTGGCACCGAAGAGTTGGCAAGACGATCGCAAACTCGATTGTGAAATCGAATAAACGCCAGATGCGTTTGACCCACCGCCAGGTTTTCGTCGTTCCGTGGATCGGGTATCTGCGCCATCCGAACTTCTTCTGGCTCGGCAGCCGTCGCGCCTTTCCGGGGCAGATCAAAATCGTCAAGAGGTCGATCTGCGTTTGGAGGGGAAGACTCCTGAGTTTTCCCTGTATTGAGCCGAATTCCATCGGGTTGGTAAAACCCTGGTTCAACGGTAGGACCAATTCCGTAAACAGAGTCTAGATCCAATGCTGGGCTTCTGGCTTGCTTTAACTGGCTCGGGTCTGTGACAGGCGTTCCAAAGGGAACATCGGTTCGATCGCGCGTGAGATCATGGTCTACAAACTGGGCAAGGTACGTAAAGCCAGCGGGAATGTGGCTGTCTATATCATCACCGTCCTGCGTCATGACATCTGCGATCGCCTCCAACAGTTCGTCTGATGGTGCTGGGGTAGTTCCGCTGACGATCTCCGAGAAGCGAAAAGCACGTTCACATTCACTAGGCGTAGCGGGTCTATTCACTTCTCCACGCAGCTCTCCGGTAGAGGCAATGAAGAATAAGTTGCGATTATGGCGACGTGACATAGTTGCTCCTATTAATTTAGGCGCTCCATCAAAACTAAATGATTCCTTGAGCGCGATAGGAACCATTTGGTAGGTAAGCCAAAAACAGCATAGGTGCCGTCTGATTTTTTTATTGGAGAGAAATTTAGAGAGAAATCTTCTGCATCTCAGCTTTAATGGGGTAAGGTAGCAGAGATCTTCTGTATAGTATGACAACCTAGACGGATCAGCGAAAAAACTCTGTATATCTTCAAATAAGTACAGATAAATCTATAAGTGCTATATTTTGCTTCTAGCCTTTAGCTACTACAGCTAAAACTACGGGCAGGCAGGAAACGAGGGAAGAGGTTAGGAGTTAGGTCAATTCGGCTACGCAGCCAGAGAGACTTCTCCCCCAACCCCTCTCCTGAAGGAAAGGAGCTTAGTCTAAAAAGCTGCGATCGCCCCACTACAACTACAATGGTTCGTCAGTTCAACCTTTTAAACTATGTACAAACTATGTACAAATTATGTACAAATACGACTCTGAGAAAGGCTTTTCCACAGGATTAATGATGTGGCTATTGTGCCTCATCATTCTAGTAGTGTTGGGCATTCAACCCATACTTAGCGTGCTTTTTGGTGCAGCCGCAGGTGCAGCGACATGGCTCATTGTTGCCTACTGGAACTTCGAGCCAATTCCACCCGTAGAAGGCAAAGATCCCGTCAAAGACTCCGTCAATGAACCTACCCCTAGCGTTTTCAAGCGCCTCCGTTTGCCCCTATTGCCTTCAGAAGAAGGCAAAATGCGTAACCCTTTTGCCCGCAAACCTCGCAAACGCATCTAGCCCATCCCTTCCAAATAACCCCGATAACCGACTTCATCTAGCTGAGTCTGTTTTTTTATGACAGCATCCTTCAGGCTTTGGCGGTATTGCAGCACCTGCTCTAATAGTTTAGGCTGAGAGCTAGCCAATATTTGTATCGCCAACAATCCTGCATTTTGGGCATTGCCGATCGCCACTGTTGCAACGGGAATGCCAGCAGGCATTTGCACAATGGAATACAGCGAATCAATGCCTTGAAGATGACGGCTGGCAACCGGAACTCCAATCACAGGTAGTGGTGTTAAAGCCGCAACCATTCCAGGCAAATGCGCTGCGCCGCCTGCTCCAGCAATGATCACCTTGAGTCCTCGAAGATGCGCTTGTTGCGCATACTCAACCATGCGTTCTGGGGTGCGATGGGCAGACACGATCGCCACTTCATGGGCAATCTCAAACAATTCACAAATGGCGATCGCGGCTTGCATCGTCGGCAGGTCAGAATCGCTGCCCATAATAATGCCAATGAGAGGAGAAGACAGGGTATTAGGAGAAGACATAGTATTTTAAAATGATGAAAGAGAGCACTGGATTAGCAAAAATTGGGGTTCCGGTTGATCTTATCAACGGGCGGGTCTATGGTAGCAGCGGACTACAACGAATTTCGGTCGATCGGACTGGAATAGTGCAACAGGTTGTTCCGATGGATACGATGATGGATACGATGATGCGTTCCGTTGCAGATCTCTCAAAACCTACGGCTCAGCAATCTTTACAAGTTTGGGATTTGGCGGGAGATTGGGTTTCAATGGGCGGGATTGATTTGCAGATTAATGGTGCCTTGGGGTTGGCGTTTCCTGATTTGACAGAGAAAGATCAAGAGAAACTGCAAGAGATTTGTGAGTTTTTGTGGAATCAGGGAGTCGATGGATTTTTGCCGACGCTGGTCACGACTGCGGTAGAAAATGTGGGGCGATCGCTCTCAACAATTACCCATTTCATGACGCAGCAAAAAACGGGCGCAAAAATTTTGGGCGTTCATTTGGAGGGTCCGTTTCTCAATCCTCAAAAGCGAGGTGCGCACCCAACAGAGTATCTTTTGCCCTTAACGATCGCTGAAGTAAAGCGAGTTTTGGGCAATCATGCCACAACGGTCAAAATGATGACGCTTGCTCCTGAATTGGATCAGACAGGCGAAGTGATCCCTTATCTCACCTCATTAGGAATAAGTGTGAGTTTAGGGCATTCTCAAGCGACTGCGGCTCAGGCACAACAGGCATTTGAGCAAGGTGCAACTCTGGTGACTCATGCCTTCAATGCGATGCCAGGGCTGCATCATCGGCAGCCAGGATTGCTGGGCGCGGCGATCGCCCATCCTCAAGTGATGTGTGGGTTGATTGCCGATGGAGAGCATGTTGCACCACTAATGCTAGATATTTTATTAAGAGCCAGTCGGGGCAACGGTATTTTTTTAGTCAGTGATGCCTTATCGCCGTTGGGTCTACCCAATGGAATTTATCCGTGGGATAGTCGGCAAATTGAGGTGCAGCAAGGAACAGCGCGCTTAGCAGATGGAACGTTGGCGGGAACAACCTTGCCCTTGTTAGTAGGAGTCCAGAACTTAGCGCGGTGGAGCATTGTAGGCGTGGGAGAAGCGATCGCCCTGGCAACTGCTGCGCCTCGGCTGGCGATCGGGCTACCGTCCTCTCTGGTGGGGCAACCTGCAAATCTTTTACACTGGTCATGCTCTGAATTTAACGATCTAACGTGGCAACGCCTCTAAAAATGAAACTGCAAAACTGCAACAACCAGCGGAAAATCATAATAGGATGAGACACGTTGATTCAATACAAAAGCCCTTCGCCATGACTGCGACCACCGACGACAAAACAATTGTTAAAGACTATTTCAATGCCACTGGCTTCGATCGCTGGCGACGAATTTATGGCGATGGTGACGTTAACATCGTCCAACGAAACATTCGCAAAGGGCATCAACTCACGGTCGATACCGTTCTGAGTTGGCTGCAAGCGGATGGTAATTTGGCAGATTTAACCGTCTGTGATGCGGGCTGTGGAGTCGGGAGTCTCAGTATTCCTCTGGCTGAAGCAGGCGCAAAAGTTTATGCCAGTGATATTTCCGAAAAAATGGTAGAGGAAGGCAAAGAACGGGCGATCGCCCTAGATGTATGCGATCGACTCTCTTTTGCAGTCAGTGACCTGGAAGCCCTGAGCGGTCGCTACCACACTGTTGTCTGTCTCGACGTGCTGATCCACTATCCCCAAGACGAAGCAACTCGCATGGTCAACCATCTGAGCAGCCTAGCAGAATCGCGCCTCCTCCTCAGCTTTGCGCCTAAAACTGCCGCCTATAGCGTTCTCAAAAAAATTGGCAGCTTTTTTCCAGGGGCTAGCAAAGCCACAAGGGCTTACCTCCACCGAGAAGCTGATATTATCAAAATTTTAGACAATGCGGGCTGGAAAATCGATCGGCGAGCTTTGAACAAAGCGCCATTTTATTTTTCACAGCTATTAGAAGCAACTCGCTAAAGAAATCCACTAAAGCAGCCTGTTGAAGCAACCAATCCGCGTCTCAAGGTTTCACGTTCTGAGCTAGCTTCCAAAAAACTTGTGAAGATTCTGACCTTGTTTAGCAGTTTGTTAAGTAAAATGAAGGACATCGCTTTTTCCTCCAGAAATTGCCCTCACTTACCCCAAAAGCTAAGCATATGTACTCAATTTGGTCTGGTACGCCTTATTCCTTAGGCGCAGTCTGGGACGGTCAAGGCACAAACTTTGCCCTCTTCTCAGAAAACGCAACGGGCGTAGATCTGTGCCTCTTTGATGCAGAAAATCGTGAAACCCGTTTGCCCCTCACCGAAGTTACTAACTTTGTTTGGCATGGCTATGTACCGGGCATTTCTCCAGGACAGCGCTACGGTTTCCGGGTAGACGGCCCTAATGCGCCTGAAGAAGGGCATCGCTTCAACGTAAATAAACTTTTGATTGATCCTTACGCTAAGGCGATCGATGGCGAGATTAACTTTGGGAGAGAAATTTTTGGCTATTGCTGGGGCAATGAAGAAGAAGATCTGTCTTACTCTACTTTAGACAGCGCCCATCTGATCCCTAAAGGTGTCGTGATTGATGAATCTTTTGATTGGCAGGGCGACAAGCTGCTCCAAACTCCCTGGCACAAAACTGTGATTTACGAAGCCCATGTGCGAGGACTCACCAAACTCCATCCAGAAGTTCCGCCCCATCTCCAGGGCACCTACGCCGGACTCACCCACCCCGCCGTGATTCAACATCTACATTCGTTAGGCATTACGGCGATCGAGCTAATGCCCATTCACCAGTTTTTAGCTCATCCCGGACACTTAGAAGGGAAAGGGTTGAGGAACTACTGGGGATACGATTCCATTAACTACTTTGCACCCTATTCTGGGTACAGCGCAGGGAACGTGAATGGAGAACAGGTTGTAGAGTTTAAGGAAATGGTAAAGACCTTCCATCGCGAAGGCATTGAGGTGATTTTAGATGTGGTTTATAACCACACAGGGGAAGGCAATCACATGGGCCCCACCTTGTCTTTGCGCGGTATTGATAACGCTTCTTACTATCGCTTAGTCGAAGATGAACCTCAGTATTACATGGACTTTACAGGCTGCGGTAATTCGCTGAATGTTCGTCATCCCCAAGTGCTAAAGCTGATTATGGACAGCTTGCGCTATTGGGTTTTAGAAATGCACGTTGATGGCTTCCGGTTCGATCTAGCCTCGGCATTGGCGCGGGAGCTTTACGCGGTCGATCGCCTTGCTGCATTTTTCGACATTATCCATCAAGATCCAGTCCTCGCTAACGTCAAACTCATTGCCGAACCCTGGGATGTGGGTGAAGGAGGATACCAAGTGGGTGAATTTCCGCTGCTGTGGTCAGAATGGAATGGCAAATACAGAGATACGGTGCGCGACTTTTGGCGAGGTGAAAACCGCACTTTGGCAGAGTTTGCCTATCGATTTACAGGCAGTTCTGACTTGTATCAAACCAATGGTAGACGACCCCATGCCAGCATTAACTTTGTTACCGCTCATGACGGATTTACGCTGCGTGACTTAGTAAGTTACAACGAAAAACACAACCAAGCGAACGGCGAGAATGGCCGAGATGGAGACAGCCATAACCGATCTTGGAACTGCGGTGTAGAAGGCGAAACAGACAAACTTGAGATTCTGCAATTACGGCAGCAGCAACAGCGAAATTTCTTAGTGACACTTATGCTGTCTCAGGGTGTGCCTATGTTGTTAGCGGGTGATGAAATGGGGCGATCGCAAGGAGGCAACAACAACCCTTACTGCCAAGACAATGAAATTTCTTGGGTTAATTGGGATTTGCAAGATCATGCTCTGCTAGAATTTTCCCAAAAACTGATTAACTTTCGGCTTCAGCATCCTATTTTTCGGCGGCGCAAGTGGTTCCAAGGTCGAGCCATTCACGGTTCGGATGTGAGAGATATTGCTTGGTTTAACCCCAATGGCGGCGAAATGACCGATAAGCAATGGAATGATGGGTTAGCCAAGGCGATCGCCATTTTTCTTAATGGACAAGAAATTCCGACTCCGGGTTCTAAGGGCGAACGGGTTGTGGACGATGATTTTTTAATTGTTTTTAATGCACACTATGAGGCGATCGAGTTTACGCTGCCTAAGATGCTGCAACAATGGGAATGGAGCACGATTGTAGATACTACCAAACCAGAGTTTGTCGGACAGGGCTATCGATATAAAGAAGGTGAATCTTTAGTCATGACAAAGCGGATGAGTTTGGTGTTGCAAAAGGTTGAGTTTAGCGGATAGGCGAGGAACGCGGCGTAGGGGTGGGCGATTGCCCCCGCTCGTTGCGCCATACCTGATCGTTGCGCCATAAAAGTAAAGGCAAACTGAGCAACCCTATGGCAATTACAACCGCCGTCATGACTGCCACTAACCATCGGCTAGGACGATAGTCACTCCGTTCAATTTGCCAGAAAACGCGGTTATACTGCCACGCGGCTAAAGCAATTACTAAAACACCAAAGACGACTAACGTCACACCCAAATTTTTAGAGTTAAAGAGGGGATCAATTGAAACTTGCTGTTGCATGAGCGTGGCTTGAAGTTGCTGAACAAACAAACCAAAACGAGCGATCGCAAACCCAAAGCCAATTAAAGCAATGGAGGTGCGAAGCCATGCCAAAAAAGTTCGCTCATTAGCTTGATGCTCTCGTTGGCGATCGATCTTAGGATTTTTCATCAGGTTGAATCATAGAAAAGAAATGCCCAATCAGGTAAAGTGACCCACACAACACCGTTGTCGAATTTTGTTCAGTTAAGTCAGCCTCAAATGCTGCTTCTAACCCTTCAATGACATCTGCATAAACGCCACAATGCACCAAGCTTGGACAAGCGGTTTGAGCCACCTGTGCCAGCGCATCCATATCCGTAGGCAAATGCTCTGGCACGGGCACGAGATAGAGGCGATCGCCTGCTCTCAACAATTCTTGGAACACCTCCCCATGATCTTTATTAGCGATCATTCCCATTACCCAATGAATCGATCGCGTCACCTGATTAACATCCTGATTAACATTCTGGTTATCAAGGGACAAACTATCAATATAACGACGTAGCATCTTTGCTCCGGCAGGGTTATGCGCTCCATCGATTAATAGATTATGATGCCGCCACTGCATCCACTGTAACCGCCCTTGCCACTGAGCAGTCGCCAGCCCTTGTACAATATGATCTTCGGTAATTTTCCAACCCTGTTGTTGCAGAATGTGAAACGTAGCGATCGCCAACGCTGCATTAATCAGTTGATGCTCGCCGGGCAAAGATAATGAATAGCGGCGAGATGCTTCTGGATCAACCCAAGTGACCGGACAATTCAACTCAGATAACCTTGCTTGAAGAACGGCTTCAGCCTCGGCAGGCTGCGGCGCAATGACAGCCGGACAACGAGGTTTGAGAATGCCCGCTTTCTCGTAGCTAATCTTTGCCAAGGTATCACCCAACCGTTGCCAATGCTCGCGGCTGAGAGATGTGATGATGCTAACGAGAGGGCGATCGCACACATTTGTCGCATCCAGCCGTCCTCCTAGCCCCACCTCAACGACAGCAACATCCACTTGCTGCTGCGCAAAATATAGCCACGCCACTGCGGTAATAATCTCAAACTGCGTCGGCGATGAATAATCCAGATCAATAGCAGCAACAACCTTTAACAAAAGATGATGCAGTTCAGCAGGTGAAATATCTTGACCATTCAGGCTAATGCGCTCACACCAACTCACCAAATGGGGAGACGTATAACGCCCAACCCGATAGCCTGCGGCAGTCAGCACCGCCGAGAGAAATGCACAGGTAGACCCTTTGCCATTACTGCCTGCCACATGAATGATGGGGACTTGCCGCTGCGGATTACATAAATCATTTAACAAGCGTTCAATTCGCTCCAAGCCTAGCTCTACCCCAAAGTGAGTAAAGCGGTTGAGAATCGCGCTAGGTTGAGCATCAGAAGAGAACGGCATTTAGAGTTTTTGAACTAGTTTACGGAGATATTGATAAACGGGAGAATAGAGCAGATAGAGCAAGAAGAAGAGATTAAGCGATCGCTCAAACACACTAAATTCTCTCCCATAATACCGATGATCATAATAGCTAACAACGCTCTGAAATCGCGTCGTCCAATCAAACGGAAAGAAAATGAGCGAACCATCATCAACATGAGTCAAAACATCAATGACAGAATGCAGTAAGCACGCTAAAAAGAACCACAAAAACCACAGAGAAAGCTTATTCTCCTCTCCTCGGCGAGAGCTTTGCCAAGCCCACCCTAACCCTAACAGCAACAAGATTGGCGCATGAAGCAAATTGTGAGAAACGATCCAAAGCGGATGATGGAAATACAACTGATCGAACATGAGGGCAAATGCCTGTTTTGTACTCCATCCCAGCATGAAATGATAGTAAATCATGCCCCCAATAGATAGCCCCCATAACGCCAAATCTGGCGCGATCGCCCCCCAAAGAAAAGCGCGTTTAACGATGGCAACTTTGGGTAAGGCTTTTTCTAAAGTGGCGGTCATTAAAAAATGAGACGGGGTTTGCATCGGGTTTAACTTGGGGGAATTCAGAAAATTAGCTTAATCCAGCAACACATCCTCGTGGTTAGTCTCTGCATGATGATCATAGTCATCCCATTCTACATTCGGCATTTGCTCAAACGCCTGCCTCAAAGAACACTCCCACAAGTGCCGAATTTTTGCCAAATAAGGATCGCCCAACGGCAAGCGCAACTGATGGCGAATAAAAAAACTATCGGCTTCATACATTGCCAGATTGATGGGAGGTCCGACCGAAATGTTGGATTTCATGGTTGAGTCAATAGATAGCAACGCACATTTTGCTGCTTCTTCTAGAGAGGTTTCATAGGTGAGGGCACGATCTAAAATAGGTTTCCCATATTTGGTTTCACCAATTTGCAAGAACGGCGTTTCGGGCATGGCTTGAATAAAATTGCCCTGACTATAAATCATAAACAGCCCCGGAGCATCCCCCCGAATTTGCCCACCTAATAACAGCGTGCATTTAAAGTCAATATTATCTTTGGCGAGCCAAGGGCGCTCTTGCTCTTGAAGCCGACGAACTTTGCCGCCAATGTAACGGGCAACATCATAAAGCGTGGGCAAAGTATGGATGGTTTCTTCTTGAGACGCGTTTAGATCTTGCTGAAGGGCATTCATCACAGCTTGGGTAATTGAGAGGTTGCCTGCTGTACAAAGCATAATGACGCGTTCTCCGGGGTTGGAGAAGTCAAATAGCTTTTGGTAGGTTGAGATGTGGTCTACACCTGCGTTGGTGCGAGAGTCGGTGGCAAGGACTAGCCCGTAGCAGGTGAGAATGCCGAGGCAATAGGTCATAGAGGAGGGTGAGATATTAATATGAGAATGGCTTAGAGAACACTCTTCTGGATTTTATAGCGGGGATGGTAGAGATGGACAAGAGCGAGGAAACAATTAAGTTAGATCAGTTTTTGAAACTGATGTGTGTGGTACAAACGGGGGGCGAGGCAAAAATGCTGATTCAAAATGGCGATGTCAAGGTCAATGGAGCGGTTGAGGTACGGCGGGGGCGAAAACTGGTGCTGGGCGATCGCATCACCACATTTGGCGAAAACTATGTGGTCGAAGAGGCGGAATAATTGGTGCCTACGCTAGTCTGTCCTAAAAGCTGCCCTAAAAAGTGATAATCTCTACCTTATAAAGCTGTGTTTATTTTGGACTTAATATGATTTCCGACGCATTGAAACTGGGAGGAATTTCAAGAATGAAACGCTTGGTAGGGACGATAATGGCTTTGGGGCTAATGCTGATTAGTTGCCTGGGCATCTTCAGCTTTCCGCAACAGGCTGAAGCAGCCCACTCACCGCTCGTTGCAGAATTTCGCAACAGCATGGACGATAAGCTGGCAACTGATTTTGGCAAAAAAATTGATCTAAATAACACTAACGTGCGGGCATTTGCGCAGTTCCCTGGACTGTACCCCACGCTAGCTCGGATGATTTTGAGCAATGCACCTTTTGAAAGTGTTGATGAAATCTTCGAGATGCCCGATTTGACGGAGCGTCAGGCAGAAATTTTGAAGGCGAACCTTGATAAATTTACCCTCTCTTCCCCCGATTCTGCTCTGGTGGAAGGGGGCGATCGCTTTAACAACGGCATTTATCGTTAGATGAATGAGGCTAATTTTTTAAGCATTGCTGAATTGCATATGAAAATCCAGTTCCCCTGCCCTCTTAGGGAAGGGGCTAGGGGTTAGGTTGAGTTAGCAACGCAGCTAGATAAACCTCTCCCCCAACCCCTCTCCTGAAGGAAAGGGGCTTTGAGCAGATTCATACTTTCATTCAGTAACGACAATTTTTAAAGACTGACGGCTGAGACTCAAAACTTAGTCTTCGGTCTTTTTTCGTTATTGTGTTTTAAATAACCCTTACTTTGTTTCACTTCTGTGCCCCATCTAACCTTGCCCAATGCCTTCGATGTCCTCATTGTAGGAGGGGGAGCCGCAGGGCTATATACTGCCCTCTGCTTACCTAAAACGCTGCGAGTTGGGCTCATCACTAAAGATTCTCTTTCCATATCAGCAAGCGATTGGGCACAGGGAGGTATTGCAGCGGCGATCGCCCCAGAAGATTCTCTCCAGTTGCACGTTGAAGATACGTTAAAAGCTGGAGCCGGACTATGCAACCCCGCCGCCGTACAGCTTTTAGTCGAAAAAGCGCCTGAATGTGTACGATCGCTGGTAGAAATGGGAGTGGCGTTCGATCGTCAGGGGGACAACCTGGCACTGACCCTAGAAGCTGCCCATTCTCGCCGTCGTGTTCTTCATGCTGCCGATGCAACCGGACGAGCCATGGTTTCCACCTTAGCGGCGCAGGTGCTAAACCGCGACAACATTCAGGTGCTTTCCCAGGCGTTTGTCCTGAATTTATGGATGGCTGATCAAACCTGTCGAGGAGTCTGCCTATTGTACAAAGACCAACTGTGCTGGCTCCAGGCAAGGGCGATCGTCCTAGCCTCGGGTGGAGGCGGACAAGTATTTGCCCAAACCACCAATCCTAGTATCAGTACTGGCGACGGCGTAGCCATGGCGTGGCGCGCAGGCGCAGAACTCCGCGATTTAGAATTTGTCCAGTTCCATCCCACCGCATTAACCTACCCTGGCGCGCCCCGGTTCCTAATTAGCGAAGCCGTCCGGGGTGAAGGTGCACACTTAGTTGATGATCGGGGGCATCGCTTTGCTTTCGATTATCATCCTGCTGGAGAACTTGCCCCTAGAGATGTTGTCAGCCGCGCCATCTTCAGCCATCTTAAACAAAATACTGGCGGGTCTGCCCATGTCTGGCTCGATCTCAAACCCATTCCCGAAGACATCATTCGCCATCGCTTTCCCAATATTATTCAAGTGTGCCAGCGGTGGGGCATTGACCTCTTTAAGCAGCCTATTCCTGTTGCTCCGGCTGCTCACTATTGGATGGGCGGCATCCTTACGGATACCCAAAGCCGCACTTCGATCCACGGGTTGTACACGGTTGGCGAGTCTGCTAGCACTGGAGTCCATGGCGCAAATCGCCTTGCCAGCAATTCTCTGCTCGAATGTCTTGTCTTCGGCGCACAGCTTGCCAACATTACTCTGCGAGAAGATCCGATCGCCTATCCCATTTCTGAAGTCCAAGACCTTCCTCCCTTAAACCTCTCGTTAACGCCCCACATTCAAGAATGGCGACCCTTGCTTGCTCGGCTTATGTGGCAAAGCGCTGGTATTTGTCGGGATCAGCAAACCCTGGAACAGGCGATCGCCCAAGTTAAGACCTGGCAAGAAGAATTCGTGGCAACTAGCGAAACAGCGATCGCCTATATCGATCATCCCCCTGAGTGCGCTGCTGCGCAGATACCGCAAGGGTCGTTCTCACTCACAGCCTCCCAAGTCTCCGACCTCAGAATCTGGAGCGAAACCCGAAATTTGCTCGACCTATCTTACTTAATTCTAAAAAGTGCCCTATTTCGCACCGAAAGCCGAGGCGGACACTATCGCACCGATTACCCCCATACAGACAATTTCGACTGGCAAGTCCATACCCTCATCGTCGGGAACGTTTGGCAGAAATCGCAGGTATAGAAAAATGGGCATTGCTGAATGAAAATATGAATTCCTTCAAAGCCCCTTTCCGGCATTGCTGAATCAAAATATGAATCCTTCAAAGTCCCTTTCCTTTAGGAGAGGGATTTAGGGAGAGGTCTGTCTCGCTGCGTTGTAGAAACCTAACCCCTAGCCCCTGCCCTGCGAGGGCAGGGGAACATGATTTTCATATCGCAATTCAGCAGCGCCGAAAAACGTAACAGCAACACAATCCACGGATCTATTTCTCAGATCTGAGGAGGGAGAGAAATTGTAAAGATTTCAAGAAGACCTTCCAATTAAGCGCAGTTCTTATAGTTTCCTCTTTTCAAGTTAGAGGGAGGGCGGTACAGTTAGGGCAGCATTTACAAATCTTGTTTGCTAAGCTAAAAGTCAAAGTCGTTAGGAACTGAGTGGCATAGATCACATTCCAAGCGTGATGAGTGATCGCTGCTGTCATGACGACGTAGGTTCAACCCTCTCCTTGTCAACCCATTTATTGCATCAACAAAGGATTCAGAGTTTTGGCGAACGTCCGATCGCTTGGACTGTAGAGATAGGATCGCGAGTTAGCCTTAAAGAATTGTGAAGTTTCAAGAGTTTTGGGTAGAGTCGTCCTCTAAGAGGTAGTGCAAAGTCTCAATGGCTAAAATTTTAGTAGTCGAAGATGAGCGTGTTGCTACCTGGAGTATTCAAGAATCTTTAGAAGGTTTTGGGCACACTCTTGTTGCCCAAGTGCCTTCGGGGTCGGAAGCCATTCGGGCGGCTGGAGAAACTCAACCAGACCTGGTTTTGATGGATATTCAATCAAAAGGTAGGGTTGATGGTATTTCTATTGCGGAGCAAATTCGGAGTTTGTTGAAAATTCCTATTATTTATCTCACGGCACATGCCAACAGCCGCACTTTAAAGCGAGCGATCTCTTCTAGACATCCCCAGGGAACTCCCACAACAACGAGATATTTGATCAAGCCTTTTAATCAAACCGATTTACATACCACCATCGAAATTGCCCTGCTGCGTAATCAGTTTGAAAAGCGCTTGGCGGCGATCGAGTATCAGTTATCGACTCAAGCTAGCGATCGCCCCAGCCCCATTGAGTTTATGAATCCAGATACCGAAGTCTCAACCACCGGATCTCAGCCGTGGGAAGCAGCAGCACCCGCTCCTCATTCTGGTTTAGATTTAGTGAATGCGGAAAACAGTGAAACCCCAGAAACTCCTACCCCCTTACCCCCCAACCCACGACGGGTAACGCTACCAGAACAATGCCTATCCTCTGCTAAGCAGGGAACTGAACAATTCATTAGAAATGATACTGATACCCTTCAAGCGATCAGTGGGGCAGCAACGGGCAGCATGACGATATTTCCAGGCATTCACGATTTAAGACTGGTAGAAGCACATCTAGAGCAACAGGTTCAGGAACGGACAGCACAACTTCAGCAGGCACTTGATTTTGAAGCACTTCTAAAGCGGATTACTGAGAAGGTTCGAGATAGTCTTGATGAAAGCCAAATTTTGCAAACTGCTGTCGAAGAACTCACCACCGAGCTAAACACCACCTCCTGCGACACAGGACTGTATGATCTTAGTCTCGCCACTTCTACGATCGCCTACGAATCTGTTCAGGTAGGTGTGCCCTCTGCCCAGGGCAAAGTCGTTTACATGGAAGATGAAGAGGCAATTTACTCACGGCTCTTATCAGGGAAAGCGATACAGTTTTGCTGGATTAAATCAACAGAAAGAACCCTAAGACCTCGCTCAGAAGGCTCTACAACCCTGGCTTGCCCCATCATTGGTAAACCCAGCGTCATTGGCGATATCTGGCTTTATCGAGTGGGGAAAGATGGATTTGTAGCTGCCGAAGTCCGATTAGTGCAACAAGTTGCAAACCAATGTGCGATCGCCATTCGTCAAGCTCGCCTTTATACCGCCGTCCAGCAGCAAGTCACCGAACTCGAAAGCCTTAACCAGGTCAAAGACAATTTTCTCAACGCAGTTTCCCACGAACTCCGCACTCCCATTTGCAGCATTAAAATGGCGAGCCAACTTCTCGAAATTCGGCTGAATGGAGCGGGATTACTAGAACCTGACGGCGAACCCATCAAACGATATCTACAGATTTTGCAAAGTGAATGCGATCGAGAAATTAGCCTCATTAACAACATGCTCGATCTCTCTCGCCTAGATGCCCAAATGGAACCCGTTCACCGAACACCCATCAAGCTCCAGGATTGGATTCCCCATCTCCTTGAACCTTTTGCAGCCCAACGGCAAAAGCAGCAACAGCAGCTTGTCGTTGATATTCCGGTTGACTTATCTCCTGTCGTTTCAGATTTAGCCAGCCTAGGGCGTATCCTGAGCGAACTTCTGACTAATGCGTTTAAGTACACTCCTGCCCACGAAACTATCAAAGTTTCTGCTGGCATTGAATCTACAGAAGTCCCTCGCCTTTCGGAACCAAGGGCTCAAGAGCACAAAGCCCAGTTTCCGCCACACAATCCTAGAAATTTTCAGCCGACTCCAGCAGTTTTTGCGATTCGGATTAGCAACTCAGGTGTAAAAATTCTTCCTAGTGAGCAAACTCGCATCTTTGACAAATTTTACCGTATTCCTAACGCCGACCCCTGGAAACATGGAGGAACGGGATTAGGACTAGCGCTTGTCAAACGAATAGTGACTCATATTGGTGGAGAGATTCAAGTGCTTAGTCAACAAAGCTGGACAACTTTCACAGTCTATCTTCCCCTCAGCTAACGACTTCCAGAACCAGCGCTAGGAGGTACTCCCTCTCGACCACTCATGTCCGGACTATCGCCTTGAGCCTGAAGCACAGAATTCACTGAATTAGCTTTACTAACCCCCATCTGATTAGAAAAAGTCATGGCTGGCGGTATTGAGAATGCTAACAGTTGGACAGAAAGGATCAAGTGCATCCCGCCAATCACGCACACGATAGGGTTGAAACCAGGACTGAAAACAAGATTCATGTAGATAACCCACTAATGTACGGCAGTAGACACTCAGATCAAAGTCTTTCGCTCCACGGAGAACACTTTTACACCTAGAGAATCAGTACTTTTTCCCTGACAATAGTAGATATACCATACTAATCCCACCTTGCTTCATAAAAATTAACAACTGGTTTCGTTAAGTTCAGTAGTTTTTCTGAGTACATTCATATTTCATAACAATTACCAAGGAAACTTCAAGTTTCCTTGCGCTAGTTCATCTTTCTCAGAAGTAAAAAGCAGGATATTTGAAATTTTTATTAGCTCTTTAACCGATTTCAGGGTACGGACGACTCTACTAAAAGGTCTGGCTCTAGTAGAATCACTCCTCGTTTAGAGCACCTAGCCCCTGATATGCTGGATACTGCCTTTAAAACCTCAGCCCTGTCCTATGGATCCGACCCTTTCAAACGACCAAGAAGCCATTATCTTGAACGAAGAAGCTACATCATCAGCCCTTTCGACTGAGCAGTATCAACGAAAGATGCAACGACGGAAAGAGGTACAAGAGCAGCGCTTAGCAGAGCGATCGCATCAAAAAGGTTTAATTATCGTCAATACTGGGACTGGCAAAGGTAAAACCACGGCGGCGTTGGGTATGGTGTTGCGATCGCTGGGTCATGGCTATCAGGTGGCGATCGTCCAGTTTATTAAAGGAGCCTGGGAGCCAGCCGAAAAAACCGTGTTCGAGCCTTGGACAACTGGAGAAACTCCTCTCCTGGAATTTCATGCAATGGGCGAAGGCTTCACCTGGGAAACCCAGGATCGCGATCGCGACATTCAAAAGGCACAAGAAGCTTGGCAGAAGGCACTGAGCTTTATTAAGAACCCTGAGTTTAAGTTAGTTCTACTTGATGAAGTAAATATTGCCCTGAAGCTAGGATATTTGCAGGTTGAAGAAATCTTGGCAGGGCTAGAGCAGAAACCTGATGAGTCTCATGTGATTCTGACCGGACGAGGCGCACCCGCAGCGTTAATTGAACGGGCTGATCTAGTGACAGAAATGACGCTAGTGAAGCATCCCTTCCGAGAGCAGGGAGTTAAGGCACAAGCAGGAATTGAGTTTTGAGGCGCATTGTAAGCAAAATGCTGGGCACAGAATGTTAAGTTAAGAGCAATCGCCCATCAACCCCACACTCCATGCCCAACAAGAAGTCTGTCAAAGCTAACTAGCTTAAACCTGCATTCGCTCCAGGTTTTCCAGTTGCCAATTCCACCTTGACAATTTTGCCGCCCATCTTCATGATGCGCTGCTGCTCTTTGAACCAGTTGTCGTAAGGAACCAACTTGGTAAAAAAGGTATTCTGTAGTTCCCGCTGAGTACGAATCCGACTCTGGCTGGGAACACAGGCTGTAATTTTGAACATCCGCATTTTGTATATCGCTCCTGTGTAGGCTAAAAATTTTTGCGCCTAGTTTTTTGCGCCTAATACAGCAAGGCTGGGAGTTTGAGATCAATCTTAGACCGTCACAGCTAGCTCTCATGAACCGCCGTTGACCACCTAACACTCACCCCAAACTTCCCAGACCTCCAAAAATATTGAGTTTAAAATTGCCGAATTGACAATTTACTCACATTTAGCTCAAGCCAGAGCAGATGTAGTCGAAGTACACGCCCATTTCTTTACCAGCATCAGCACCGACTAAGCTAGCGGTGACTTCTTTCATCGCTTGGATAGCTTGGACGGTGGAAGAAACAGGTACACCTAGAGAGTTGTAGGTTTCTTTCAAGCCGTTCAAAACGCGCTCATCCAAGATGGAAGGGTCGCCAGCCAACATGGCATAGGTCGAGTAGCGGAGGTAGTAGTCGAGGTCACGAATGCAGGCTGCATAGCGACGGGTGGTGTACATATTGCCACCGGGACGGGTGACATCTGAGTACAACAATGACTTAGCTACAGCTTCTTTGACGATCGCAGCAGCATTAGCGCTGATGGATGTTGCGGCACGAACGCGAAGTTCGCCGCTAGAGAAGTAGCCTTTTAGCTTTTCTAGAGCAGACATATCCAGGTACTTGCCCTGAACGTCTGCGGAGTTGATGACAGAGGTAATTGCGTCTTGCATGATTTTGCTTCCTTAAATTAAATGAATGTCGATCAGGCTAAAAATGTTAAAAGATTTGAACAGTGGATGATTTACCCAGTTCAACCTTTTACTACTGCATAGCACCGATGACGTAATCGAAGTAAGCACCTGCCTCAGCAGCATCCTCACCCGACATCATTCCAACGGCTACGTTTTTCATTGCCGCAACACCCGAAGCGACTGCGTCGATGGGGGTGCCGAGAGACTTGTACATCTCACGAACGCCGACGATGCCGATTTCTTCGATGGAGGTCACATCACCTGAAACCACTCCGTAGGTCACAAGGCGCAGATAGTAGTCCAAGTCACGAAGGCAAGTTGCAGTCATTTCTTCGCCGTAAGCGTTGCCACCGGGGGAAACAACGTCAGGGCGCTTTTGGAACAGTTGGTCGCCTGCTTGCTTGACGATCCGCTCACGGGATTCGGTCAAAACTTGCGCAATCCGTACACGGCGTTCGCCAGAAGTGACAAAGCTTTTGATTTGGTCTAGTTCACCGGGGCTTAGGTAGCGAGCCTCAGCATCGGCGTTCACGATGGACTTCGTGATAATACTCATTAAGGGATTCCTCCGAAAAGCAAGATGTAACCGAGTTTGTTTAAACTAGCGTTCACGAATGAACGATTGAGTCTTGAACTGCAAGGCGGCTTCTGAACGCAGATTTCTTAAAGAAGAAATTCTTCTTCTCTGCGAACTTTTAACAACCTTTACTTGAGCATACTGATAAAGCGAACGCGATTCAAGGATGCTTAAGAAGTTCATTCTTCAGTCTCTATGCAGTAATTTTCCGGCATGGCGTTCCCCTTCTTAGGAGTGTGCAATATTTTGTAATACTTTCTTAGATCTGTAACGCTATCTCCATACGCCGCTGCGATACGAGAAGACAATCCTTAACGAATGTTATAGCCGAATAAGTTAGGATCTACTTCTTCAGTGCCTAAATTCCCTAGCCCATATTCTGCCCAGCGGCGATCGACCATTGCTGCTACTTCTGGATCGGATTCGAGGATAGCGGGGAAGGGGCGATCGGTTTCGGGATAAACCTTTGTGGTGGCATCCATGCCCATTCGTCCGCCTAGCCCTCGCTGCTCGGTGGCAAAGTCTAAGGAGTCGAAAGGATTGTTGGGCAAAATGAACACATCCCGCTGCGGATCGACCTTAGAGGCGATCGACCAGATAACTTGCCTCGGATCGCGGACGTTAATAGATTTATCGACCACAATTACAAACTTGGTGTAGCTGAATTGCGGTAAAGCGCTCCAAAATGCCAGTGCTGCCCGTTTCGCTTGTCCAGGATAGGTTTTATCAATGGAAATGATCGCAGCCTTGTAGCTGAGTGCCTCCATAGGTAGAAAGAAGTCGATGATTTCGGGGACTTGTTGGCGCAGAATGGGCGTGTAGATCCGGTTGAGGGCGATCGCCATCATTGCGTCTTCTTTGGGCGGACGACCAC
Source organism: Timaviella obliquedivisa GSE-PSE-MK23-08B (assembly GCA_019358855.1). Lineage (NCBI taxonomy): Bacteria > Bacillati > Cyanobacteriota > Cyanophyceae > Oculatellales > Oculatellaceae > Timaviella > Timaviella obliquedivisa. The sequence continues at coordinate 237,655 of JAHHII010000002.1, read as the reverse complement.
TAAACGCCGTCATGTAAATCGGATTTTTGCGATGGGTGAGGCAGTTGAAGCGGATCAGAGGCGCTTTCTCATTCACACCACCATAAAACCCCATGTGGTCGCCCGCTGGACCATCGATCGCCACTTCTCCCGGCATGATCGTTCCTTCTAACACAAACTCCGACTCAGCCGGAACTTCTAAATCCACCGTTTTACATTTAGCCAGTGGCAATCCAGACCCGCCATAAAGTCCAGCAAAGAGCCACTCCGACATATCAATCGGTAACGGCGTTGCAGCCGCTAGCACTACCAAAGGATGCACCCCGATCGCCACTGCCACTTCCAGGTTTTTCCCCCGCTCTGCCGCCTTCCGCAAATGCCGAGTTGCACCTCGGATCGACAGCCACTGCACCGTCATCGTATTTTTTGACTGCACCTGCAAACGGTACACTCCAACGTTAGGAATTTGGGTTTCGCAGTCTTTGGTAATCATTAGCCCCAACGTGAGTACCCGCCCCGCATCGCCAGGATAGACGCGCAGCATGGGAATTTGGGTTAAATCGACTTCATCCCCCTTCAGCACCACCTGCTGACAAGCCGGAAAGAAGTCTCGACTAGGCTTTGCCTTAACCACATCCAGCAGCACCTTGCCCAGATTCACGGTTTGGGAAAAGTTCTTGGGAGGCCGCAACTGGTAAATCGTCGCCAGTTTTTTGCCTAGCTCTTCTAGTTCCTCTGGGCGTTCCATTCCCATTGCCCAACAGATTCGTTCGACTGTTCCCATGACGTTAATAGCAACAGGAAAGGGAGAGTTTTTAACGTTTTCAAATAACAGTGCGGGGCCTGCCTGCTGCAACATGCGATCGGCAATCTCGGCAATTTCTAAATCAGAATCGACCAGCGCCGAAATCCGCCGAAGTTGCCCCCGCTGTTCTAGTTGTTTAAGGAATCCCTGCAAGTCTCTTGTCATAGCCAAAGAATGTAAAGCGTCTGTTTACATTATGGGGGCGATAGAGAGAATTCTTGTCTGGGTGAAAAGTTAGTTTGAGACTTAGATTCAGTAAGCTATGCCGCAATTTCTCGTATCTAACCCCCTGTCTAACGAAGTCAGGAGATTTTTATCTAGCTCAATCAGGCTCAAACATTTCTCTATCCTTTGAGACATGAACCTGTTTTATACCCTGTGGTAACGTGCTTGGAATATTAAGATGGTGCTAGGTGAGATGACAGACGGACAGGTTTACTAGAGCAGTACTTCCCCGCCGATCGCCAATAAAGGAGCACAGAGTGGCAAGGTCTACAATTCCAGAAAACGTTCTAGCCAGTGCCGGAGAAGTGGGAACACTCCTGCGATCGTTTGACTGGGAAACAACGGCGATCGGCGCGATCGAAACTTGGTCGCCTAGTTTGTTGACAGCCGTGCTGTTATGCTTGCCCTCTCGCTTTCCAATGGTCATTTTGTGGGGAACCAGTCTGACTCAAATTTATAACGATGGGTATCGAGTGATTTTAGGAGGAAAGCATCCTCAGTCAATGGGGCAACCGACCCAAGAGTGCTGGTCAGAAATTTGGCAGATCAACGAACCCATTTATCAGGCAGTTCTGACTGAGGAAAAGGTCACTTATCTAGAGGATCAACTCTACCCAATCAAGCGCGATGGGCACGTAGAGGAATGTTACTTCACGCTATGCTATAGCCCGATCTACGAAGGTAAAACCGTGGGCGGCATTTTGGTCACGGTGCTAGAAACCACGCAGAAGGTGCTAGAGCAACGTAGGCTGCTCACCCTTCAAGAAAGCGAACGGCGGCAAGCTCAAGCGGCTTTGCAGGAAAGCGAAAGGCAGTTGCGGCAATTGGCAGAAACGATTTCTAGCGTCTTCTGGTTAGTTGATCTGCACGCGTCTCAACTGCTCTATGTTAGTCCGGCTTTCGAGACAATTTGGGGACGTTCCTGCACCGACCTGCATCGTAACTTCGACCTTTGGATTGAATCTGTCCATGTGGACGATCGCCAACGGGTGAGGACGGCTCCAGCGCGATGTCTTGCCCAGGGCAGTTGTGAGGAGGAATATCGGGTGATACGTCCAGATGGGTCAATTCGATGGGTGCGCGATCGCGGGTTTTTGGTACGAGACGAGGCAGGACAGCCCTACCGATTAGCAGGCGTAGCTGAAGATGTGACGGAGCGCAATAACCTGGAAGCCGAGCGCGTTCAGATTCTCAGCCGAGAGCAAGCGGCTCGCGTTGAAGCCGAACGTGCCAACCGTCTTAAAGATGAGTTTCTAGCCGTGCTGTCCCACGAAATCCGTACGCCCCTGAACCCAATCTTGGGCTGGTCAAAAATATTGCGCCGCGGCAAGCTCAATCCAGGACGAACAGATGCCGCTTTGGAAACAATTGAGCGCAATGCCCAACTCCAGGCGCAGCTTATTGATGACTTGTTGGATATCTCCCGAATTTTGCAAGGCAAACTAAGCTTACGACCTGTACCGATTGATTTAAGTGCAGCGGTTGTTTCGGCGGTGGAAACCATTCGGCTGGCTGCTGAAACCAAAGAGTTAAATTTGCAAATTGACGCGCCCCTCGGTTGTTACTTTGTCATGGGCGATGTGACTCGGCTCCAGCAAGTTGTGTGGAACTTAGTCTCGAATGCAGTTAAATTTACACCGATCGGAGGCAAGATTCAGATCCAAGTCAGCCAGGTGGAAGAGAACGTGCAACTTCAAGTTCACGACACGGGTAAAGGTATTCATACTGATTTTTTGCCCTATATTTTTGAGTACTTTCGTCAACAAGATGGCTCTACAACTCGTCAGTTTGGGGGGTTGGGGCTGGGGCTGGCGATCGTGCGGCAGATTGTGGAACTGCATGGAGGCGCAGTAGTTGCCGAGAGTGCTGGAGAAGGACAAGGCGCAACTTTTAAGGTAACAATTCCTCTCCACAAAATCCTTTGCCAGAAAACCTGTATTCCAGATTCCAAGGCTCCTCATCCCAATTTCCTCCCGCTAGAAGGTCTGCGAATTTTGGTGGTTGATGATGATCCAGATTCGCAGCATCTAGTTACTTTTGCGGTGCAGCAAGCCGGAGCCGAAGTGGTAGCAGTTTCTTCTGCTAGTGAAGCGCTACAAAGCCTTCAGCGCGTTCAACCGGATATTTTGGTCAGTGATATTGGGATGCCGGATATGGATGGCTATGCGATGATGCGGGAGATTAAAGCCATGCCTCTTAATCTCTTTGTCACGATCGCCCTCACGGCATATGCCAGCGAAGCCGACAAACAGCAAGCGCTAGACGCTGGGTTTCAACGGCACTTTACCAAACCGATTGATCCTTTTGCCCTGATTAATGCCATTACTCAATTGGTCGATCGCCACGCTCTAGCAAATCGTTAGAATTGAAAACCCCCAGGAAAGTCTACCGTGACCAGTAATTATGAGTTTGGGTCTGCTCAAGATCTGCATCCGCTCAACCACAGCAAAGAGGCGCTACTCAGCCGCATGGCGAACCGGATTCGGCAGTCTTTGGATCTGCAAGAAATTTTGGATGCCACGGTCATTGAGCTACGGGCTTTTTTACAAACCGATCGCGTTAAAATCTATCGTTTTGACTCAGATGGTCATGGTCATGTGGCGGCAGAATCGAGCGCCAAAGACCGCTTGCCTTCGCTGCTGGGGTTGCACTATCCAGCCGATGACATCCCACCTCAGGCAAGAGCCTTATTTGTCAAAGCTCGGACGCGCACCATCATTGATGTATCGCAGCAGCGCATCTGGCTCAACTCAATTCCTGCCCCGAAATCAACTTCTATTCAAGACTTGAGCGTTGAAGCGGTTCTGCAAAACCCCCTCGAAGAAACCCTCAGCCGCCCAGTTGATCCCTGTCATGTGGAATATTTGACCGAGATGGGTGTGCAGTCGTCGCTGGTCGTCCCCATTCTGTACCAGCAAGACCTTTGGGGGCTGCTAATTTCCCACCATGCCGAACCCAGAGAGGTTGCTGAAGAAGATCTACAGGTGGTGCAGTTGTTGGCAGATCAGGTTTCCCTGGCGATTGCCCAGGCGAGTTTACTCAGTCAAGCACAAGAACGCTCCCAACGAGAGGCGATCGTCAATCAGATTGCGGCTCTGCTCCATGCAGCGCGTAGCCCCGAACAGATTCTTCAAACTGTTCTAGAACAAGCCGTTAAGACTTCTGGAAGCTCTGGGGGCAGACTTTATCTCACTTCGCCTGATGGGTCACTGCCTACGCATCTCTACACCTACGGCACCCAGCTCTCTACTACTGAGGATCAAACTTCAGAACTAGAGTCTCATCCGCTTTGGCAAGCCACCAAGGCTAGAGAGCCAGCTTTGGAGGAGTTAAGCCCTAGTGAAACCGTCTCCTCAGATCAGCCAGTGCGTGTAGTCGTCAATCTTCAGCAAGAGCCACAACTTCACCCGCTGTTGGAAGTCTTCCAAAGCACTGAAATTAGGGGATTGGTCATTCAACCCTTGTCCTATGGTAATGAGTTCTTGGGCTGCCTCACTTTGTTTCGAGATCAGATTGACACAGCTACCCTCTGGCTGGGCTATGAAACAACGGACGATCGCCAGCAGCGCCCCCGGCAGTCAATGGGGCAATGGCAAGCTCTGAAACGAGATCAGGCGTTGCCCTGGAGCCTGGAAGAAATGGAACTCATTCAGTCGCTTAACCTGCACCTGTCGATCGCCATCATGCAAAACTGGCTGCACCAACGAGAACAGCAGCAGCGCCTGGTGCTAGAAATGCACAACCAGCAGTTGACCCAAGCTCAAGCCGCCGCCGAAGAAGTTAACCGCCTGAAAACTAACTTTTTGGCAATGACCAGCCACGAACTACGAACGCCCTTAGCCTCAACGCTAAACTATCTGAAGCTGCTCAAAGATCGGCTCTACGAAGACGAAACAGAGTTGCGCCAATACATTGAAGGAGCCTATCAATCTACCCGTAATCTAGTCACCATCATTAACGATGTGCTCGACATTGCCAAAATTGAATCTCGCCACGTCATTCTGGATCTAGAAGTCTTGCACCTGCCTAAGCTCCTACAAGAACAGTGCTTTTTAGTCGATGCCGAAAGTCGTTCAACGCGAACGCCCCTTACCCTCGACTGCCAGGTTGACACTGTATTTGCCGACAGAATCAAAGTCCATCAGGTCATGACCAATCTGCTTAGCAACGCCTTCAAATTCACTCCACGGGGAGAAGTGATTATGCGAGTGAGGGAGGACAGTACGGGCACCATGGCAGAAATCTCGGTGATTGATTCTGGCATTGGCATTGACATGACGACTGCCGAACATCTGTTTGAACCGTTCATTCAGGCAGATGGATCTCCCCAACGCGATTACAAAGGAGCAGGACTGGGGCTAGCGATTTGCCGTAAGCTAGTAGAACTTATGGGCGGGCAAATTTGGCTCGAAAGTTTGGGCGTTGGACAAGGAACCACGGTTTCGTTTACCCTGCCGCTTCATCCACCTACCTAAGAGGTCAAGCCTTTGCAAGTCTTGTTGGTTGAAGATGATCATCTGCTGGCAGTCGGAACGGCTAGACTGCTGGAACGCCTGGGCGGGCATCAAGTAACGATTACCTGCGACCCTGCCGAAATTTTTCGTCGTTGCGAAGCCGAAACTGTAGACCTGGTGATTATGGATATCAACTTGCCTGGAGTTTCATGGAAAGGGCAAAAAGTTGATGGTGCTATGCTCTCATGCCATCTAAAGGCTTGGTGTCACGAACTCCCCATCATTGTGGTTACTGCTTACTGTCTGCCTACTGAGCAGAAGACACTGTTGATCCAATCTAAAGCCGACTATTGCTATCTCAAGCCTATTACAGACTATGAGGCTTTTTTAGAGATCATGTCCCAGCTTAAGCAGAGGAGAAATTGAGTCAAGATGTACAAGCTAGCTATCTTAGACGATGACCCGCACTGGTGTTTGACGGTAAAGCGCTTTCTCCGACAGGATTTTTCGGTGGTCGTTTATCAATCGATCGCCACATTCCTGTGGCAAGCCGAGATGCTAGATCAATATGATGCTTTGCTAATTGACCTCTCTCTTCCAACAGCCCGCCATGAAACATACGCAGATGGCATGGAGGTTGTGGCTCGCCTGAGAAAAATCCTGCCACAACCCCCTCTCATTGTTCTAGTTACAGCCTATATGAGTGCTAACGAGTTAGCCGTCAGCGGCAAGGAAATTTGCCCGGATGCAGATAGCTATTTTGCCAAAGATGCCGGACTAGAAGTTTTGGCTCACCAATTGAAGCATCTTCTAACTGCAAAATAAGTGCCGATCCAGCCCTAACGTTAAAGGGAACTGAATAGGGCTGCCTTTTTGAAAAGTTAGTTTGAGACTTGAATAGGGAATTCATAAGGACAACATCCTCATGAGGTTGTCCTAAACGTGTCGATTCTAAGAGTCATTCAACCTTCGATCGCCCCAGATGATTGGAATGTAGGACAAAGCCAGAGACAGGCGATCGCGATTCTACTGCTCGATCTCGAAAATATTAAGTTAGATCTAAATGAAGAAAGATTTCTTCAAACCTGCTGCAAGCATCCCCTCCAGATCAAAATTGCTTTTGCCAATTGGCGAACCATCAGCTGCCAACAAGATGCAGAATTGAACGATCGCGGGTATCAGATGATTCATGTACCTGCCGGAAAAAATAGTGCAGACATGAAAATGACGGCGATCGGCTCCTCGCTATTTGTCCCTTATCCCAACGTGAAAGAAGTACTGGTTTGTTCCTCAGATAGCGATCTTGCTCATCTCTGCAATACGCTTCGGATGCACGGATTAAGCGCTTATACAGTCCGTAGGCAACCAGAATCTCTGCATGTCACTAATCTTTCAACGGGTCAAACTTTTAATCACCAGCCCTAGCCGCCACAGCCCAATATTCTACCTTTAGAAGAATGCTTAAGCGGTATTAAAACTCTAATTCAGAAACACCAGCAGCTAACCTCAAATCAATGGGTTCAACTCTCATGGCTATCCAGAAAATTTCAAGAGACTTATGGGTTTACGCTAACTCAGTTAGTTAATCACCATCAGCTTGGGCAGCAAACCAGCGATCTATTCACTGACCATCCTGGAGAGTTTGTCATTCACCAATCGGCAGAAAAAAAGGAAGCTTATATTTGCCTTTTCATTCCTCCTAAACTCAGTTCAGTGTTCTCTAGTCCTTCACCTACCTGTCCATCTACGCCAAATGGGCAATCTGACCAAGCCGCTCCTAGTATTCGTTCTAGACAACAGTTAGAAAAAGCCCTACTAAAGATCCTCAAGACTCAGACATCCGAAACAGTAACCAGATATGCCGAGTTTACAAGTTTGCTGAATGAATTTCAGAAACAGTATGGAAAGCCACTTAAACACTTTTTAGATGTTCTCGGCATTCAGAATAAATCCCGCGTTTTTTTAGAAAGCTGTCAGGGATTTGAACTCAAGCAAGTTGGAAAAATTTGGCAAGTGTCCATAAAGCAATAGTTGGTAGAGCGATCGCTAAGGATAAAAGCCCATCTTCGGCAATCCTAGCGTTTCATCCCAGCCCATCATGATGTTCAAACACTGCACCGCCTGTCCTGCCTGTCCCTTCAGCAAATTGTCGATCGCCGAGATGACAATGACTCTGGCAGTCCGAGGATCAACCTCAATACCGATGTAGCAATTATTAGTCCCACAAGCCCATTTAGTCTGTGGAAAAGTGCCACTAGGCAACAGCTTCACCCAAGGCGAATTTCGGTAAAACGCCTGATAAATCGTTAGCAAATCATCCCGTACCAAGCCCGGATCGCGCAGATTAGCGTAGACAGTCGCTAAAATACCCCGCACCATCGGAATCATATGGGGCGTGAACTGCACCTGAACTTCATGTCCTGCTAAGTCGCTACAAACCTGCTCAATTTCGGGAGTATGACGATGGCGCGCTACGTTGTAAGCCCCCAAAGACTGATCCGCCTCTGCCAACAGCAAGTTAGTTTTCGCCTGCCGTCCGCCGCCCGATGCTCCTGATTTAGCATCAATAATCGCCGACTCTGAAAGAATTAAACCTTGCTTCAACAAAGGCGACAGCGCCAACAGGCTAGCAGTTGGGTAGCAGCCCGGACAACCAATGAGTTGCGCCTCGGCAATGCGGCTGCGATAGAGTTCGGGCAATCCATAAACCGCTGTTTCTGCCACTTCTCGATCGCTGCGGGTTTTGCTGTACCAGCTTTCATACGTCGAGAGATTTTCAAAGCGATAATCGGCGGATAGATCCAGCACTTTGCAGCCTTTTTTGAGCAAAGTTGGAGCCATATCGCAGGCGAGTCCGTTGGGCAAAGAGAGGAAAACTGCTTGACAACGATCGCCAATTTTCTCCAGGTCGATCGTCTCAACTGTTAGCTTTGTCTGCTGCGCCAAGTGGGGATAAATGTCTGTAAATGGCTTGCCCGCGCTCGATTCGCCTCCCAAATAAACAATCTCTACCTCCGGATGATCTAACAACAACCGCACCAGTTGCACACCGCCGTAACCCGATGCTCCTACAATTCCGACTGGCACGCGCGCCGAATCACCCATGATGCTTACTCACTTTAAGAATTAATTTCGTAACCACACGATAGATCATCTTGATCAAACCTATCCATCAAATTCATCAAATCCATCAAAATTATGGCGATCGCTGCTCCTTAGTGATGCAGATTGTAATCTCAAACTCTCTGGTGTAGAGGTAACAAATATAGCCACTTTCAGATCATCGCTCATCTTTATCCATCGTTCCTTCACCCCTTGCAAGCTACCATAAGAATCAAAGCATTAAGAAACTTTGCATCACTCTCAGAACTAACGTAGCCTGCTCCTCTCGACCTCTATTCCGTCTCTCTTCACCTCAATTCTCTTCACATTAATAACGAATCCCGTGGAATCCTCTCTCCCCTTTGAATTTGACTCTATTGAATCCGCACTGACAGACCTCAAAGCAGGGCGTGCCCTGGTTGTAGTGGATGATGAAAACCGCGAAAACGAAGGCGATGTAATTTGTGCAGCACAGTTTGCCACGCCAGACATGATTAACTTTATGGCAGTCGAAGCCAGAGGATTAATTTGCTTAGCCATGACAGGCGATCGTCTCGACGAGTTAGACCTGCCCCTCATGGTCAACAGCCGCGCCTTTGAAGATAGCAACGAAGAAACCGCCTTTACCGTCAGCATTGATGGCGCACTTCACCTGGGCGTTTCGACAGGCATCTCTGCCGACGATCGCTCCCGCACCATTCAACTCACCCTCAATCCCAATACCAAGCCCAGCGATTTACGTCGTCCAGGGCATATTTTTCCCCTCAGAGCCAAAGAGGGCGGCGTTCTAAAACGAGCCGGACACACAGAAGCAGGCGTTGATCTAGCGCGGCTAGCAGGGCTATATCCAGCAGGGGTCATTTGCGAAATCCAAAACCCCGATGGCTCTATGGCACGACTACCAGAATTGATGGTGTATGCCAAAACTCACAACCTCAAAATCATTAATATTGCCGACCTAATTCGCTATCGGCTCCAGCACGAGCGCTTTGTGCAGCGCGAAGCCGTGGCAAATCTGCCTTCTATGTTTGGGCACTTCCAGGTTTACGCCTACCGCAATTTGCTAGACAATTCTGAACATATCGCCATTGTTAAAGGCGACCCTACAACGTTTAACAACCAAAGTATTATGGTGCGAATGCACTCAGAGTGCCTGACCGGAGACGCGCTGGGTTCTCTGCGCTGTGATTGTCGAGGGCAGCTTCAGTCGGCTCTGAAAATGATTGAGAACGCGGGGCAGGGAGTCGTAGTTTATTTGCGGCAAGAGGGGCGTGGAATTGGCTTAGTTAACAAGCTCAAGGCATATTCGCTGCAAGATTTGGGGCTAGATACAGTCGAAGCGAACGAACGCCTCGGATTTCCGGCTGACCAACGCAACTATGGTATGGGCGCGCAGATTTTAATTGACCTGGGTGTGCGACAGTTTTGTCTGATCACTAATAATCCTCGCAAGATTGCAGGCTTAAAGGGCTATGGGCTAGACCTGGTCGATCGCGTCCCCTTGCTCATTGAAGCCACGGAATACAACGCCGAATATCTAACGACAAAAGCAGAAAAACTAGGTCATTTATTGCTCAGCACTTATCTGGTAACGATTGCCATTCAGTGGCAAGACGACCCGTTATCAGTGACCGATCGCTATGAGCGCTTAGAAAAGATTCGGCACTTGGGTAAGGCGCAGGGGTTCTGGTTGCAAGAGGAAGCGCGATCGCTTGCCGTTGCCCTGTTCGGCAAATCCTCTCTGACTTTTCATCTAGGGTTCGACTCATCCCAAGTCGTCTTGCCAAACTGGTATCGAGAGTTAGAGAATCCTCAGGTGATGGCGATCGCCCAAATTCTCGACACCCTAGCTTCATGGGATTCGGTGGCTCAAATCGAGTTTTTAATTTCCCCCGGTAGCGACCCTCTGACCAATTTACAGGTACAGCTCGATCGCCAGATTTTCCGGCTTGATCCCCATCCCAACTTCATCCGCCCTTCAGAAGTTTGTACTCACCTAGAAACCCAGCGCATCTACGTATTTTCTAGACATATGCTAGAAGATTAAGTGCTAGAAGATTAAGCACCTATGCCTCTGCTTTTTCCTCAAAGCGTTTCTGCAAGAGCTTGATAATCGAGTCTTTTTCCAGTAAACCCATCAAAACGTTATCTTTCAGTACCGCCAGATTTGGCACATGCTGTTCTTCTAGTAACGTCACCACTTCTAGTAACGGTAAGTCTGCGGCAACAGTCACCAGTTGTTCAGTTGGTTGAATTAACGTTTTAACCTGGACGTTCCACCAATCGTTTGTTGGGATCGCATTCATGGCATCTACAGCGATCTCTCCTAGCAACTTTCCATCAGCATCAGTCACCAGGTATTTTTTCCAGTTCATAGGATTCCCGATTACATGACCATTGGCAAACTCACGTAGCGACAGATCGGCAGACACCACTGGGCTATTAGGCGTTATGGCATCAACAGCGGTCAATCCACTCAACTGCTCTTGGACACTAGCAGCTTGAGCAGAGCGACCCGCATTTTGCAGCAAAAACCAACCTACAATCAGTGTCCAAAAGCTGCCTATGTTGCTTATGCCCAGCAAAGACAAAGAGCCTAGACCAATTCCAATCCAGCCTAAAAATTGCCCCGCCTTGCTAGCAAAAGCAAGACCCTTATAAGGTTTGCCCGTAACCTTCCAAACGATCGCCTTTAACGCATTGCCCCCATCCAACGGCAACCCCGGCAGCAAATTAAACAATGCCAACGCTAAGTTAATCGAAGCCACGAGGCTTACAATTGCCGCAGGTGCGCCTGTAATTCCTCCAAAAAGACTGACCAAAGTGAGGATACCAAAAAGGATAAGGCTGACCAAAGGACCGGCGATCGCCACCCAAAACGCATCACCCGGCGTTTTAGACTCCTCCCCCAAACTTGCCAATCCACCAAAAATAAATAGCGTAATAGAGTTTACTGGAATACCTTGCCGAATTGCCACAAAGCTATGCCCTAACTCATGGGCTAACACCGAGGCAAACAGCATTAAAGCCGCCGCCAAACCCAAAATCCATGCCGAGCCACCCAACTGAGGGAACGAAAACCCCAACTCGTTGCCATAGTCCCAAGTTACCAACCCCAGCACCAAGAACCAGGACAGATTGATATAAAAAGGAATCCCAAATAAGTTGCCGACTCGCAAATTACCATTCATACTCTCCATCTCCCTTTCCATCTCCCAAGCAATTTCATGTTCACTTTTGCTACTCCTATCGTAATAAAACTTAAACCGTTAATCCGATGCTCCTGAGGAGGGATACCCGCCAATTCTGCGTCAATTGTCTACATCACTTGAGGGAAACGTTTTTGATGAAAAAGCTCAAGAATTAAAAGACTTAAGAGCAGAAGTACAAACTCAGGCATTGCTGAATGAGAGTATGAATCTGCTCAAAGCCCCTTTCCTTCAGGAGAGGGGTTGGGGGAGAGGTCTATCTCGCTGCCGACTCAACCTAACCCCTAGCCCCTTCCCTAAGAGGGCAGGGGAACCGGATTTTCATACTACAATTCAGCAACGCCCAAACTCAAGCAACTTTTTCTAGGTTTTCCAAGAATTATCTTTGCATAGCGATTGGGCTGTGATATATTGCTGCGAGACTATTCACGGCTCATACTTTAAGTTCTTGATATTGTCCTATACCTTGGTGCTTTAAGTAGCATCTACTTGCCTAGGTTTATGCTGGAATGCTCCATTGCACTGCATCTAAGGTTTCTGGCGTTTAGGTCTACTCTATTTTTTTGATTTTAAGTTTTCTATTTATTATGAAGTTACTTGTAGACTGAACACCGAAGTCCTATCTCCACTAAACCTTCAGCAATGACAAGATACTGGCTCGAGTTATTAGACTGGGCACAGGAGCACTACCGCTACCGCACCTTTAGAAAAGATGAAAAGATTCCGGCAAGAACGGGGCTACTTTATCTTGTTCATCAGGGCTTTGTCAGGCTAGTTGGGGAAGCCCAAGTTAGTTCTAGTGGAAGTGCGCCTCGCCGCTCTCGGCTTAATTCAGAAGAAGCTTTTTTGGGATTCATTGGTTCTACTCAGCCCTTTGAAGTTATCGCCCAATACCCTTTCAATATTCAGAGTTTCGCGCACGTAGATAATACTGCGGTGATTTGGTTGTACTGGGAAGATTTAGAAAATCGGTCAGAAATTCGTGAAGAGGTGATGGCGGCATTCCGCTATCAGCATCAACGCAAGCTCTTATGGCTCAGTACTCTAGGGCAGCGTCGAACCAGCGATCGCCTCTTAGGATTTTTGACTCTGCTCATTGAAGAATCTGGTCAACCTTGTGAAGGAGGCTACTATCTTCCGTTCACCTTGACCCATGCCCAAATCGGCAGTGCGATCGGCTCAACCCGAGTCACCGTCACTCGGCTAATTGGCAAACTGCGACGGCAAGGACTGGTCAGAACCTATGGTGAGAATCTAATTTCCTTACCCTCTCAGCTTCTCCAGCAGGCACAATCTTAGAAAATGCCGAATTTTTCTAAAAGGGTCAGTCTTTAAGAGGAAGCAAGCTAGTAAATTGTTCCTTACTGACATTTACTTCTTTAAGATTCTCTCGATGCCCGAAGCTGGCCACAAGCTGCATCTGCTGCTAATCCCCGTGCTTGCCGAACGCTGACAGCGATATGGCGACTCTTTAACCCCTCGACAAACGCCCGAATCCGACGATCGCTCGGACATTGATAATCAACTTCAGAAATGGGGTTATAGGGAATCAAATTGACATGGCTTTGAAAGCCTTGCAGGTGTTCGGCGAGTTCAAGGGCGTGTTCCGGGCGATCGTTAATATCTGCCAACAAAACATATTCAAAGGTGACGCGCCGCCCTGTAATTTGTACATACTCACGGCATTCTGCCAGCAACGCTGTCAATGGATACTGCCGAGCGCTGGGGATCAACCGTTCGCGGAGAAGTTGGTTGGAGGCGTGCAGGCTAATAGCTAGGGTAACTTGAAGCTGATGCTGTGCCAATCGCTGGATGCGTCCTGGAATACCTACTGTAGAGATCGTCATGAGGCGCTGTCCAATCCCGACATCGGTGTTGAGCGATCGCACGGCGGCAAGGACGCTCTCGCTATTTAATAATGGTTCGCCCATGCCCATAAACACAATATTGCTGACTCGCTGCCCGAAGTCTTCTTGCACGGTCAGCACTTGATCGATGATTTCGTGTTGCGCCAAATTGCGGGTAAAGCCACCCTTACCCGTGGCGCAAAAATCGCAAGCCATCGGACAACCCACTTGCGATGAGACACACACCGTCAGACGTTTTTCGGTAGGAATGCCCACTGTCTCAATAATTTGACCATCTGCCAATTTCAGCAGAAACTTTACGGTGCCGTCCGGTGCCTCAGAGCGGTAGTGCAGGGTCGATCGCCCCACATTCACGTCGGCTAAATCTGCCCGCCACTGCTTAGGAAATACAGAAATATCAGCCAGCGATCGCCCACCCTGCTGATACAGCCATTGATGCAGTTGCTTGCCTCGGTAGGCTGGCTGTCCATGTTGTTGTACCCAATTGCTAAGTTCAGCCGTAGACATCCCTAGCAAGGGAGCTTGGGGCAAAGTTACAGAGCTATCAGCGATCGCCTGGATTTGTTCGAGAGAAATAGCGGCAGACATAAGCAAATGGAAAAGTAATCGCTTTCCCATCTTAGAGCGTTGTCAGGAATTCATCTTTTGAACTTTGCTGCTCATCGGCTAATTACACTGCCCTCAAGCACCTGATTAAGTTTACCGCTGCGGAATCCTTCTAAATCCAGCGTGACGTACATAAAGCCATAGGATTGCAAAGTCGCCACCAGAGTGGGCAAGTCCGTTGTCAAAACAAATTCTTTAATTTGTTCAGCAGGTAGCTCAATTCGGGCAGTTTCACCCGTCGATCGCACCCTTAAGTTACCCAATCCAAACGATCGCAAATAACGCTCGGCTTGCCCCACCCGCTGAAGCTTTGCCACCGTAATTTCTTCGCCATAGGGAAACCGCGAACTGAGGCAGGGTTGGGCAGGCTTGTCCCACCACGGTAAACCCATCAGCTTAGAGATTTGGCGCACTTCTAGCTTAGAAACCCCAACTTCGGCAAGGGGCGATCGCGCTCCCCGCTCCTTTGCAGCTTGAATCCCAGGGCGATAATCAGACAAATCATCAGCGTTCACCCCATCCACCACATAGGGATAACCCCGCTCTAGTGCCAACGGCTTTAACGTATCGTGTAGTTCGCTTTTGCAGAAGTAGCAGCGATTGACCGGATTGGACGTGTAGTTAGGATTATCCATTTCATGGGTTTGCACGACCTCATGAATAACCCCAATTTCTGCTGCCTGAATCCGTGCGTCCTCCAAGTCATCAGGCAGGAGGGAAGGAGAATTTGCGGTGATGGCAAGCGCACGATCGCCCAATACATCAAAGGCAATCTTAGCCACCAGGGTGCTATCAATCCCTCCAGAATAGGCAATTAACGCCCGATCCATGTCTGCAAATAAGGCTTTTAGCTGATCAAGTTTGTCTGTCGGCATTTTCGTAAAACTCGCATTACACCCTACCAAAATAACGAATTTTGCAAAGTTCTCGAATCAGAACAAGAGCTTCTGCCATACTTTAAACTCATAAACAGCAATTCTTTCTAGAATCCCAGAGCTAGACAATGACGATCGCTCTCTCCCCTGCTCTCACTCTCGAAGAGTTTCTCAACCTACCTGAGACAAAACCTGCCAGCGAATTTATAGAAGGACGGATCTATCAGAAGCCCATGCCCCAAGGTAAACATTCCCGCCTTCAGTTCAAGCTTTGCGAGACAGTCAATCAGGTTGCAGAATCTCCAAAGATAGCCTTAGCTTTTCCAGAACTACGCTGCACATTTGGCAATCGTTCGATCATTCCCGATGTAGCGGTTTTTTCTTGGGAACGAATTCCCTTTGATGGCGATCGAGAGATTGAAAATGTTTTTAACATGCCGCCAGATTGGGCAATTGAAATTCTTTCACCTGATCAGAACGCCACAAAAGTCATTGGCAATCTCCTCCATTGCCTTAACCATGGCACAAAACTAGGATGGTTCGTTGACCCGGGCGATCGCATCATCTTAGCTTTTCTTCCAGGGCAACAACCTATTGAATTGAGAGGCTTCCAAGCCTTACCTATGCTCCAGTCTGTAGTGCTAGAGTTAACGGCTGAACAGGTTTTCGGATGGTTGAGGGCAGGCGGGTAACTATATTCGTAAATGCTGCACTAACGCGCGTAATCCTAAGCGATAGCTCTCTGCTCCAAATCCGCTAATCTGCCCGATCGCCACCGGAGCAATGTAAGAATGATGGCGAAATTCTTCACGGCGATGGATATTGCTGAGATGGACTTCTACAGTTGGAATGGCAACCCCAGCAATCGCATCTCGAATTGCGACACTGGTATGAGTATAGGCTCCTGGATTAATTAAGATGCCCTGGTGGACAGCGATCGCGCCATGAATTGCATCAATCAAAACCCCTTCATGGTTAGACTGAAGCATCGCTACTTTCACCTGAAGCGCTTCTGCATCCGCTTCTAACAAGCCTTGGATATCGTTTAAGGTAATTACACCATAAACTCCAGGCTCTCGTTTGCCCAAGAGATTCAGGTTAGGGCCGTGTAAAACTAATATGCTTTCCAATTTACTAAAATACGGCTTGACAAGCCTTGCTTCAAGACCCAACCTCAGTCAAAAGACTGAGCCCAAAAGTACACAAAGAACTTCTAAGACACAAAGGATGGTCTTTTTTTAGGGTAAAAGCTTTATGTAAACCCAGCCGATCGCCTTACCGACGACGAGGATAGTCTTTGACAGGGACTGGGATTGGCTCTAGATCTGGCTGAACATCAGGCCCTAGCAAAGTTTCTACTAGCTTACGTGCCCACTCTTTTAGCTTTTCTAAAATTTGATCAATATAATCCATTAGTGGAATAGCTCCCGTAGTCAATTTAGGACTGCACCAAACCCGAAATTTAGGTTCAATAGCTTTCTATACGACCTCACTACCTGATCATAGCGAATCGTGGCAAATGATCAAGATCACAAAATATTTATTTAAGGATGAATATTGACAAAAATATAGAAATGTCCCTCAGAGGAACTCAATGACCCGATCTATATTTTGCCGAACCTTTTGTGCAGACAGGCTTAGAGCGTCTTTCTCACTTTCTGTTAAAGTTAGTTCAAAAATTTTTTCTATTCCGGCTCTGCCTAAACGAGTTGGCATTCCTAGAAATAGGTCGCTTAAGCCGTACTCTCCTTGCAAATAGGCAGTGACGGGTAAAATGCGAGGCTGGTTTAACAAAATTGTTTCTACCATTAGGCAAGCCGATGAGGCAGGCGCATAGTAAGCGCCTCCGGTTTGCAGCAGCCCGACAATTTCGGCACCGCCATTGCAGGTTCGTTCAATTAAGCGATCGATCGCCCCTTGATCCATCAACTCTGTAATGGGGATACCGCTGACGGTAGAATATGCCGGGAGCGGCACCATCAGGTCGCCGTGGCTCCCCAAAACCATGGCATTGACCGCTTGAGGAGAAATTCCTAGCTCCAGAGCAATAAAGGTTTGGAACCGGGCAGAATCTAAAATGCCTGCCATCCCCATGACTTGATAAGTGGGAAGCTGGGTTACTTGCCATGCCACGTAGGTCATGACATCTAAAGGATTGGTAACGACGATGATGAGAGCGTTTGGAGAATGGGCGATCGCCCCGATCGCAGCATCCCTGACAATTTGAGCGTTTGTTTTCAGTAAATCATCCCGGGTCATTCCAGGTTTACGCGGCAACCCGGCTGTAATCACAATAATGTCTGAATTGACAGTGTCAGCATAGTCGTTTGTTCCAGTCAGCTTGCGGCTATGTCCTTCAATGCCAGCAGCTTCCATTAAGTCAAGCGCTACCCCTTGGGGGCGACCTAAAACAATATCAAACAGCACAACATCAGCCAAATTCTTCTCGGCAACTCGCTGTGCCAAAGTGCTGCCTACATTACCCGCTCCAACAATAGAAACTTTGTGAGAATGGTGAAGCGAATCTGTCATACGCTCTAGCCTGACTTGAAATTTAGAAGTTAACTTGAAATTTAGATCGTCTCTAGCTGATCTGCCCTTAGCCAAATATTAGGCGCAGGCACATAGCCAAACTTTACTAAGACATAGTCGCCTTTTGCATCTAAAACTTCGCCTTTAGTCTCAAATAGATAGGGTGGGAAGCGAGTATCGCTGGCTTTTGCCTCCAGACTGTTTTCCAGTTTTTCTCGGATGGCACGAACAACATCGCCTTTTTTGACTGCCATAAAAATTTTCTGTTGAAGGATAGAGTGACCTGGGGGTGAAGCCGTTGGCTTCGTCCTGATTCTACTGGAGTTTTGGCGTTTAGTCTTTGGTTGGCGGCTGAATAGCAAAGGTGCCGTTAGGGTTTGGGATCACTTTGCCACCCAGCGCCTGAATTTTGGAAATGGCTGTATCGTGAGTTCGTTTGTCAGAGGCATTCATTAGCACCATTGCCCAAGCCGATACCTGGGCGGTTTTGCTCTCAGGATTGTTAGCCAGAAATGCTGCCGTTTGCTCAGATAGCGCTGCCACGCGATCGCTCCCTGGCGCTGAAGACTGCCTTGCCCAGCTTGCCGCCGTTTCAAAAGACTTCTTTGCCGCCTGAGCATCGCCTAAGAATAAAAGTTCGTCGATGCCCAGTTGCCGCCAAGCATAGTAGGACTCAGGAGGAACATTAGGCTGGAGAGAAGATAACCCTTGACGGGCGATCGCCACCGATCGTTCCGGCATCCCGGCATACAAAGCAGAACTGGTAGAAAGAAACGTGTAGGCATTTAAGAAATAAGGATCACGCCCTAAAACCACCTCAAAATAATCTGGGCTTAAGGTAAAGTCGGTTTTGGCGCGAGCAGGCGCATCGCCAAAATATTGCAGGAAGTTCAAAAACGTCCAGTCTGCCAGCACATTATCAAACCCAAAGGCAGGTAATTTTTTGAGCAGCGTCAATCGAACTTGCTCTTGCTCTACATGCTGCCGCAAGCTCTCGACAGTAGCAGTTTGGCTCTGAGTCTTCAACCGCTCTAGCTGAGGCATTTGAATCAAACCAATCAAAGTCAGGCACAGTAGAGCAATACCAGCAGGAATAAATTGTCTCTTGGCAGATTTTTCAGAATGAAGTCTTTCAGAAGGCGGTACTAACTGCATCTTGTCTACGCTCCATCGGGGTTTTGCTTGAACAGGACTTACACAGAGGAAATCCCCAAACCCATTCAAAAGTAGCTTTCGGGGTTCCCTCCTTACTTAGGGAAGGTTAGGGAGGATCTCAACTTGTAGTGACTAGTCCGTAAGTCTTGTTCCAATCATCAATAAATCATCAATATCTACAGTTCTTACATTTCCCTCAAAAAATCTGTAACTGCGCAAACTGTACCAATCCCTGAGCCAATCTGAGGCAAAAGTGTCAATATTTAAGCTGAAGGCGCAGCACCGCTCTTATCTTCTTACACCATGTCAGATCATTCTCTCTCCCTTGCCCAGCATTACCACGAACGCACAAAGTATCATCCTGGTGCTTTACCCAATCGGCAAATAGACTGGGCAAACCAGCCTAGCCCATTTAAAGAGTACAAAATCGGCACCCCGTTCGACCTCAAGCCTTATCTATCGGACAAATTAGACCTAACGACCGAAGAGTTGAACTGGCGGCGGCTCTCTCGCTTCCTGTTTTGCAGCTATGGCTTGACTATTAAAATGATGGCGCAGAATGGTGAACCTATTTATTTCAGGGCTGCTCCTTCTGCGGGCGGGCTGTATCCAGCAGAGATTTACTTGATTTCACGCGGTACTCCTATGATGCCTGCGGGACTCTATAATTATCAACCTCAGTTTCATTCATTGCTGCACTTTTGGGACAGCGAAGTTTGGTCGGCATTACAAAGCGCTTGCTTTTGGCACCCAACGTTAGAAGCCACTCAGTTTGCTTTGGTCACCACTGCTGTGTTCTATCGTTCGGCTTGGCGTTATGAAGACAGAGCTTATCGACGCATTCTTTTGGATACGGGGCATCTGCTGGGTAATTTTGAACTGGCGGGAGCATTAAACGATTATCGACCTTGCTTGATTGGGGGCTTTGCTGATGAGTCGATGAATCAGTTGCTTTATTTGGATACTGAGCAAGAGGGCACGACGACGGTGATGGCGATCGCAGATTTGTTAGATGTGCAGCAAAATCTGTCATTAGCGCCGACGGCTTTACCTTCTGCATCAGTGACCGATTATCCTAAAATTGCCGATGGTGATTTGTTGAAGTTTTGCCATGCTGCAAGCCAAATTCCTCAGGGCGAAAAATCGGTTACTGTCAAAGATTTGGCGATCGCTCCTGCTCTTGAAGTTACAGAAAACCCATCAACAGACAAGTACAATTTTCCTTTTTGCCTAAAAGTATCGACTCAAACTGTTCCAATAGACTGGGGCAAGAACTTAGAAGGCTTAGATAGCACTCTGCTCAAACGCCGTTCTACTCGGGCTTATCAAGGTACAAACCTAACTTCAGATGAACTCAAAGCTCTGCTCGACTTTACCTATCAACCCCAAAATTACATTGAGCAAAATCTCGATCGCACTCCCGACTATTTTAATTTGAGTTTGATCGAAACTTTCATTGCTGTGTCAGGAGTTGAAGGGTTAGAAGAAGGCTGCTATTATTACGCCCCCAAAGTTCAGGAACTCCGCCAAATTCGCTTCAAAAACTTTCGGCAAGAGCTACATATGCTCTGCTTAGGGCAAAACTTAGGACGAGATGCAGGGGCAGTGCTTTTCCATACCGCTGATTTACAAAGGGCGATCGCTCAGTATGGCGATCGGGCTTACCGTTACTTACACATGGATGCGGGGCATCTAGGGCAACGCCTCAACCTCGCGGCGGTTCGACTGGGCTTAGGCGTAAGCGGTATCGCTGGCTTTTTTGATGACCAAGTGAATGAGATTTTGGGAATTCCGGGAGATGAGGCGGTGCTGTACATTACAACATTAGGACGAGCGCAGTAAATAGATTCTAATGTGCAGATTTCGTCCTTTGACCCAGGCGGCTAAGCCCGAGCAGCTACCGATTCCACCATGGTTTGGAGAAGTTGGCTAAAGTCATTTGGGATCAAAGCTTGGCTAAAGCCCATAAGGTTAGGGTTTTGACGAGATGAGCCTAAGAATAGACAAGAGGCGATCGCCCCTTCCAAGTTAGTCGTTGCATCAATTTCTAAATTAGCAATGCAAGCGCCCGTCAGCACAGTGCTACTAAAGTTAGTCCCTAGGGCTTGAGCACGGCTAAAGTCTGTTCTACTGAGGTTGGCACGACTTAAATCAGCTTGGTTTAAGGTAGCTTCCACTAGCTTTGCCTTGCTCAGGTTCGCCCAACTCAGGTTTGCCCGACTCAAGTTTGCCTGAGTTAAGTTTGCGCCAATCAACTCGGCATCCCGCAGGTCAGTATCTTGAAGGTTAGCGCTTTTAAGATTTGCGCCCAAAAGGTTTGTTTTAAAGAGATGGGCACCCAATAGATTGGCATGACTAAGATTGATGCCAAACAGAAAAAATTCGCTTAGCTCAGCCATACTCAAATCAGGATAAATAGATGGATTTTGAATTCTCCAACGATTCCAAGTTCCTCTGCCTTGCCTTAATAAAGATAGATGTTCTTCGTTTGCCATTGCTGGTTTCCTGCCGTACCTGATATTTACTTATCTAGATTCTAGGAACAGTAATCAATGAAGCGAGTCGGTTGTTCTGGAATTGATGCGATCTTCATTGGAACGTTACGATCGCTTTGGTAGAAACACTGAGAGATAATCAATGCAAGTCGATCGCCTAGAGGAAACCACTTATGGTTCAAACTTCTGAGAAGACCTTAACCCTAGAGGAGTTTTTGGCATTACCCGAAACGAAACCTGCCAGTGAATACATTGATGGGCAAGTGAGCCAAAAACCCATGCCCCAAGGAAAACACAGCAGATTACAGAGCAAGTTAGTGCCCACCATTAATACCATTGTTGAACCCCAGCGACTTGCTGTTGCTTTTCCAGAACTAAGATGCACCTTTGGAGGGCGATCGACGGTTCCTGACATTTCAGTATTTACGTACGACAGAATTCCACTGGACGATCGCGGCAGAGTAGGAGACGTGTTCACAGCAGCGCCCGACTGGACAATTGAGATTCTTTCACCCGCTCAAAGTCAAAATCGCGTGACTCGAAATATTATTCACTGCCTTGATCAGGGCTGCCAGTTGGGCTGGCTGCTTGATCCAGAAGATGAAACGGTCTTGGCTTATCCGCCGGGCAAGTCGCCTGAGTTTTTTGAAGACCCAGCCGACTTGCTGCCTGTCCCAGACTTTGCCAAAGATCTGAAGCTTACTCTGGAAGAGTTGTTTAATTTTCTGCGGGTTTAACGGGGCTAACTTTGGCGCGATACAGCAATTTTTCGCCCTGCCGATATCCGGTGTAGCGCACTTTCACCCGATCGCCCACTTCAGCATGACCTTCCATTAATTGATGAAGCTGAGGATCGTAGTCGACCTCTGCACCGACCGGAGCGATCGCTGCCAGCCCCCAAGCTTCAATCAATTGCTCGATCGGACGCATCAGCGGCAATAGTCGGCTGGCAGAAACGTCCTTTTGCTGTGCTGCATAAGCTGCTGTTGGGTACTGAATTAGCCAAGATTCTAAAATTTGTAGGCTTGTGTTCTGAAACTCTTGTTGCAGGCTTTCTCGCTGCTGTTGAAGTTGAAGTTGGAGCCTTTGGTATTCTTGCTGAAAGTTAGAATCAGTGGGAGTGGCAATCGCCAGTTCAGAAAACTTTTCCACCAGTTCAACCATAGAAACTTGCAGCGCTTGGGCTAATTTATGCAACGACTCCACCCGCATTTTCGCTACTTGCCCTCGACGAAGCTGCCTGACTTGCCACTCAGAAACATTAGCCGCGTGGCTAAGAGCTTTGAGGCTGGGAATGTGCGCTTGTTGTAGGAGCGATCGCAACCGCTGCGGGTAGGAATCTTGCATGGATTACGTCTAGGAACAGCCTAATCTGCGTTTAGGAGCAGCCAAGAGACTCTCTCGTATCTACGCCAGTGATCGGATTCACACCACTCGCAGTTTGGCAAAGTTGCAGCGTTTGAGTGCGATCGAGGACAGCATCGGTAAAGTCAGCGCCAGTCACTTTTGCATCTCGAAAGCTTGTCTTTAGCATCATGGCAGAATTCAAGATCGCATCGGTCAAGTCTGCGCCCGACAAGTTGGTAATGTAGGCAATGCCATCGCTAAAATCGACGGCGTGGAGGTTGGCATTTTTTAGATCGGCTCCATTAAATACGGCTCCCCGCAGGTCTGCACCACTAAAGTTGGCTTCTTTGAGTTTGGCATCGCTAAATTCGGCTTGAATTAAACTTTGTCCTGAATAATCTTTACTAGTTGATTCAGCGTCATCATAGGCTCGAATTGCTGCTGAACTGGCGGCTTGAGCAGGAACAGGAAGTGCTGTCACCAGAATCAAGAACAAAATAACGATGCCAAGCAACTGCTGGAAAATACGCATGGTTAAAGGGAAAATCAAGGGCTTTGTCAAACTTAACATTTTCTGCCCCCTGGCTTTTTTGATTATGCTCGTCTCAAGCGAACCATAAAGAATCCGTCCATGTTCTGTTGATGAGGCAATACCTTGAGCCACCCTCGTTCTGTAACAAACTGTTCGGCTAGATGACCTGATTCAGGAGGGACAATCTGCCACTGAGGAAAGTCTTGTAGGAACCGTTCAATTACCGCTTCGTTTTCGGTAGCGTGTAGCGTACAAGTGGCATAGACCAGGGTGCCCTGGGGCTTGACCCAAGTAGCACTTTGATTAAGCAACTCAGTTTGGAGGTGAGCCAGCTTTTGAACAGATTCAGGAGTTTGTCGCCAGCGGGCATCGGCATGGCGATGGAGAGTGCCTAAGCCCGAACAGGGGGCATCTAAAAGGACGCGATCGCCTTTGCCAATAAACTGCGGTTGATTGCGGCTGTCTTCAGCATGAATTTGAATTGCGTGGATCTGAAGACGATCGGCGTTTTCTTGAAGCTTTTTAAGACGTGAGGCTTGGCGATCGCAGCCCCAAATCACGCCTTGGTCTTGCATCAGTTCAGCAATATGCGTGGTTTTTCCGCCAGGAGCGGCACAGGCATCAATGACTGTTTCTCCAGGCTGAGGATCGAGCAAATGTCCCACCAGTTGCGCGCTACAGTCTTGCACCGACCACCAGCCTTCAGCAAAGCCAGAAAGATTTTGAATGTTGCCAGTGCCCTGAGGCAGCCGGAGCGCTTGGGGCAAGGGCGGTACGCGCTGGACGGCTATCTCGGCGGATTGCATTGCTGCTTCGACTTGTTCGAGGGATGTTTTTAAGGGATTGATACGAAGATCAATATGGGGCGATCGATTAAACCAGGCACACAGTTCCTCGGTAGCTGCAATCCCAAACTGCTCTAACCAGACCTCGACAATCCAGTTAGGATAACTGTGAAAGATTCCTAGCCTTGTCGCCGGAGCATCTGGCAGCACCAAAGGATCGCCCTTTTCAGCGAGGCGAATGTACTGCCGCAGCAAGCCATTCGCAAACCCAGCCAGCCCCTTAAAGCCATTCTGTTTGATCATCTCTACCGTTGTATCGACGGCGGCAGAGGCGGGGATGTGGTCGAGATAGCGTAACTGATAAAGCCCCAGGTGCAGCATCAGCCGCAAATCTGTGGGCTGTCGGTCAATTGATTGAGTAGCAAATTGACCGACTAGGGCATCCAATGTTCTCTGTCGGCGAACGCTGCCATAAACCAACTCAGTCACTAAGCGGCGATCGGGCGCATTCAGAGAGGTTTGGCGCAGGACTTGATCGAGGGCAACATCGGCAAAAGCGCCGCTATGAACAGCGCGGAGAGCCAGAAAGGCGTATTCCCGGGCAGAACGATCACGGGTCGAACGATCACGGGTCGAACGATCGGGCGATCGAGAAGGTTGAGACGGGTGACGATCGCTCATTATGCGCTGACCTGGGGGCTTAACGCCGCCTTAGGGTAGGGAATGCGCTGATGATTAAACTGAAGCCAAACCTGAACAAAAATTTCGGCAATGCGGGTCATTTCTTCGCGGCTTAAACCCGACTCAAGTAGCTGATTATCTTGCCAGCGCGCCCGTAAAATGCGGTTGACCATCGCTAGAGCCTCCTCCGAAGATGCATCTTTTAGCGATCGTAATGCAGCTTCACACGAGTCTGCCAACATGACAATGCCTGTTTCTCGGCTCTGGGGAATCGGACCGTCATAGCGAAAATCCGCTTCATTCACCACGAGTCCGGGGTTTTCTTTAGCTTCTTGAAGCGCCTGATAGTAAAAATAAGAAATCAACATTGTCCCTTGGTGCTCAGGAATAAAAGATTGAATCGCTTTGGGCAACCGACAGCGGCGCGCCATGACAATTCCTTCTGTAACATGTTTTTTAATCAATGCTGCACTGAGCCAAGGATTATCAATTTCATCGTGCTTGTTAATTCCGCCCATTTGGTTTTCAATAAAACCCAGCGGGTCATGCATTTTGCCGATGTCATGATACAGTGTTCCGGCTCGTACTAGTTCTACGCTGCATCCTAAGGCGCGGGCAGCAGCCTCGGCAAGAGTTGCCACGAACAGGGTGTGCTGAAAGGTGCCAGGGGTAACCGAGGCAAGCCGTTCTAACAAAGGACGATTGGGGTTGGAAAGTTCTGAGAGGCGAATGGGGGTAACTAGGTCGAAAAGCTGCTCCAAGTAAGGGCTGATGCCGAGAGCAACGACGCTCCAGACAATCCCAATCAGGCTTTGGAGTGCGGCTGAAGTGAGGACAACATACCAGACGGCACTGGTCGCAGAACTACTGATTAAGGTCAGAATTAAATACACAATACCCTGGGTTAAGCCCACGATGCCGCCTAAGAGAGCCAGTTCTTCACGGGAACGCAGCTTTTCTGCCATAATAGCTCCCACTAAACTGCCTACTGCGCCCGCAACTAAGTTGATAGGAGCAATTTCCATGCCGATCGGCAAAATCACAGTCAATAGCCCAATGACGGTGATGCCTAAAGCCGAGCCGTAAAAGCTGCCTACCAGTAGACCAATTACAGGTAGGCTGGTGGCGGGCAAGCCGAGGGCAGAAATGACTGGAGCCGTTAGAGTGAGTAGCAAAATGAGGAGGCGATCGCGGCGGCGCAAGCCAGGGTGAAATTTACGCTCAATTACCAGGAAGACCGCAACCGTGCCACTTACTAACCCGCCAAAGCCAATTAGCCCTAGCCAATTAATTCGTCGTCGGCTCATCCCAAAATGGTCTAGTAGAACAAAATCTTCCTGAGAAATTTGTTCACCTTGCCGAACGATTGTATCTCCCCGACGAGCCGCCACCATTACATCTTTCACAGATAGGGCGGCTTGTTCGGCTTGGAACTTCGTCTGCTCAATGTC
This sequence comes from Timaviella obliquedivisa GSE-PSE-MK23-08B, assembly GCA_019358855.1. NCBI lineage: Bacteria > Bacillati > Cyanobacteriota > Cyanophyceae > Oculatellales > Oculatellaceae > Timaviella > Timaviella obliquedivisa. The sequence goes on along the minus strand of JAHHII010000002.1, from coordinate 211,554 downwards.
TTGAGTCAAGTTGGGTCTAACGATCGCTGCTAGTATTTTGCCAGCTTGGGGTTGAACATTGGCTGACACGTTGGCATCTAGCTGAACTTTAATTGCTTGGTCGAGCAAAGCAGGAGGAATGCCTGGCGCAATGCCTTGGGTCAACATTCGCTCAAGGGTTTGCCGAACAGTGGCTTTGGTTTGCGCCCATTCAGGATCAGTGAGATTGAAAAGAGTAGAGTCATAAAAATTTTCTTCATTGGCACTGCTGGGCAGCGAGAGCAATGCCGCAGCATATCGTTGACGAGCCAGCCCAATTACGCCCTTCAAAGCAGAGAAATCATCGGCAGTGGCAGCACGGCGATAGTTTTGAAGTTCTAAAATAGCCAGTTCTTGGGAGGAACTAGCTAAATCGGTCAGTGCCCGAGAACGAGGAGAATTGAGCAGGCTACTATTAGTTTCGTTGTCGTCTTTGCCCTCAGCCTTGCCTTCAATCTTGGCGATCGTGGCTTGCCATTGCCATTCAGGAGCCTGGCGAAGATAGCGTTGAGCAGTTGTGGAGAGCAGCGAGGGTTCGACAAAAGGCAATTTACCAACTTGCTGCCGTAAGTCGTCGCCTTCTTGCAACAGCGTTTGCAGGGTTTGATAAATTTCTTGATTGATTGGCTTATCAATCATCAGGACAGACACCCCCGCAGTTCGAGCAGCCTTGCGGTTGGCTTCAGTTGTGTACTGATCAATAATTCTCACCGTCGCAGGAGCTTTGAGAGTTTGGGGAGCGATGGTGCCGACTGCTAACTGAGGTTCGTCGTAGAAGCGATAGCCAATGGCACTGGTCAGCGAGAGGATGGCGATCGCCAGCACAAGGGGCGGCTGAGAGCGGCGGCGGCGCAAAAAACGATGCTGGGTTGCGCTGGGTCTGAGCAAGAAGGGAATAATTTGGCTAGGTCGCAGATGGGTTCGAGCCTGTTGGCTGTGCCGAATGACTTGCGCTACCCATTTTTCTAGGGTCTGCCTCAAAAGCGGCGCATCTATTTGACGCTCCTGCTTCCAACTGTGTAACTTCTGGGTCATTATCTGAAAGGGTTTCATTCAATACACCCAATGGCGATTAGCAAACGAGTCAACCTCTTGAAAAAGTAAAGCGACTCTAATCAGTTTTAATTTTTAATGAAGAAAGAAGGAGCGATTCATTCTGTGAGCACCTTGCAGAATTTTATCAGCCTCATGCCAGAACCGCTGTTGCTAACGACGAAACATTCGGGGAGCCGCAACCACTGGATTCTCTAGCCTTTGAGTAGGCTGGTAAACCCCTGACCATGCCGCTAGCAGATGATCGGCAACTTCTAACAGTTCTGCTTCAGATGTTAAACCCCAGAAGGAAGCATACCCTGCTCGGTTCAATCGCTGTCGCCAACTGGGAGGAATGCCTGTAATGCCATGGGCGGCTCCTGCCAATGCTCCGGCGATCGCACAGGGCACTTGAGGATGAGGCAACTTAGCGGCTTGTAAAAGAGTAAGCCGAAAGTTTGGGCGAGGGGTCGATTTCTCTTGCAAGGTCAGGGCGATCGTCTCTCCAATTTGCAAACAAGTTGCCAAAACTTGAGGGGAAGCACAGTCTAAAGCCGTCTCTAGGTGAAACTTCAAGAGGGTCAGATCTTCATGATAGAACAGAGCGATCGGGACAAGAGCAATCATCACGCTTTCATCCTCTGGGCTAGAAAATGTGCTAGAAAACGGGGTTCTACCTTTCCCATGAATGAGAAACTGTGCTTGCATAACCGCCATTTTGCCCCATGCCGACGGTTCAATAGGATTATAGAAACCCCAATGCTCTACCGATCGCCACGATTGGGGCTGCTGACAATTAGCTCCCAAAATTTCACCGATGGCAGTTCCTAAGAGTGCGCCTCGAAATCGGCTCAGCAGTGAATAGTGCATAGAGAATGTTTTATGTCCTAGGCGGCTCAAACTGATAAATATCTTGAATCACCTGCGTCCAACTTTCAACCAAAGAAGCCAAAATGCGATCGCCCTTGTCTTTCGTTGCCCCGGTTGGATCGCCTAATACGCCGCTGTCGCTCACATCCTTTGTCACCCAAGCAAACGGCAGCTTGCCCTCCATACTGAGCAGGCTATCGGGCAAGCCGCGAGGATACTCTTGCACAGCCGCAGCCATTTTTACGGTGTCGGGCAAAATCGACAGCAGTAAGCTGGTTTCAGCATCTCCGGCATGAATGCCCAGTTGGGCTTCTTTAGGAGTGAGTAAGTCAACTGCAACATTGGGGACATTCCAAATGAATAGGGGAAACACCTGAAAGTCTGGATATTTTTGATGCAGATCTCGCGCCACGATCTCTAGCACTTGAGGCTGTCCACCATGGGCATTAACCAAGACAAACTTGCGAAATCCGGATCGGTAAAGGCTCTCGGCAACTTCTGTTAACAACGCCATCAGGGTAGGAGCGCTGAGGGTAATGGTGCCCGGAAAGTTCCAGTGTTCGTTAGATTTGCCGTAGTAAAGAGGCGGCAGAGCGTATGCCGGAACGGTCGATTCGAGTTGGGCTAAAGCCTTGCCCAGAACAGAGGTGGCGATCGCGGCATCGACAATGAGTGGCAGATGAGGGCCATGCTGCTCGATCGCGCCCATTGGCTGAAGCACAACCACATTACCTTTATCAGGCATCTGCTGAATATCTGTCCAAGTTAGATACGGAAAAAACCGATCGGGAGGAACAAAACTGTGCATGGTAGGCGCTGTGCTGACTGAAAACATCCTCGGCTTCTCTAAAAACCGAGGATGTTGTGGACTATTTGAATTTGTGAATTATTTGAGAAAGTACTAAAAGCTAGGGAGTGTTTAAGACGGGCGCTGGAGCCACTGGCTCGATAGGCTCTAGGGGAACCACTGCCGGAGGAGGTTCAACAATGGGCACTGCGGGTGCAGTTTCGTCTCCTGTGGGAATCGGCTCAGCGATCGTAGGCTCTTCTGGCGCAGGGGCAAGATCAGCAGGATCAGGATCAACAGGGGCAAGGTCACTAGAGGCGCTGCCCAAACCACTATCCGCCGAATCATTCCCCGCAGGCACTGGATCTTCGTAATAGCCACCCGACGAAGAATCCGAAGGGTCACTCCAACTGCCGCTGTATCCGTCCTCTTCCTCCGCATCTGTATCAGAACCACCGTAGCTGCTTGCGGAAATTCTGCCTGGAGTCACAGGTTCCGCTTTAACCGTGCCGTCTCGTCCCTCAACATCAGGAATCTTGGGAAATTCCTCAACTTTCATTCCGTCTGTCGCTTCAATCATGAAGTCATACCAAGTGGCTGCTGCCGTGCTGCTAGCGCCATAGGTAGGACTACTGTCATCATTGCCCATCCACACTCCTGTTACAAGCTGGGGAATGTAGCCCACAAACCAGAGATCACGACGTTTTTCGGAGGTGCCAGTTTTTCCGGCGACACCGCGATCGGGCAATGCTGCCGCTCCACCTGTACCCTGATTCACCACGCCTTCCAGCATCCAGGTCATGATGGAGGCGCTGTCTGCATCAATAGCGCGATTCGGCTTAAACTTTGCTTCGTAAATCACCTTGCCATAGCGGTTAAGCACTCGCGTAATCCCATGTGCCTCAGAGCGATTACCCGCTGCGGCAAGCGTTCCGTAAGCGCTGGTTAACTCCAGAAGGTTAACCTCTGAAGAACCTAAAGCCAGGGAATAGGCACCCAGCAGCGGAGATTTGATCCCCATTCGTTTTGCCATCTCAATCACTGGGTCAAACCCTACGTCAATTAAGGTTTTAACGGCAACGACGTTGATGGATGAGGTCAGGGCATCTTTCATGGAAACCGAACCCCGGAAAGATTTACTAGAGTTGCGGGGTTCGTAGCCATCCACTACGAGCTTGCCGTCTACATATCCTCGGTACGGCGAAAACCCAGCGGCGATCGCCGTAGAATACACAAACGCCTTAAAGGTAGAACCCGGCTGGCGTTGTGCCTGCGTGGCGCGATTAAACTGACTTTTATTGAAATCATCGCCACCGACCAGCGCTTTGACTTCGCCTGTACGAGGGTCAATAGAAACCAGTGCCGCTTGCTCAAACCCCTGGTTATAGCCATAGTCGGCGATCGCGTTCTGAATCGTCGCCTGTGCTAACTTCTGCCACTTTAAGTTCATGGTAGTTTCTACCGTCAACCCACCCAGTTCCATTTCCTCTCTAGAAACGTACTTAGGCAACTCTTGCAATACGTAGGACGTGAAGTACGGCGTTTCGCTTGCCTGATATTTAGGGTTGCTGGGCTGAATGGCGATCGGAGTTGCCGCCGCCACTATGCGCTCCGACTCAGTTATAAACCCTGCCTTGACCATTCGTTGCAAAACAATGTTGCGTCGTTGCTTGGCTAGATCAGGGTTAACTTGAGGAGAATAGGTGCTGGGGGCAGGTGCCATCCCTGCAATCATTGCCATTTCCCCCAGAGATAGTTCTTCTACAGGCTTGCTGAAATAGATCCAGGAGGCATCCGCAACGCCATAAGCCCCTGAACCTAAGTAAACCAAATTAAGATAGCTCTCTAAGATTTGGTCTTTTGACAGTTCTCGCTCCATTTTCTGCGCCAACAGTGCTTCCCGTGCCTTCCGCGCCAAGCTCCGCTCTTGATCGAGAAACGCAATCCGAGAAAGCTGTTGAGTAATGGTACTGGCACCTTCGACGACCTTACCTGCAAACAGGTTAGCCAAGGAAGCCCGAGCGATCGCTTGATAGTCAATTCCACTGTGGCTATAAAAGTCGGTGTCTTCTGAAGAAATGAAGGCTTCTGCTAGCACTTTGGGCATTTTTGCGATCGAAACTTTGTCGCGGGTGGCAGGCCCAATCTGTTGAAGAACTGTGCCGTCTTCTGCCTTAATCGTCGTTGACCCAACGCGACTGTAGGTCAAAACGTCCTTGGGATTAGGCAAATCTTTCTCGATCGCCACGATCGTCGATCGCGCTGCCACAGCCCCCCCACAGGCTCCAATTCCGATCACTATCAGCGCCCAACTCCACCAACGTCTGGGCATGGGCACCTTGGGGAATGAAAGTTTGTAGCGATTCCGCCGCCGCCGAGGAGGAACTGCCCGACGTGGCTCTGCTCCATCGGGGTCAAACCTTGGCAAAATCGGCATCTCAGAATCATTGCTATTGGGATCGGTGTTGCCAGACATAGTGTTGTGGGTCATTTTTGTTGAGTTTTGACCGCTCCGTTGGCTTGACGCATCCCCGGAACCAGCTTGAAAATCTGTCACTTAGTAAGTCCTCACAAACCGCCAACACAGATTTGATGAACGATTCTCTTTTAAAGCCTACAGCCGTGTTGTCGCAAGTACTGCTTAACACTCACGCAACCTTCATTTAACTTCATCTAAACTTAGAGCCTTTTGGGATAAATCACAAGCGCGGCAAAATCTTAACGCATCTTTGCCAGCCTGACTATAACGATTTACCTAAACCAGCCATCTGCTCAAAACCGCTAGACCCCTGCCCGACCTAGCGCCAGTGCCGTCACCAACATTCCCAAAACCAAGAAGGGTTGAGCGCTTGCCTGATACTTCACATCATTTTTAAGGGGGTCGCGCAAAAAGTACATGTCTTGGAAAGTGATTTGGGGAATGATCAGCAGCACAAGCAGCACGGCAGAGAGATTCTGGTGAATACTCATGAGGTAAGCAGCAATTCCAGATTGGAAAACATCAATCATCAGCACGCAAATCCAAGCGGCGGTACCCACGCCAAACATGACGGGCAGGGAGTTCAAACCGAGTTGGCGATCGCCCTCCACGCTCTTAAAGTCATTGACAATGGCAATGCCTAGCCCTGACAAACTATAGAACAACGTCAGCAGCACGATCGTCCAGTTCAAATCGCCAAACAAAGCATGACCCGCCCACCAAGGCAGAGCGATGTAACTAGCGCCTAGGGCATAATTTCCTGCCCAGCCATTTTTCTTCAGCTTTAGCGGTGGCGCAGAGTAGATGTAGGAAACGAAAGAGCCACCGATCGCCAGAGCAGTAACAGTTGGGAAAGAATGCCCTGCCCAAGTATCTAGCGCATACGCTACGCCAATGCCTCCCAACAGCAATACCCAGACCTGCACTATGACTTGCGGGAGTGTAATAATCCCGGAAGGAATGGGGCGATAGGGTTCATTGATAGCGTCTAAATCGCGATCGTAGAAGTCGTTAATGGTTTGGGTGTAGCCTGCCAACAGCGGACCAGACATCAACATACAAGCCGCTGCGATCAAAACATTTTCTAGCGTCCAGGTGTAGTTACCAGAGGAGGCTGCCCCACAGACCACGCCCCAGATTAATGGAATCCAGGTGATCGGCTTCATCAACTGCAAACGAATTTTCCAGATGGAAGTTTCGCCAGCCTGCGCGCCTTTCATGCCTAAAAGCTGGCGGGTCTTGGCATTGCGATCGCTGGCAGCGTCAGATTCAGGGGAAGGAACGGGAGGAGTAGACTCTGACATAGGGGAAGCAATGGTTTTGTGCAGGATTCGCTCTCTAGCCTAGCGCTTGCTGTGAAGTGTTGTGAAGCTTGTGAGGAATGAACTTTGGAAATATTTTGCTGATGAGTATCTCAATGTTGAAACAGCTCAGGATCAACCTGAAAAAATCTGCCTAACAATTCGGCTTGCTGTGGGTTGATGGGAGCACTGCCTGTCATTATTGCTGTTGCTGCGGTGGTTGAACCGAGTGCATTGATAAGGTCACTGGGTTCAAGTTGTCGTTGTTCCATCAAAAAAAGCAGCATGGACTGGGGGCTAGTGGGTTGAGGGGAGTAGTGGCTTTGCTCAAACTTTTCGATTAGTGCAATCAAAAGCTGGTAGAGCGCATCTTCTTCAGGAGTGCGATCGCGCCGATGCATTAATTCTTCAACCACTGCCAAAGCTTTGTCATTCTCGGCTTCAGTGTTGATTAGTCTGGGCTGATGTTGGGCAAGTAAGTCTTTGTATTTTTCGGGGTTAAAAGTAAGGGTCATTCTTCCACTTCTCCTTGTCATATTCTGCATGGGTCAGAATGTACTTGATGTAAATCAACTGCCCTTTGTAGTCGATGCTGACAATTAACCGATAGTGATTTCCCTTGATATTAAAAACTGTGAAACCTCCTACTGCCTCAGCTTTTGGGAAAACAGTTTGAACTTCGATAAGAGTAGCCCAGTTTGCTTTGCTGGCAACTTTGAACCAATTGTCTAGCGCTTCAATGATATCGGCATGGCTTTCGCTGAACTCGCGGATGCGTCTGTAGCTAATCACATGCATGAATATTAATTTTTCTTGCTGATGACCCTATTTTAACGGATCTTGGTGCTTCATAGACTGCGCGATAGGGGATCTTAATCCAAATCTCGACTCGGATTCACCAGCTTCTCAAGTGCTGCTGCTTCACCTCGCCGATCGCCAATAATCCGCGCCAGATCCAAATCTTGTGCAATAGTATCGATCGCTTTTCGATGTTGCGATCGCTGGCAGCGTCAGATTCAGGGGAAGGAACGGGAGGAGTAGACTCTGACATAGGGGAAAGGGTAGTGATTGCAGGATTCGTCTAGCCTACCGCTTGCTGTGAAGCGTTATGAAGCTTTGGCGATGAACTTTTGTGGAAAATCGACGGAAAGGGATCTGAGGTTAAAGCGTGTAAATTAGTTCGATGATTCGAGGGATGCGATCGCATGCTCACAGTTTTTTACTTCTTCTTCTAAACCAATAGCCTGAAACAGTTGCCTAGCATCTTGATAATGCTGAATGGATTCTTGCTTGCGATCGAGTTTAGAAAAAGTGTGCGCTAGTTTAAATAACAAAATTGCTTCGTGATTACGAACGCCAATTTCCCGACTAATTTCCAGTGATGTTTGATAAGAAGCAATCGATTCTTCATAGCGTCCTAAGCTGTGGAGCGTTTTGCCTCGTCTGTACCAGGCATAACGATCGTCCGGCTTGATTTGTATCGATTGGTTGAAGCTGGCGATCGCTTCCTCATAACGTTCTAATAAGAAGTAAGCTGCGCCCTGAATCTTTAATGACTCTGCTTTACCCTGTGAATTGTCAAGCTGCTCTTGAATGTCCAATGCCTGCTGAACATAAGCGATCGCCTCTTCAAAGTATCGCAGCCGCAGATAAGCCTCACCCAAATCACTTTTCACCCTCGCCTGCAACGACAAATCCTCCCGTTGCTCTGCCAGTTTCAAAGCTTCAACTAAATATTCACCGGCTTTTCCAGAATTATTCTGACTGAGGTAAGCCACACCCAACTGATGCAAAATATCGCCACAAGTCCCCAAGTTGTCTGAAGCGATCGCCTGTCCCGAAGGATGATACTCCATCAATAATCGCTCTAATGTCTCAATGCGCTCTGGGCTAACAGGTCTGTCATAGCGCCGATCCACCATTTCTGGCTCTAGAAACTTCAGCGCATCATCACGGGTTTTAGGCGTGGTTTGAAACTGAAACACCCCCGATCGCCAAGCCCAAAAATCGGGCGCAAACTTTGCCAGTCGCGTCAAGGCATAGTCAGGCAAAATGAACAGCATCGGGTAAGGCACACTGGTCTTATAGGCATCTCGAATAAAATTGAGATCCTGTAACACAGGCGGATCATTCCCAGAGATGCCGATCGCCCGCTCCAACCCTCGTATCACCAACACCAATTTTTTGTTCTGATCACAGGGCACCGTTGCCAACCGCTGAATCAATTCATCGCGCAAAAACCGGAGTTCCGGCTGCTGCGAAAAATCAAACACCACAAACTGAATATCTTGACACTGAGGATGGTTCTGCAACGCCTCAATCAACGCATTCGCATCAGCAGGAAAGTTCATCTCTACGAAAGCGATCGCCAGATTTTCAGCAAAATCAATAAACGTCAACAACTCCGCCAACGACGATGAGTTAAGTGCTAAAAACTGCTGGGCTTCAGCTTGTTTACTCAGAAACAGGTTGCCCAATGATATTTTAGAGGGCTTGAAAGGCTTGGAAGGCTTCGAGGGATTGTTGGAAAGCATCGATTTTCTTCACCAACGGGTTGACATCATTCCAGCGGTTTGTGCCGTTATATTCCAACACCGACGTATTGAACAGCATCAATTGCCCCGTTTCATCCTTACTGACATTTTTGGTTACGCAGGTTTGCGCCAGCAACGGGTAGTGTTCAGCCGGAATTAACCGCTCAAACTCAAACTGGGCTTTGTTCACAGCATACAGCACATCATCTTTTTCAATCTTAGCGTGCCCTCTAGTGCTCGCCGTTAGACAAGACGTTTGCATAATCTGCATGAGTTGCCGCACGTGTCCCCCGCTCGATCGCGCCAGTCCCAGCAACGATTCCCGCTCCGCAAACACCGCCTCTACATCCACCCGCTGCTCAATCACACTCGCCATCTTTGCCAACACAGGTTCGTTATACGCCAAATCACAGCGATCGCGTTCAAACTGGTAGATGTTCACCATCGGCACAATATTGGGGCTACCAAAAGTATTGCTCATATTGCGCGGCGAATAGAGAGCCGCGAGAGGCACGGTATAAATTAACGTGCAGTGAAGCTCTTGTAACTGAGCCGCATAATCAAAAAATAAGTGATCAGAAACTCCTTTAGGAACGCGATCGAGATTATCAAAAATAATCAAAAAATCTTTGCAGTTCGGCAACTTGCGGCGAAGCTTATGTAGCCCATCGTCTAGCAACAAATTAATATCTGCCTTCAGCCGCGAAATATCCTGCTCCAAAGTCTGCCGAATTGTCGTTTTACGCTTATCGGAACCTTTAATTTGCGCCATCAGCTTCACCAACAGCTTGGCAATAAACGGAGGAATGATCCCCCCTGAACTCAGTGTCACTTCACCCGTCATACTCACCGACGACTCCACCGTTTTCTCAGTTTCGTCTGTCACCTCTTTAAACCAATCTTCAAAGCCTTTCAGCAGACCCGCATCAAAACCCAGCCCTAATTTCCGTAGCTCATACTCCACTTGCTTAATCACAATCAAGTACAAGTCAACATAGCGAGCATCGTTGATGTCCGTCTCCTCATTCGCTTCTAAATAAATGACATGAAAAGTCTTTTCCCACTGCCGCTGAAGGCGCTTTAGCTCAGTGCTTTTGCCACAGCCCCGATGCCCCGTAAACAAAATGGTGTTGTGTTCTCCAGCATCCTGGAAATCTAGAATAGTGCTGACTCCAGCGATCGCCTCACTTCTCCGCACCTCCGCCAAATCTACATAGTAAAGATCCAAGCCTTCTCCGTCCAAAGGCTCAGGAGTGCATATCCGGTATGCAGCTTTCAACGTTGTGGCACGGTTCGTAGGAAAAGCAGTCATGGAAAGCGGTTCAGTATAGGACGATATCCAGTTCGGGTTGAGAGCTTTGTGGGTTGGTCATGAAACTTCTTCGTTAATGACCGTTGCTTGTAAATCGCTGAGTCAGTACTTCAAGAATCTGCTGAACTGTTGCTCGGAATTCTGCGCGGTCGATTTCTGCCTGTTCCGCCTGAGTGGTAATCATGTTAACCAAATCAGTAATACTGGCTCTCATTTCTTCCCCCTGCTGTGCCGCCGTATCAGAATTAGCCGCGATCGCCCTGGTGTTGCTCTCTGTTAATTGTCGAATTTCGGCGATTGTCATACCGTGATTCTCTACAAACTGCCGGGTTTCTGCCCATACTTCTCGCTGCTCGGCGATCGCCCTGGCGTTGCTATCTACTATTCGGATGGTTGCTGCCCAACGCTCGGCTTCACCGTCCAGATCTTGACGCAGATCTAGCCGCCTCTCTCTTTCTTCAGCTAGGTTGGCGGCTAGGTTGTCTAAAACACGCTCAATGCGATCGAGGCGATCGGGCGGTTGGTTGCTGGTCATGGAAAGCCTGAAGTCGCTGGGTTACATCTTCAGAGTTTATCGTATTCCCTAGAACAAAATGATCAAATACCCATCCTGAAACTTCGCCCCACTCACTTGCCTCTTATCAGAAACTGCTGCTTTTCTATAACGCTCTATCTAACTGCAAAAACCTGATCTGCTGTTAGATTCAACTCTCTAAAGATCTCAGATTGAAGGCGATCGGCTCCGCTAAAGATTTTTTCTTCATACAGCCCTTCCACTAACGTCAGGATCATGACTTGGCTTTTGATAGGATCGATAATCCAATACTCAGCAACGCCTCTAGCAGCATACTCCGATCGCTTGTACCGATAATCTCGGTCTTCATTCCTTTTTCCTGGCGAAACGACTTCTACCACTAACAGTGGCGGCGGCATATCGAAGGTAATGGTTTCCCTGGTTTCAGCTTCAAGAATTGCAGCTAATTCTGGAGATAGCACGACAAGATCGGGGAGACGGCAAGTTGCACGGCTACCTCCAACAAAGATTTCAGCTTTGTTGGTGAGTTGATTGAGCAGTACAAAAGGCAAAAATTGAGTCAGGAGCCATAGCGCAATACGGCTATTTCGGGGGCTTTTGGGGGGCATTAGGGTCAGAACTCCTGCCTCTAGTTCATAGCGAGTATCAGTCCCATCGTCATAGGCACAGTACTCCTCAAAGGTTAGCAAGGTTTGGGATAGAGCTTGGGTCATCAAAACCTCCGAGAAACTCCGTCTTTTTAGAGCGGGCAGGATGTCAAAATTGCGCAGCGAGCAGTCTATCGTATTCTCTAGAACGAAATAATCAAATACCCATCCTGAAATTTCGCGCCTGTCACCTGCCGTCCGCTCAACTCAGACGGCAACAAGATATTACGCCGTTGGTCGCCTGCCTCAATCGTCACCTCTGGCCCATACTGAGTTAGCTTCACCTGCTTCTTATCAAAACCTGGCAAAAATAGCGATACCTTGCGTTCAGCCGTATTGATGGTAATCGGTCGAGGGGCTTGACTTGCCTGATGAAAATCGGGGAGCGCGTTCATTAAGGGCTGCCAATCGTCGCCCACCTTAGACGGAATGTGATTCACAGGCAACGGGTGAAACTCCGATCGCACCGCTTCGACTACGCCCGTTTCATTCAACAATACGCCGCCTACGGTCAAGCCCATCTGTTGCGCACTACCCCAAAGATACTTTGCCGATGCGATCGCCCCTTCATCGCCTGTTGTGACTAAATACGCCAAAACTCGGTTAGGGTCTGCCACCGCCGCCTTTCCTTGCTCCAGCATATTATTCATCTGCTGCCCAGCGGGTTGAGAAAATAAATCGCCTCCTGACCAGTTCACATTTAGCACCGCAGCGGCGATCGGTTGAATAAACGGCGAGAGCGTTTTACCCAAATCTGAATCTGCAAAAACCTGCCGAAACCGCCGAATGTACCAGCCCATGGTTTCTGGTAGTCCTAGAGTGCGAATGGTAGTTTGGTCGCCCGTGCTGTCAAACACAATTACGTCATACAAGCCGCTGGCATCGTACTCGCGGATCGCATTCATTGCCAGAGCGCTGTCCATGCCAGGTAAAACGCCCAACTCTTGCCCATAAACTGCCTTAAAAAACGGCGTTCGTAAATACTGCGCTTCTTGCTGCTTCAACTCTTCCCAGTTCTTTTCTAGCAGTGCCGTCATTTGCAACTGCACCGCCTGTAGATTAGGCGCAATTTCTTGAGGGTTGCCGCTAAGAGACGTACCGACCAGCATAGAAAAGGCAGGGGTTGGGTCTTGCCCTGCCAGGAGCACACGCTGACCCTGGGCTGCGAATTGCTTAGCAGCCGCGATCGCCAGGGTCGATCGACCCGTCCCACCTTTACCCAAAAACGTCAAAACCAGAGCCATGTTTTCAATATCCTAAACGTTGCGATCTCTTCTTCTATAGTAATGACGAAAAAAAGCAAGGAGCGGGTAAAAGAAATTTTAGAAACGAGACGACCCAGTGGATCGTCTCAGTGGTTTCTAGGTTAGGCTGCGGGTTCTAATTCATCTTCAAAAAACCAGGTCGTAAAACTATCATCAAATTTCACGACTCGCCCGACGGTGTTACCATCCATTACTTTGTAATCTTTAATAACGCCGTACTGCCCTAGATGATCAATAACTTCTTGAGAAGTCCGATCGCGTAACCGACGCACGCGCACTCTTTGTCCGATTTCCATCACCGCTCCAAATCAAAGTTCAATCCCAACCAGTTTATCAGTGTCTTGCTTTTGGCTAAAGCTTAAAGTGAGCCAAAATTCTTAACCAGCCAGCAGTTTCCGGCGCAGCAAATCGATCGCCGTACAAGCGCTGAGATAGCGGATAAAATCACGATCGCGGAAAGCGCCAAACAAGTACCGAAAGCTCTCTACTCCCGTCTTAGAAGCTACGCCAATGTAGACCAATCCTACAGGTTTTGCCTCCGTTCCACCTTCCGGACCCGCAATGCCAGTAATGCTCAACCCCCACGTTGTGTTAAGGCGATCGCGTACGCCAGTTGCCATTTGACAAGCCACTTCAGCGCTAACGGCTCCTTGCTGCTCCAATACTTCCGCGCCTACGCCTAACAGGTTTACCTTGACCTGATTGTCATAGGAAATCACGCCGCCCCAGAAATAAGCCGAACTCCCCGCAGTCGCGGTCAACAAATGCCCTAATCCGCCGCCCGTACAAGATTCGGCAACCGACACCGTTTGTTGAGATGCCTTAAGTAAATTGCCTGTCACCGAGGCGATCGTATCCTCATCGGCTCCATAGCAGTCGTCTCCAATCAGGTCACGAATTTTCTGGTCGATGGGATCGATGGCAGCTAGCGCCGCTGCTTCGGTAGTCGCTTTAGCCGAAATGCGCAGACGAGCCTCACCGTTTCCAGCATAGGGAGCCACTGTCGGATTTTCCAAAGCTAAGAAATCATCAACCTTTTCTGCCAACGTCGATTCAGGAATGCCCCAAAACCGCAAGGTGCGGCTATAGATCGTCTCTGCACCCCACCCTTGACTTCGCAAATAAGGGACGGCAGTCTGCTCCCACATAACGTGCATTTCCCTAGGTACGCCTGGAAATGTTAAAAGAGTCAGATCGGGACGGGGCTGCCAAATCATGCCAGGAGCGCTGCCTGTTGGGTTAGGCAAGAGGATTGCGCCTTTAGGAATTAATGCTTGCTTGCGGTTGCTAGGAGACATTTCTCGTCCGCGCCGCGCAAATTTTTGGCGAATGTCTTCCAGGACTTCGGGCTTTTCAATGAGGGGCGTGTTGAAAAACTGAGCGATCGCCTCTGTTGTCAAATCGTCAGGAGTGGGCCCTAACCCGCCTGTAAAGATCAAGATTTGCGATCGCCTACAAGCTAACTCCAACACCTGATGAATGCGAGGAACATTATCGCCCACCACGGTTTGATAGTAGTGAGGAATCCCTAGAATCGCCAACTGCTGTGCCAAGTACCGAGCATTCGAGTTAAGAATTTCTCCCAACAGCATCTCAGTGCCGATGCAAATAATTTCAGCACTCATAGCAGATTCCTCGCAGTTTGCAAATTAAGGACGGGCGTGCCGATGAACGTGCCAACCCGTATAGCTCAGTAGAGCAGTGGCAGCGATCGCAAATGCTACCCCATTAGGAATTCGAGAAAACGCCAGCGCCAAGCTACCCACCCACAGGGTAAGCGTGTAAATAAACAGCACCGCCAGCCGATGGGAAAGCCCTGCCTTCAACAATCGATGATGAAGATGGCTTTTATCAGCCGTAAACGGCGATTTGCCCCGACGCAATCGCTCAAAAATAACGGCAGACATATCAAAAATAGGAACGGCTAAAATTAAGGTAGGTAACAGAACCGCCAGAGTCGTAACGCTCTTAACCAGCCCAATCACTCCCACGCCTGCCAAAGTAAAGCCCATAAAATAGGCTCCCCCATCTCCCATAAAAATTTGTGCCGGGTTAAAGTTGTAGCGCAAAAAACCCAACGAGCCTCCTGCAAGTGCAGCCACTACTAAACCCGCAGCGGGTTGATTCATCGCCAAACAAACGATTAGCATAATCACCGCAGCAATCCCTGAAACGCCTGCGGCTAAACCATCTAAGCCATCAATCCAATTAATAGCATTTGCCATACCCACCAACCAAATAATAGTCACAGCAAAGCTGACCCAGAGCGGCAGCAAAACTGGAGCGGGCTGAAATGGGAAGGAGAGAAAATCAATGCTTACCCCTGCTTGCCAAGCAAAACCTGCAACGATCGACTGTAATAACAAGCGCAGTTGAGGCGACAAGCTAACCAAGTCATCGGCTAAGCCAATCAAGAAAAAAGCCAAGCCACCCAGGGTTACTCCCCAAATTTCATACTCTTTATCAGGCGGCAACACGCCAAACCCACCCGTCCCCCAAACAAACAGGAGGGCAATCAGCGTGCCCATAAAAATAGACACCCCTCCTAGGCGTACCATCGGATGCTTATGCACCTTACGCCCACCCGGAGGGTCAAAGCGTCCGCTCTTAAGTCCAATTTTTCTGACGGTGGGAGTGGTTAACAGAACCACTACAGCGGATATCAGAAATGCAGCCAGGTGAAAAATCTGAAAGGGCATCTGAAATCTTTGTAGGTGCAAGAATAAAACATGAATCAGGCAGAGTCTACAGGAAGTACTGCATCAAAGCTAGGATAAATAGCAAGAACTGCTTAACGCACTCTTGCACTCTATCGACAGTATTTGTAGCACAAGAACCAGGCTCAGGGTTAACTACACCAAAAAGTTTTGAAATCCGGATTTTGAGGAGTTTAGATATTAGAAATGTTTAGTTTACATTTCTTATCTCATCCGAGTTTCGCTCGTCTGACCAACCCATTCTTCAGCCCAGCTTTCAGTGAAAGGTAGGGTAGACACGTCGTAGGACTGATTGTAAAGAGCGACTCTCTGAGTCATCTCTGTCATGTAGCCTACATAGTGCCCCATAAGAAAATAGACACCGACCAGGGCAGCGGCAGCAGACGAGACTAGAAAACCTGCCAGCATGAGAGAAAACTCACGACGCTGAACGGCTTCTTGCATGAGGTGCAAAGCCCATGCTACTAGGCAGACTACGATAAAGAGAATAACGACCATTACTAAAGCAATCTATGAACTGTAATATTTATATATATTAACTGATTCTCAGAAACTGAGCTTGAAGAAAATTGGAAGACTACTCTCATCACGCTGCACCGATCGCCCTCAACTCACTTTCTAGCTCTCTTGCGTTTGACCCTATCGTTGCTCAACTCAGATCATTGACGAACTAAGACTTGATGGACTGCCAAGTGTTGCTTGATTTCAGCTACCGTTAAATGCCCATAGTGCAGCAGCGACGCAAGCAGGGCAGCTTCGGCTCTGCCCTCAGTCAGGGCATCGTAGATGTGTTCGCAGTTGCCCGCTCCGCCAGAGGCAATCACAGGAATTTGGACTTGTTCGGCAATGATGCGAGTCAGTGCCAAGTCGTAGCCTGCCTGAGTTCCATCAGCGTCCATACTAGTGATAAGGAGTTCACCTGCACCCCGCTCTGCCACTTCTTTTGCCCATGCGATCGCATCTATGCCTGTATTTTCGCGTCCACCCCGGACATATACGTCCCAGCCAGGATTCTCAAGATCAGTATTATTAGGGTCTGTATTATTAGGATCAGTGCGACGGCGGGCATCAATAGCAATGACAATACATGAGTTGCCAAAGCGATCGCTTGCCTGGTTAATCAAGTCTGGGTCTTTAACCGCAGCAGAATTGATACTAATCTTGTCTGCTCCAGCTCGTAACAATTTTTTAATAGTCTCTAAGGATTGAATCCCTCCACCCACTGTTAGCGGAATAAAAACTTGCTCGGCAGTCCGTTGAACCACGTCATAGATTACGCCTCGGTCTTCGTGGGTGGCAGTGATATCTAAAAACACTAGCTCGTCTGCTCCTGCCTGGTTATAGAGTTGCGCTAGTTCCACCGGATCACCCGCATCTCGCAGATTAACAAAGTTAATTCCTTTCACCACCCGTCCAGCTTTGACATCTAGACAGGGCAAGATTCGTTTTGCCAGCATTATTTCTCTCTTAATATTCTTGATCAGGGGAGAATTCAGCTTTTCTCCCCAGCCATGGTTTAAGTCTTTGCACAGTAAATTATAGATGGCATCCGACAGGCAATTTTTAAGGAGTTGCACCTGCGTACAAGTCACGCTTTACACACAGATGTATTCTTTAGTGACTGTCTTTAATGACTATGTTTAGCCGCTTTACCTGCCATTGTGTGCAGAAGCTATGACAAGCATTGCAAAAAAGTTAGACTGCCAACTATTAAGACTGGGTTACAGTACTACATGTTAACGTTTTACTCTTGTACCATTCTTCCTCTTCTCACCTATGAGTATCGATCATTTGATTTGGCATGAAATGGCTCCTGACGAAGCGGTGAGAGAGCTACAAAGCGATCGCCAGACAGGTCTGCGATCTGCCCAAGTCACCGAACGGCGGCAGCAATATGGATTGAACGAACTTCAGGAGTCGGGGGGAAGAAACGCCTGGATGATTCTGGTGGATCAGTTCAAGAACATTATGTTGGTCATGCTGATCGCCGTAGCTTTGATCAACGGTGGTCTGAATTTAATGGATTTGTTGCAGGGCAACTTGAAGCCTGGAGAAATTCCCTTTAAAGATACGATCGCAATTCTGGCGATCGTTATTTTGAACGGAGTCCTTGGTTACGTTCAAGAGAGCCGGGCAGAAAAGGCTTTAGCAGCACTTAAAAATATGTCTTCGCCCCAGGTACGGGTGCTACGCGACGGCAAGATGCAAGAGGTGGGTTCTAAGGAACTGGTGCCTGGAGACTTGATGTTGATGGAAGCGGGTGTCCAAATGTCGGCAGATGGTCGATTGCTAGATGCCGTCAACCTTCAGGTGCGGGAGTCGGCGCTGACCGGTGAGGCGCAAGCGGTGACCAAGCGGGTAGAGGGAGAACTGGCGGCTGATACGGCGTTGGGCGATCGCGTCAACATGGTATTTCAGGGAACTGAGGTCGTGCAAGGGCGAGGCATGGTGTTAGTCACCCATACTGGAATGAGTACAGAACTAGGAAAAATTGCGACGCTGCTTCAGTCAGTTGAGACAGAGGCAACGCCTTTGCAGAAACGCATGGATCAGCTGAGTAATACGTTGGTGACAGGCGCGCTAATTTTAGTGGCGATCGTGATTATCGGCGGCTTACTCGTATCGGGCTGGGGCAGCTTTAAAGACCTAGTAGAGGTGTCTTTAAGCATGGCAGTAGCGGTTGTTCCAGAGGGGCTACCAGCCGTCATCACGGTGACTCTGGCACTGGGCACGCAGCGAATGGTCAAACGACAAGCGCTGATTCGGAAACTCCCCGCAGTAGAAACCCTGGGTTCGGTAACCACGATTTGTTCAGATAAAACGGGAACTTTAACCCAGAATAAAATGGTGGTGCAGTCGATGCACACTACAGAAGAGGCGTTTCGGTTAACAGGGCATGGATACGTGCCTGAGGGACAATTTTATCGGTGGGGAGAAGATAACCAGAAGGCGATCGCACTTCAAAACGAGTCTGATCTTCAGTTGCTTCTACTTGCTTGTACGCTTTGTAATGATGCAGTCTTACAAAAAGAGAATGGTGAATGGGCAATTCTAGGCGACCCAACCGAAGGGGCTTTGTTAGTAGCATCTGGAAAGGCTGGAGTTTGGGCACACCAGACCTCCAATACACTGCCGCGCGTTGCAGAATTTCCTTTTTCTTCTGAGCGAAAGCGCATGAGTGTGATTGTGCAAGATGAGAAAGCTGGAGTCTACGTCTTAGTTTGTAAAGGTTCGCCTGAACTGGTTTTAGAGCGCTGTCATCAGTTCTATGCAGGCGGTGTTAAGTCGCTTACCCGGCAGCACCAAACCGAGATTTTGGAAAGAAATGATCAACTAGCGGCAAAAGGGCTACGGGTGTTAGGGTTTGCCTACAAGTTACTCAGCGAAATTCCAGCAGCAGGAACCGATGAGAGCACAGAGCAAGGAATGACTTGGCTAGGGCTGGTGGATATGCTTGATGCCCCTCGACCAGAGGTACGGGATGCCGTGGCTCGGTGTCGATCGGCGGGAATTCGTCCGGTGATGATCACGGGTGATCATCAACTAACAGCACGAGCGATCGCGGCACAACTGGGCATTGCAGGTGCCAACGATGAAGTGCTGATTGGACAACAACTCGAAAAATTAAGCCAATCAGAACTCCAAGACCAAGTTGAGCGCGTTAGCATTTATGCCCGAGTTGCCCCAGAGCATAAACTTCGCATTGTCCAAGCCTTGCAAACCCAAGGAGAGATTGTGGCAATGACCGGAGATGGGGTTAACGATGCGCCTGCGCTGAAGCAGTCGGCAATTGGAATTGCCATGGGGATCACAGGCACAGATGTGAGCAAAGAAGCCAGCGACATGGTGCTGCAAGATGACAACTTCGCCACCATTGTTTCGGCAGTCGAGGAAGGGCGAGTCGTTTATACTAACATTCGTCGCTTTATTAAATATATTTTGGGGTCAAATATTGGCGAAGTGTTGACCATTGCCGCTGCCCCAATTCTTTTGGCAACTGGCGGTTTGCCCTTAACACCGCTGCAAATTTTGTGGATGAACCTGGTTACTGATGGATTGCCCGCACTGGCACTGGCAGTTGAACCTGCGGAACCTAACGTGATGGATCGTCCACCCCACAGCCCAACAGAGAGTATTTTCTCACGGGGTTTAGGGTTTTACATGATCCGAGTTGGCGTAGTCCTGGCAGTCGTAACGATCGCCCTCATGCTTTGGTCATATCAATACACCCAGACTACAGGTGGCGATCCTGAGCGCTGGAAAACCATGGTATTTACCACGCTTTGCCTCTCGCAAATGGGTCATGCCCTAGCTGTTCGATCAAACAGTCGGTTAACGATCGAGCTAAATCCCTTTTCAAATCCCTTTCTTTTGTTGGCAGTTGGCGTGACCAGCCTTTTGCAACTCTTGCTAATCTATGTAGAACCATTACGGGTTTTCTTTGGAACCCATTATTTGAGCTTGACAGAGCTAATGATCTGTATCGGCACCAGCACATTGGTGTTTATTTGGGTAGAACTGGAAAAGCTGGTGACCCGCTACTGGGGTAAGAAGAAAAGACGCTAGAGACAAGATTTAGGTCATAGCTTCAGAGCCGATGTTTGCTCAAGGTATTCTTGGGCAAACATCTATGTCTGAGCAAATCTTGTCTTAAGCAAGCTTAAGCAAACATTGTCAATTCATCCGTAGAACATTTAGCATCACAAGGGCAAATAGCCCTAGTAGAATTAACCATCCAGCATTGCGCTTAACCCATAGTGCCAAAGAAGGCTGGCGTTTGACAGGCTTAGTAATCTGCTGCATTTGAGGATTGAGGTAAAGCGTGCATTCTTGGGCGTTAGGGCGCTGTGGAAAGTTGCAGGTATCGTCAGCATGGTAGATGCAGGTATTGCAGAGAGGTTCCGCGCTGGTAGCCCGGTAAAGAGGAATGCCGGGATGACCGTGGGCTTTGAGTGCTGTGCGACAAATGGGACAGGCGATCGCCTGAGCATCGACGAGATGGTGGCAGCGAGGACAAGTGGGCATGGGAGGAGGATTTTACGAGAACTTACGAACCTGGTATTTGCTGACTTCGACGAGCTTGTACGTATCGCCCATCGCTTCTAGGAATCGAGCTTCGGTGTCATCTAATACGGTAGTAGGAATTGCTTGCCATTGTTCTAGGCTTTGCCAACGAATCACGGCAATTACTTCGCCTAAGCGATCTGGGCTGATCCAAACTTCTTTATTCAGAAATCCAGGATATTTAGCCAGAACAGAAGTCCAAATTTCAGCATCCTTTTGGACGAATTGTTCGCGTAGTTCAGCTAAGACTGTAAACTTAAGCCACTCAATGACCATAGGTTAATTTTTGAAAAGAATCACTCTTTCTATATTCGGTTACCCGCCTATAAAAGGGCAACCGACCCTAACGTCATTAGTCTCTAAGTTTGCCAAAATATCACTGTAGGCTGAAGAGCGTTACATTAATTGGGCTTGCTTCTGACACTTCAGGAATTCTCATGGACAACAATAATTTACTCAATCAGCTTCTTATGTTTGGCATTGGCACCACCTCAATGGTGGCAGAAAAACTGCGTGATGCGACTGATCAGTTAGTCAAAGATGGCAAGCTTGATCCTGAGCAAGCGGCTAAGTTAGCCAATGATTTAATGCAGCAGGTGAAGTCTGAGCAGGGTAATTGGGAAGCCCAGATGCAGCGCCAAGTTCGCAACATTATGCAAGACTTGGGCGTGCCTCGGCAGAACGAAATGGATGAGCTACGGGGGCGGTTGGATCGCTTAGAGCGACAGGTTAGGGATTTAGAAAATAAGCTTTGGCGGTAGGTTCTGGGGGTGAGCTTTGGCGTTAAACTGGGGCTTGGGATTTTAATACCCTTGTTGAGAATCACAGGAGGATCGATATTTTGCGGGAAATTCTCATCAGTTTTGGAGTCATGGTGACTTGCATCTTGTTCTTGGTCGTGGCTCAGATGACCCAGAGGGGAGAAGCGATCGCCGCTGGGCTTTCTCAAACTGCTCCAGTGGCAGTTGAACAGTCTGCTGCCAAGCCCACCTTAGTGGCTCAAGCTAATTTACTTACCCAACCTGAGGCAACTCCTATGTCCCAAGCCGATCTCAGCCCAGAAGAAAATGTAACTACAACTGATTCTGGTCTAAAGTACGTCGAAATTGTTGAAGGGACAGGCGCAACCCCTCAGAAAGGGCAAACCGTCTCAGTTCATTACACTGGCACACTAGAGAATGGCACCAAGTTTGATAGTTCGCGCGATCGCGGTCAGCCGTTTCAGTTTCCCTTAGGTGCAGGTCGCGTTATCAAAGGTTGGGATGAAGGCATTGCTTCAATGAAAATTGGTGGTCAACGCCAGTTGATCATTCCCCCAGACTTAGGCTACGGTGCGCGGGGTGCAGGTGGTGTTATTCCCCCCAACGCAACCCTGCTTTTTGATGTGGAATTGCTAGGAGCAGAATAGGCTCAGATGTTTTCAGTTTAGTTTTTAATATTAAGAAAGAGACGGTCATCGGAGCGTCTCTTTCTTGTCTGGATTGCGCATCGACAATTAATCAGGCTACTGCACTGAACTACGTCCAGCATCTTCAATTTTCTTTTCCTGCTTCTCAAATTTCATCTCGAAGTCATGCTTATTTCTATTCGTATGACGTTCCAAAATTGAATCCAAGTAAGCAACTTTAATTGGTTTTAGTACAGGTCACAATTTAGTTAACTCGATTCACTAAAATCAGTACAGACGGTAAAACTCAACGTTAAGACAAACTACTAGATTGATTAATTCGACGAATGACTAAGGTGTAGAGAATTCCATAGCCCGAAATTAAAAGGATACCTGCGAGCATAATAAGGCGCTCCTGGTTGTTAATAGATTGATCTAATTAACACAATAGATCAAACATCTCAGAATGACATGACCCACGAGGGTACTTTTGAACCTAAAATGCCTGAACTTTAAATGTCGCCCTCACGCAGCAAGTTAGATCAGCGATCATCGCAGAATTTTTGAGCTACCGATTATCCAGATTAGCCAAGAAACAGACTCCCGGACGCTTAAAAAATCCAGGAGTCTAAAACGTTGTGCCTACTCGGCTCCTTTCATAACCCGCGCCAATTCTGCCGCCACTTCAGGACGGGAAAACTCTGGGGGTGGCAATTCACCACGCCGCAGCATTTCTCGAACCTTGGTTCCCGATAGATGCACCCGTTCTTCGGGGGTGCTAGGGCTAGTTTTAGTAGTCGCCATGGTTTCGGTGCGCTTGCAGTAGAAAGCGTGTTCAAACATCATGGGCATGATGCCTAATTCACCAGGGGCAAACTCGTTGAAGATGTGCTGGGCATCGTAGGTGCCGTAGTAGTCGCCTACGCCTGCATGGTCGCGCCCCACAATGAAGTGAGTACACCCATAGTTCTTCCGCACAAGGGCATGGAAAATAGCTTCACGGGGTCCTGCGTAGCGCATGGCGGCTGGGTTAATTGCCAAAATGACGCGATCGCTAGGATAGTAATGCTCCAGCAAAATCTCATAGCACCGCATCCGAACATCAGCCGGAATATCGTCTTCCTTCGTTGCGCCAACTAAGGGATGGAGAAACAGACCATCAACGGTTTCTAAGGCACACTTTTGAATATATTCGTGGGCGCGATGAATTGGGTTACGGGTCTGGAATCCGACGATTGTTTTCCAACCTTTCTCGCGGAACATTGATCGAGACGCAACAGGATCAATTTGGTAAGCCGGGAAGAGCGGATGAGGATCGCGCTGGAGCAACCAAACATCACCTGCTAAGTTGACTGCACCCTGGCTATAAACGACTTTTACACCGGGATGTTTTTCTTCATCGGTGCGATAAACGTTGATGGCTTCTTGGGTTTTATCGTAGCGATACTTCTGCGTCAGATTTAGAACACCCACAAATCGTCCATTCAGGTCATCTAAACGTACTAAGCTGCCTTCTTGAAGGGGAGCAGCAATCTCTTCAGTAACTGAGAGCGTGATCGGAATTGACCAGGGCAAGCCGTTCGCCAAGTGCATCTCTTTGACCACGCGATCGTAGTCTGCCTGTTCCATAAACCCAGTCAGAGGGCTAAATCCACCGATCGCAATCAGGACTAAATCTGAAAAAGCTCGCTCGTCAAGCTGAACCCTGGGGAGATGGTCGGCTTTGCTGAGGAACTCTTGCTGTTGGGTAGGGCTGGCGAACCGATTGATCAGTTGCCCACCGTGGGGAGCAATATTGTCCGGGTGTTGACTCAAAATAATTCTCTCTTTATAGTAATGGCAACAAATAGGAAAAATTTGCCGTTAGCCCTTCAGTAATCAATCCTTCAGAATATCCTATTGTGTCGATCAGGAAAAGCCTGTGATTGGTTTGCCCAGAGCGATCGCATCAAGAATTGAGTGCAGCAATCAAAGTCTGAGGAGCGGGGGGCGATCGTAGACAGCTTGACCAAATCTCAAAATATGCGGAAAGCTTCTTTCGCTCTACATGATATGGACGAACCACAATATAAGGAAAGTTTCTTGCTATCCACCCAATTTAGGATGGTGTACAGAAAGTTTCTCTCTGAAAAGAAGTTGTGCCGCTTAGTCATGGGTGAGGCATTGTTGAGTGTGGGTCTGTTAGGGCATAGATGCTTGAACATTGGAACATAGCGAACTTGAAGGTGCTGCGAAAACAGTAAGTGCTAAACTAACTTAAGAGCCAGTACGAAAAAATGTTTATGTTGTGGCGACCGATAGCAGATTTACCGTCAAATTGGAAAGATTTGGCAAGTTATGAGTTGCCGCCTCTAGTAACTGTCTGGTATGAGCAAGCAGATCGTTTACGTCAATCTGGAGAGTTTCAGTCTTTCAATGAGAAGCTACGCAGAGAAATAGCTATTGAAACTGGAATCATTGAGCGTTTGTACACGATCGATCGTGGTATTACTCGTTTATTGATTGAACAAGGGATCAAGGAGGCATTGATCCCCCATGGAGCGACAGATCGCCCTATCAGACAAGTAGTTTCGCTGATTAAGGATCAAGAAGCCGCAATTGAAGGATTATTCGATTTTGTAGGTGGACAAAGAACACTATCAACCTCTTATATAAAGCAGTTACATCAGCTTCTAACTCAGAGCCAGGACAGCACAGAAGCACTAGACCCACTTACAGAAAAGATATTCCGCGTCTCTTTGATTAAAGGTGACTGGAAACGTCAACCTAACAATCCTCTAAGATCAGATGGTACTGTTCATGAGTACTGTCCTCCTGAACAAGTTTCGTCTGAAATGGATACATTGATTGAGCTACATCATCAGCATTGCGACCAAAAAATTCCTCCTGAAATCGAATCAGCATAATTGCATCATCGGTTTACTCAAATTCACCCATTTCAGGATGGTAACGGTCGTGTCGCTCGTTGTTTAGCTAGTTTAGTTTTCATTCAATCTAGCTGGTTTCCTTTGGTTCTCACTCGCGATGACCGAGCAGTTTATATTGCAGCCCTAGAAGCAGCAGGTCAAGGTAGTTTATCAGATTTAATTAACCTCTTTGCAAAAAGCCAAAAGCAGGCTTTTCTGAGAAGCCTTGGTCTATCAGAGCAGGTTCTATCAGAGGCACGGCGAACTCAGGTTATCATTTCCTCTATTGCCGATAAATTGAGACAAAACCAGTCAGCATCTATTCAAGAGCGGTGTAAGAAGGCTGAAAGTTTTGCCACAAACTTATTTGATATAGCTTCTAGCCGATTACAGGATGTTGCTGATGAAATTAAATTATCTATTCAAAATTTTGTAAGCGACGCACAAGTTTTTACGATTTCTGCTACTGTTGGCGATCCCCGCTCTTATTATCATCGCTACCAAATTGTAGAGACAGCTAAACAATTAGGTTATTTTGCTAATCTTCGGAACTATCATACCTGGATTCAATTAGTTATTAATGTAGAAACATCAACAACACTTCTTATTTCGTTTCACGCTCTTGGACATGAATATCGAGGACTGCTTGTGTGTACTGCCTGTGCTTATCATAGAGACGATGCTGAAGAGGGAGAACGTAACATTAGCGATATTCAGTCTCTAGCTGATTCTCCGTTTCAATTTTCCTATGCAGATGATGAAGAGAATTTGGTGGAGCGATTTAAGCAGTGGCTAGAAAACATAATTTTGACTGGTTTAGAATACTGGAATAAAAGTATTTAGGCAGGTAATGCTTTGGTGATGTAGAGCGCGCGGTAAATAATCCCTTTGCACACCGACCGTATAGAGGTAGCAGGTGAGAACGAAAGGGTTACTAGCGGCGGGTGAAGCGAACCGTTAGCCGTCACAAGTAGTAGAAATATGCTCGAGATCAGACCAACCTGTGAGCATTGCAACAGAGCGTTGTCGCTGGACTCGGTTGAGGCACGGATCTGTACTTATGAATGCACCTTTTGCGCTACCTGTGTGGATACCGTTTTGGGCAATGATATTGGTCTGAATTTCTGAATTGTGGAGGTGACTTTGTTACAAGACTGATCAGACCATCCTTATTCAATAACGCCGCCACCCAGCAAAATATCGCCGTTGTACCAAACGGCTGCTTGTCCTGGAGTAACGCTGAATTGGGGTTCATCAAACACAACTTTTGCCCGATCGCCCTCTAACGGTACAATCGTTGCCCCAACAGCCGGCGATCGGTAGCGGATTTGGACTTCGGCATGAATGGGCGCGGTTGGTTCTGACATCGACACCCAGTTAATTTGCTTAACGGTGCAATCGGGGTTTTGCGCGTGGTGGCGATCGCCTACAATGACCTGATTTTTAGCTGCATCAATACCAATTACATACAGCGGATGGGCGGCGGCAATGCCAATGCCTTTGCGTTGCCCAATGGTGTAATGGTGAATGCCCTCATGCTGTCCCAGAACGATTCCAGCCGGGTCGATGATGTCTCCGGTTTTAGGAGCCAGGTATTTATCTAAAAAAATTTGCATGGAGCCGTGGGCTTCGATTAGGCATAAGTCTTGGCTTTCAGGTTTTTCGGCAGTGTGCAACCCAAACTCCGTTGCCATTTGGCGCGTTTCGACTTTGGTTTGTTCGCCTAAAGGAAAAACGACGTTCGCTAACACGTCTTGATTGAGGTCGTAGAGAAAGTAGGATTGGTCTTTGGTGCGATCGATCGCCCGAAGCAATTGGTGGCGATCGCTTTCTGGGTCGTAGTTCACTCGCGCATAGTGCCCTGTGGCGATTTGCTCAATGCCTAGCTCTTGACGAGCGTAGTGAAGCATGGGCGTAAATTTGACGGTTTTGTTGCACTGCGAACAAGGCAGCGGCGTAATGCCTGCCCCGTAGCCTTTAACCAAATAATCGACGATATATTTTTGAAATACCTCGCGGCTGTCAACGACATGATGGGGAATTGCTAGTTCTTCGCAGAGGCGAGCAGCATCAACCATGCCATCAGAGCAGCATTGCCCTTTGCCCTTCATCAGCCAAAGGGTTAGCCCCACCACTTCATAGCCCTGACGATGGAGCGTTGCCGCTGCCACCGAGCTATCGACCCCGCCTGAAAGACCAACAACAACCTTGTTCATGAACCTTTGAAGACACTCTGTAGAATGAACTGAACTAATTCTATGATTCATTCTACAGAATGTGCTTGAACATCGTGTGTTTTGAATGGACTAAGGATTAGCTAATGACAAAGTTGCGAGAACCCATTGCCCCTATCCCAATGTTGTTTAAGGTTGCCAGAGTGGTGAATGTATTGCCTACGCCGCTGCCATCCGCATCAATTTTGATTTCGGTGCTGGTTCCGACTTGAGTCATCTGCACATATTTGAGGTAGCGGACGTACGGCGTTGCTCCGGCAAATTGAGGTTGGGCAAAGAGGCTGCGGAGATCAATTAAATCTTCAGTAGGACTGAAATCGACGATCGCATCTTTCCCTTCATTGATATTCGCAAAGGCAAATATATCTCGACCATTACCGCCCGCCAGAATATCAGCCCCGCTACCGCCCACGAGAATATCGTCGCCATCACCTCCTAAAATTCTGTCATTGCCTTCACCTCCCAGCAGCAGATCACGCCCTCTACCACCTTTCAGAAAGTCATTGCCCTGACCGCCATCTACATAGTCATTGCCGCCGCCTGCTTTAAGGCGATCGTTGCCATTGAAGCCGTAGAGCTTGTCTTTGCCGTGACTATCGCTGCGTCTGCCGCTGTTGATGCGATCGTTCCCCTTAGTTCCTCTCAAAATGTCGCTCCGGTGAGTGCCGCGTAGAAGCTGCCCTTTCTTGGCTTTGCGAGTAACGCCTTTTTTGCCACCCGAAAAGTCAATTAACGCAGTCGATATGCCTGTAATACCAGTGGGATTGGCGATCGTAAACCTTACTAGCTGGCTTGTTCTTGACCCTTGAGCATCAGTGGCATTGACTTTCAGAGACAAATTACCGACTGATGGGAAGTCAGGAATACCACTAAATGATGCGGCTTTAGCGTCGAATACCAGCCACGGGGGAAGGGGCGCACCGCTCTCTAGGCTGGCGGAGAAGGTGAGGCTGTCGCCTGCATCGGGGTCGGTAAATGCGCCTGTAGGAATTTTGAGGGTGAAGGCTTGGGTCGCTGTGACCTGTTGAGGGACAGGAGTAATGGGGGTGCCAACCCCTGGGGGTTGGTTGACATTGGCAACTTTGACCACAAAGATATCTTCAGCTATTGCACCTGCTTTGTCTGTAACTTTGACTTTGAGGTCGAGGTTGCCAACGTTGGCGTTGCGGGGAGTGCCGCTGAAGGTGCGGCTGATGGGGTTAAAAGCAAGCCAGGTTGGGAGTGGAGAACTGTTGGCAAGGGTAGCGGTGTAGGTAAGGCTGTCGCCTGCATCGACATCGGTAAAGGTGTTGGTAGGAAGAGTGAAGGTAAAAGGTATGTCTTCGGTTGCAGATTGATCGGCGATCGCGTTCGTTACGGTTGGCGTGTCGTTGGTGTTGGCGATCGTCATCGTAAAGCTATCTTCAGCCGTTAAAAGCCCTGTATCTGTGGCTTTTACTTTGACGTTTAAGCTGCCGACTTGGGCATTGAGCGGTGTACCGCTGAAGGTTTGGGTGGTTGCATTGAAGGTGAGCCAACTGGGTAGCGGAGTGTCGTCTGCTTGGGTGGCGGTGTAGGTGAGAATATCGCCTGTATCAACATCACTAAAGGTGTTGGTAGGAACTGCGAAGGTAAAGAGAGTATCTTCAGTTGCAGGTTGATCGGCGATCGGATTGTCGAGGGTGGGAGCATCATTAACGCTATTAACGGTGAGGCTAAAGATATCTTCGACCGTAGCATTTGCGCTATCTTTAGCCGTTACTTTAATGTCGAAGTTACCGATATCACCATTGGCGGGCGTGCCGCTGAAAGTTTGGTTGGTTGCGTTAAAGGTGAGCCAAAGAGGTAGTGGAGCATTGTCTGATTGAGTGGCAGTGTAGGTAAGGGTATCACCTGCATCAATGTCAGTAAAGGAGTTGGGAGGAACTGCAAAAGTGAAAAGAGTATCTTCGGTAGCAGCTTGATCGACGATCGCAGTCGTTACTGTTGGCGCATCGTTGACGTTGGTCACGCCAAGATCGAATGGTGATAGAGCGACTGTAGTAGTGCCATCGCTAACGCTGATAATGATGCCAGTGGTCGTGCCAACATTGCCATTAACGGGTGTGCCGCTCAGTTCTCCAGTGGTAGAGTTAAAAGTTGCCCAGGTCGGTTTGTTGACGATGGAGAAGGCGAGCGTATCGCCTAAATCAACATCGGTAGCTGTGGGAATAAAGCTGTAAGGACTATCTTCGGCGATCGTTACTGCTGGAGTACCGCTGATCGTCGGAGCATCGTTGGTGTTAGTTACAGCCAGGTTAAATGCCGGGAGGTCAACAGGTGCAGCAATGCCATCACTGACACTAATGATGATGCCGTTGGTCGTGCCGACATCGCCATTAATAGGTGTGCCGCTCAGTTCTCCAGTGGCAGGATTAAAAGTTGCCCAAGATGGCTTGTTGACGATGGAGAAGGTCAGGGTATCGCCTGAGTCAATATCGATCGCAGTAGGAATAAAGCTATAAGAACTATCTTCGGCGATCGTGACGGCTGGAGTACCGCTGATGGTGGGAGCATCGTTGGTGTTCGTGACCGCTAAGTTAAATGCTGGCAGATCAACGGGTGCAGCAATGCCATCACTGACGCTAATGATGATGCCGTTGGTCGTGCCGACATCGCCATTAATAGGTGTGCCGCTCAGTTCTCCAGTGGCAGGGTTAAAAGTTGCCCAAGATGGCTTGTTGACGATGGAGAAGGTCAGGGTATCGCCTAAATCAACATCGATCGCAGTAGGAATAAAGCTATAAGGGCTATCTTCGGCGATCGTGACAGCAGGAGTACCACTGATCGTCGGAGCATCGTTGGTGTTTGTGACAGCTAAGTCAAATGCTGGCAGATCAACAGGTGGGGCAATACCATCGCTCACACTGATGATGATGCCAGTGGTTGTGCCCACATCGCCATTGATAGGTGTGCCGCTTAGTTCCCCAGTGGCAGAATTGAAGCTTGCCCAAGTCGGTTGGTTGGTGATGGAGAAAGTGAGCGAATCGCCTAAATCAACATCGATCGCACTAGGAATGAAGCTGTAGAGGCTGTCTTCAGCGATCGTGACGGCTGGAGTACCGCTGATGGTGGGAGCATCGTTGACCGCAGTGACGGCGATCGTTGCGGTTTCAGCGACAGCACTATAGGCGTTAATGCCTCCGTTCACAGAAGCGTCAACGATCGCCCCTGCACTCGCACCATCTGTTGTATCCCAAGCTCTAAAGTTAATCGTAGAGTTTCCGTTCTCATTGGCGTTTGGTACAAAGCGCACTCGGTTATCTGTTTGCACAACCACTTGGCTGAGGTTAAAGCTGCCCTGGGCAGAGGTGGAATCATCGCCTAAAAAGATGAAGTTTGGGGTTTCGTAGGGATCGATCGCGCCACTAAAGGCAGAGTAATCGCGTAAAGCTCCGGTCAGAATGGGAGCGTTGTTAGCAAACAGGGTGTAGCTATTGCCCAACACCTCTAAGCGATAATCGATGGATTGCTTGGTGTTGAATGTCACGCTCTCATCCGCTGTAAACCCAGCATCTTTTTGGGCAAAGATGTTGCCATCTTGGAAGCCCAGTTCGATCGCCTTAGTTTTGTCGTTGCTGACTACAATGATGCTGAACCCAGCCCGGTTGGAGTTGGTGTGAGATTCCGTCAACAGTTGTAGGTTAAAGGAGACGCTGTAACCCTCTACGTTATCGAGCTTGGGCAAGGGCGGATTAACCGGAGTCGCACCGGAGAAGTTACTGTAGCCAGCATAGATATTGCTATCAACATCGGTGTTCAGGATGGTACCGCTGCTGTCAAAGGTTTGCGTTCCCAGTTGGGCAGGCGTAACAGGGTTGAGATTGGTGAATGATAATTGCCCTTGAGCAGTCGGAGCAGTGCCCAAACTTGCTTGGTAGAAGGAGGTAGCACCCAGGACAGTTGCCGTACCATCAGAGGGGGTTGCGCTAAAGTTTGTCCAAATAGCGCCGCCATCGGTAGAATATTGCCAAACGCCCTTGGTGTTGTCTACGCCTGTAATGGCGATCGCTTTCGGATCACCATCTACGTCGGTAATCAGTCCGTTAATTAAAGCCGAAACTTTTGTGCCCGTATTTGCTACATCTAAAACGTCTTCATCAATGGCTGTCAGCGTTGCACTACCTGTTAAAACAGGAGCATCGTTAAGACCAGTTATGGTAATTTTGGCAGTTTGAGCAATACTGCCACCATTGCCATCAATGATGTTGTAGCTATAGTTAATAATTTCGCTTTGACCACTGCTCAGGAAGTTGTAGGCGCTAGGGCTAACGCTTAAATCGTTGCCAATGACAGTTACACCCGTAGCATTGCCACTTGCAAGGATCAGGTTACTGACATTTAAGGGATCTCCGTCAGGGTCTGTTGCATTGGCAAGCAAATTAATGTTGTAACTAACCGCATCTTCTGTTGCAGTGCTCCTTACCGCTGAACCTCCTATATACTCAAGAGCATTCCCCATGAGCAAGGCACCTTGGGTTGCAGCATTCCAAAAATCTCCTCTTACAGTTGATGAAGGCGGGTAAAAATTTAACCCCACAATTCCACCATTAAAGGTTTGCAAATCGACTGCAAGTAGTCTGTTGTCACTCCAATTCGCAACCACTGTCGCACTCGGATTTGCTGTCCCAGTGGCGCGATAACTACTTGTACCCCCGCTAAAACTGGAGACACCTTGCACAATGGGGTGAGCGGGATTAAATATGGTACCTAGAGTGGCTGTCCCAGTTGATGAACCGCCAATTACAACCGGGCTATAGCCTCCGGTATTCCATCGTCCGCCCAAGGTAGCACCACCCCCTAAAGCAAAGGTGCTAACCACAACCCCCCTGCCTGAGTCTACATAGTTTGCTAGCGTATCTCCTAGTAGGGTTGCGTTTTGAAAACCAGTATCACTGAAGACCAAAATACTGCCATAGTTTTGCAACTGTGCCAACGTTGGGGTGACAGCCCCCGTTCCTCCCACCTTGAATGAATCTACCAAGCTAAAGAGTCCTGTGGCTTGAACCTTGTTAACAACATCAGTGAGCCATGCTGGATCACCAGGAGCACCTAGAATAGCAGCCCTATCATTTCCACTTAGTTCAGGAGGTGCCAGCACAAATGGATAAGCTTCTAGCACCTCAGGCAAAAAAGCCTGGGGCATCAGCATGGACTTTGTTGTAATTTCTAATTCCCAGTCACCACCTAGTGCAGGGTTGCCTGTCGGTTGAGCAGAAGCTGCAATTTCAGCCCTTGTTAATTGTCGTACCTGCTGAATAAATGCTGCTCCAGTATCTCCAGCAGCGACGTTGCAACCATACAGCAAGATATCTGCATCCTCGGTCAACGCCGATCGCCACCCTTGTAGCTGTGCTTGATAGCGATCGATCGACTCCCCATTCAGCGTTGCCGCCCCCAGTTGTAGACTTCCCGAACTGCCGTGCGAGACAATATGCACGCTTTGAATGTCGCTCCGATTCGCCAGCGTTGCTGTCATTTGCTCAACCCCATCCTGAGCAGGGTCAAGCACGATCGCCTCAGTTCCAGGCACTAAACCATCAATCAAACTTTGGTAATCAACGACAGCGGCATCGATAAAAACAAGAGACTTAACAGGGGCGATCGCAGACATAAGTGAATAACCTAATTAGGAGGATGGGAAGGAAATGACTTGTCATATAAAGTGCCCAGCCCATACAAATCACTTCTCGGTAAATACTCTGATCAATACAAATAAAGACCAGATTCCTAAGCTGAAATCTGGTCTTTGTAGGCTAAAACCTGGTTTTTATGTGATTAATGAAGTCGAAGCAAGAAAGAATTAAGGGCGTTGCTGAATAGAAGAGATGAATTTGCCCTTATCCCCCGCCCTTTTCTCCAGGGAGAAGGGCACCAGATCTCTTGTCCCTCTCCTTTAGGCTATTGTGCACCCACGAGTGATCAAATCTAGCAAAGTCCCTAGCGAACCGCCCCCTAAATCCCCCATTCTGGGGGACTTTGAGCAGCAGAACTAAAACTCGATCGCCTCAGCAATCTGCTGAAGCACTTGACTTAAGTTTGAGATGACTTCTCGGTTGCGAAATCGCATTACTCGATAACCCAGGTGATGGAGTCTTTCAGTTCGAGTAGCATCATACTCGACTTGCTGATCATGAATACCACCATCCACTTCAATCACAAGTCGGTGCTGTGGACAATAAAAATCGACAATAAAAGACTCAACTGGATGCTGACAGCGAAACTTTAAGCCTTTGATCTGGCGTTTTCTTAAGGCTTCCCACAGCATCTTTTCAGCCGGAGTAAGATGCTGTCGAAGTTGTCGAGCCGCAGCAATTATATTAGGAGTAGTGCCCCGAATACGGTGAGAATCCATGCAGTTAATGGAGCGAAGATAACGACTAGAGTTTGCCCACACTCATTTGTAATCTTCCTGCTCAAAGTCCCCCAGAATGGGGGATTTAGGGGGCGAAAAAGACTGAAGCATATCCAGAGATTTATGTGTATATGGTAGCCCCCAAGGAGAGGGCTAGGGTGAGAGCAAACTTTTCTTTTCGTCCCTTAATTCAGCAACGCCGAATTAAGCTCTAGCAGTTACTCCATTCTGCCCCAAACCATTGGCTTCTGAAGCCAATGAAGTTGATAGCGGGACAGGCAAGGGTGTAGACGAAGCGATCGCCGTTTTGCGCTTAGAAGACTGCGGTCTTCCCCCTGCCTTCATGTATTCCACACTTTGTTTGCCATAGCGTGCGCCCACGCTTTGCAACAACCGCGTAGAAACGTCTGCGATCTGTTGCTCCAACGCTTCTAAATCCTGCTGCGCCTCATCCACCATCGACAACAGCGTATTGTATTTGGCGATCGCTTGTTGTCCTTGTTCAATGTATTCCGTGTAAGTTGACACCGATAGATTGTTGCCAAAATTTAAGAATGGATCAACCGATCGCAAAGACTCTAATCGGCGTTGTGCTTTTTCAATAACCTGAGAATTTCTTTTCCGGCGTGGCATCAGCCCTCTCCTACATGACAGTCTACCCACTGTAGTCAAGCAAGCCCTGCTCCGAGTACCGTAATTCCGAGGAGATTGTATCTTTTTTACAGAGATTTCCCGCTTTTCTCCGTACTTATATTGAATAGGTCGCTCCACCATCTAAAAAGGTCTACTCGCTCATAAGAAACCCTTGCCCATTGGTTACAAAGGCTTTGACAAACCTGATTAATGCCATCCTATCGATAAGATTCTGTTGTAAGAATGCTACATCGGTTACAAGCATTTTTATAAATGGGACGACCCCTGTAACAAATGGAACAAAGATTATTACACAAGCATTAGCAGAAGCCAATTCTCAGCTTTCTATCAGGCAACATTCAGGGCGATCGCTCATACTGTTTAAGGAGTTACAATTAAATAATGTCCCAAACCGCCCCCTAAATCCCCCATTCTGGGGCAAGACTTCCGAACTTTTCAAAGTCCCCCAGAATGGGAAATTTAGGGGGCTAAAAGTTAATGCATCTCACTGGTGTTATGTTTTCACGCAGATCCCTTAAGGGCCTCACCCAACTCTCTACCCATGAAAAAACGCTACTTTCTCCAATCTGGTGCCGCCTTAATTGGCATCGCTGCATTATTTCGCTACTTGCCCTGGAAACGAGACGCGATCGCCGCCCCCTTAGAAACCTTTGAAGTCACCAAAACCGAAGTCGAATGGCGAAAGACTTTAACACCAGAGCAGTTTCACGTACTGCGCCAAAAAGGCACCGAGCGATCGGGCACCAGTCCCCTCGATCACGAATTCAACAAAGGCACCTATAGCTGTGCCGCCTGTGCTTTGCCCGTATTCACCTCCGAGACAAAATTCGATAGCGGCACAGGCTGGCCCAGCTTTTATGCACCCATTAAAGGCGCGATCGAAACATCGGTCGATCAATCATTTTTTACCACTCGCACTGAAGTTCATTGCCATCGGTGTGGCGGGCATTTAGGACACGTCTTTAACGATGGCCCTGAACCTACAGGCGATCGCTATTGCATGAACGGTGTCGCCTTAAAATTCACAGCGAGTTAGCGATCGTTAACAGCAAAGTTCATACAGCAATGCATCAAAAATATGACTCTTCTGGAATTATGGTGAAAACCTAGGGCAGGCATCTTACCTGCATTGAGTCATGCCAACAGTCCTTTGCCATCATCGCTCCCTGTGCCAGCTTGTTCAAATTGGCACAGGCTTTCGTGGGCACGGCTCAACAGTCAATAGACAAAGTATTGTCTTTAAAGAATACAAATCTAGTCATCTCGTCGTTCTGACCCTCTTCGCTCCTGCTCAATACTTTAACCAAACCTAACAACTGTCTACTGGAAAGCACCCTTAAATTCCTGCGATCTATGGTTAGGAAGAACTAATTTTACTGGAGCCAGAAATAATGATCAATCGAGAACATTCTATGCCCCAAGCTCACAGCGCTGCCTGGATTATCCAAGCTTGGGCTTCCTTTATAGTTTCAATTTCAGCGACCGCGATCGGCATTACCTATTTGCCAGTAGATGGTTGGATTAAAGGGTATCTTGCTATGGGTTTAGCTTTCACGGTGGGTTCTACCATTAGCATCTCAAAAACAACGCGAGATACTCACGAAGCCCGCAGGCTCACTGCCCGCGTTGATGAAGCCCGCGTCGAAAAGCTCTTGAGTGAACATCATCCCCTTAACTAAATACCTCTCAATTAAATGATCAGGGAACGCTAAGGCTATCAACAATTGTTGTCAGCACTCTGTTGCAGCGATCGGGGTGCGCCCTCAGGTAAGTCTCTTGATGCGTTCCCTGGCTGGTGTGTCGGAGCGATCGCCCCCTGTTGCAACACCTGGTCAAGGTTCAACAAGAAGAACGGTGGCTCACTCTCAGATACGGTAATGAGTGCGCTGATGCACCGAATATTGCCTTCCGCTAAATAAATTGCAGGAACAGGTGAGAACGCAGATTTTGGAACTCGCCGTAGTAGGGGCGGTGAATTCATAGGAATTCCAACTAAGGAACCCTGCGCATCTTCCACAAGCATAAGGTGGCGCTGGCTTTCTAGAACTGCTTGAGGAGAGGCTTGTTTAGGCGAATGACTTGCCTCAGTTAACGCAGACGGTAACGATAAATTGATCACGTTACTAAATACCCGCCGCTCAATATCAATCACGGGAACCTCACGATCTTGATAATGGGTGAGATTGATGCCACCTTGAGGTGCGCCATAGACTAAGCCCAAAGGAACTACTTTGTGGGCAAATTGAATAAGAACGGCAAACCACTCATGACGAATCTGAAAGACAATCAGCTTCTGGAGAGGTTCAGCCCGCCGATTGGTAAGCCGTTGAGAGATTCGAGACATGGAAGAATGCTCCTATACCGCAATCAGTTGCTTCAAAGTTTGGAGCAACGCTTGCTCATTGTAGGGCTTAGAGAAGTAAGCAGTTGCACCTAAACTCATGGCTAGCTGCCGATGTTTTTCACCACTGCGGGAGGTCAACATCGTGACTGGGATTTGCTCGAAGGTGGAGTCGGCTTTGAAGCGGGCTAAAAAGCCAAATCCATCCAGGCGAGGCATTTCAATGTCACAGACGATCGCCTGGACGGTTAAGCCTGCCGACAGTTTATCTAGCGCATCTTGTCCATCTTTGGCTTGCGCCACCTGATACCCTGCTTTTTCTAAGGTGAGTGCCAAGAAGCGGCGGACGTTGATAGAATCATCGACCACAAGAATAGTCGGGTGGCGATCGCCATGCACCACGGACGGTCTAGGGCTAGAGGCAGGCGGTAAGTGAGAACGGGCTGGGCTGGAATCGACACGGGCACGCTCGGAGCTAGCAATCCAACGGAGCAGTTCTGAGATATCGACTAAGGGAACAATGCGCCCATCGCCTAGAATGGTGCAGTTGGAAAAGCCGGGTGGCATGGACAGCAGCCCCTCAACCTTGCGAATCGCGACTTCTTGTTCACCCCAAGAGCGATCGATTTCTAGCCCCACCACTTGGTTACCCTGATTCAACATCAACACAGTTGGCACATTGACCGAAGCTGCGGCTTCCATGCCATCCAGTTGACGCGGACAGTTAAACTCTAGCCATTCTGCCAGGCGAATTAGCTGCACAACCAGACCTTCCCAGTTAAACACTTCGCTGCCTGCCATCAGCATGACTTGCTCGGCGGGCAGCAGCACCATTTCTTCGATCAGGTCGATGGGGAATGCCAGCAGCATTCGGTTACTTTCGGCAATTAAAACGCGGCTAACGGTGAGGGTAAAGGGTACCGATAAGGTAAAGGTGGTACCCTTTCCAGGCTCGGTGGCAACGGTGATTTCGCCTTGAATTTGCTTGAGGCGATCGCGCACGACATCCATTCCCACGCCGCGCCCTGACAAAGCCGTGACTTGATCTGAGGTACTAAATCCGGGTTCAAAAATGAGTGACAGCAGATCTTCTTCACTGGCGGCTGCCAGCAAAACTTCATCCAAACCCATCTGTCGAGCTTTGGCGCGCACCTTGTTAAGGGGAATCCCGCCGCCATCATCTCGGACGGTAATAACGGTACGATTATTGCGGTGTGCGGCGCAAATTTCAATCAAACCTTCTTCCGGTTTACCTTGGGCAGCGCGTGTTTCTGCCGCTTCAATGCCATGATCAAAAGCATTCCGGAGAATATGCATTAAGGGATCATTTAACGCTTCTAGAATATTACGATCGACAAGGGTATTGCCACCGCCGACTTTAAGCTGAACGGGTTTACCGTGTTGCAAAGATAGTTCGCGGAGCGCTCTAGGGAAGCGATCGAGTACGTCTGATAAAGGGCGCATTCGCAGTTTGGTCAGTTTGTTCTGGAGTTGCCTGGAGGTTTTGTTGAGATTGCGAGCCGTTTGCTCAGAATCATCTAAGCTCAGTTCAATATCCGTCGTCACTTCTTGGATCTGAACGATCGTTTCCATCACTTCTTGAGAGAGCAAATGAAGATTGCTGTAGCGATCCATTTCCAGTGCATCAAACGGCTTACCTTGCAGGTCTTGCAACTGAGCCATCGCGTTTTGCAAATACTCATCTGAGGGCAATCGGTTGTCCGAGGCTCTGGTTTTGCCGTTGCTTTGGGTCGCTGGCATCTCAAGATTCTGGTTAGGTGCCACGGTATCGTAAGAATCGCGCAGCAACACATTGGATTGATCGAGAATTTGCACACGATGGCTTAAGGCTTGAACCAGGCTATGTAGCCGCCCCAAGTGGAGATCGAGGGCGTTGCGTTCAATCGTTAACTCGCCGAATAAATCGTTGAGTTGATCAAGCTGCTTACTTGGCACTCGCACGGTACTTTCTGGCGATTCTGTAGAGGCGTGTTGGGGCAAATCAGGAACGACTTCTGTAATCTGTAAATCTGGGATTCGGCGGCGGCGGCTTGTATGAGGCTGAAGCACAGTAGCAGCATTCACCGTATCTGCGAGGTCTATCTTTTTGGCGATCGGTTCACTAACTTGTTCATCAATGCGTTCACGAGCGGATTCATGGATTTGTTCAGAATACTCTTCTGCCTGGGTCTGTAGATTAAATGTAGACTCATGATGTGTTTCAACGGCTGCGTCCACCGAATCAAAAACAGGTTCTTCTGTTTCTTCAAAATCGATCCAATTGACGGCAGCAGATTCTTCTATAGGGGCAGCAATGGGGCGAGGCGCAACAGCAAAGCTGGCTTTAATGGCAGTGGGCAGGGTGTCTAAATGCTCGGTCAAAACAAGAGCCTGCGATCGCCGCCAAGCTGCCAATGCCAGTTCGGCAATTTCTTCGACTTGTTCGGGAGCCGCCACTAAGTGATCGGTCACAGATTCGCAGAGTCGAATAAACGGCTGTAGCTGAAGCATTTCGCCTAATCCGCCCAGTTCTTGCGCCAAGATTTCCACTTCTTCGCGCAGGCAAGGATCACGAGATTCTAAAACTGATTCTAAACGCTGTAAGCATCCGTCTACTTCAGTTTCAAACAACAGCCGCAGAACATCTTGTCCATCTTCGGGTGCCAGCATAGAACTGGCATCTTCAGCTTGCGGCTCGCCCAGGCGTTCGTAGAGTTGTTCAAAAATAGGAGCGGCGGCATCGCCAAGCCAGTCGGGATCTGGGGGAATGTTTTGGCGATCGCCTTCAATGACTTGATTTAAACAATCAACCCCAGAGAGCAACAAGCCTTCCAGGGCTGCGTCAATTTCAATGGTTTGGCGCTGAATTTTCAAGACCTTAAACGAGTCTTCCAACCGATGCGCCAGATGACTCAAAATGTCGTAACCCATCATACCTGCGCCGCCCTTAATAGAGTGCGCTGCTCGTAATGCCGCATTGATGCGATCGACATCAACACCGCTGTTCGACAAACCCATCACCGCAGACTCCAACGTGGCTAGGTATTCCTGAGCCTCATCGAGAAACTGAAGCCTAATTTCGAGTTCCCTATCCTGTGACATGGCTCTTGTGAATAAAGGATATATTGGCTGTGTAAAGGCTGTCTAGCTTCAGACTAGCAGGCTAAAGTCTGGCGATAGAAAAGTCATCTTTCTTCTCCAACCTCAAATGTCCCTACCGAGTCTTGTAAACCCTGGGCAATTTTTACGGTTTGACGAAGGGCAGCAGAAACCTGACGGGAAGAGTCAGAAGTGCGCTCAGAAACTTGCGCCACTTCTTTCATGAGCTTAGAAACCGAGGCAGAGGTTTGAACCTGCGAGACTGTCGCCTCAGAGATGGATTGCACCAGCACATCAATTTGGCGGGACACTTCCACAATTTGCGTCAGGCTCTTTTTCGCATCCTCAACGCGGTGAGTTCCTTCGACGACTTGAGCGGTGCTTTGTTCCATCGCTTCTACCACTTGGTTGGTTTCCCGTTGGATGATATCGACGATTTTCTCAATTTCTTGAGTAGCGGCTGCCGATCGCGCGGCTAGCTCTCCAACTTCTTCTGCCACCACTGCAAAACCTTGCCCCTCTTCTCCCGCCCGAGCCGCCTCAATCCCTGCATTAATTGCCAGGAGGTTCGTTTGCATTGCAATTTGGTTGATGAGCGAAACCACTTTAGAAATTTGCTGAGACGATTCGCCCAAACGCTTCACCTTCTTCGCCGTTTCGCCGACTGTTTCTCGTAAACCCAGAATATTCTGCACAGTCAAATCCATGGCATCGCCGCCCAACTCCGCCGTTTCTGAGGCAGTACGGGCAACTTTCGCTGCTTGTTGGGCGCTGTCTGCAACCCGCTGGATCGATTGAGTCATTTGTTCAACAGTATCCAGGGTTCGGGTCGTTTCTTCGGCTTGTTGCAAAGCGTCTTCAGAAAGACGACGGACAGCATCTTCGTTTTCACCAAGCGACGCGCTTACCTGAACTGCCGACTGCTTCACCTGGGTAACAATTTGCCGCAAGCTTTCAATAATGGAGTTGAAAAAGTCGGCAACAGTTCCAATTTCGCCAGCGGTAACTTCTGCCCGAACAGTCAAGTCGCCGTGCGATGCGCCTTCTACTTCACTCAGCAGGTCAATTAGCTGAAGCTGAAGTTCTTCTTTCTGCGATCGCCGATCCTCAGACAATAACTCTGTTTCCCGACGCGCTGTTTCCCGCTGGTTAAACAAGTCTGCTTGTTCTAGGGCAAAACCAAGCTGTACCGAAACTTGACGGCAGAAGTTGATGTCTGACTCTTCCCAAACGCGGGGCGCTGAGCATTGATGAGTAACCAGTAATCCTACTAACTCCTCTCGCATCAGAATGGGGACGACCAAGTTGGCTTTGACCAAAAAGGGTTCGAGTTGGCGCAGATGGCATTCGGTTAAGCCAGCGTTGCTAATGTCTTCTGTGGCTTTAACGCGACCTTTGCGGTATTTGTCGAGGTAGCTTTCTAGGAAGCAGGGATCGGTAATTTTGGCGTTCAGAGCGATCGGGTAGCCTGGTTCCACCGATTCTGCAACCACTGTTCCAGAGCCATTGGCATCAAGAAGATAAACAATCACACGATCGGCAGCCAAGGTTTGTCGCACTTCTGGCGCAACGACTGCAAAAATTTCATCCCGATCGCTGTGCTGCCGCATTCGACCTGTCAGATCAGCCAGTAGTGTCGCTCGTTCAGCTTCTTGTTGCTGATCGGAGGCTTGGTTTTGCAGCCGCTTTTCCGAGATGCTTACGTTCTCTGCCAGATTGTTGAAGGATACAGCGAGTTCACCGACTTCATCATGGGCAAATACTTCGGCACGGGCATGGCGATCGCCGCCACTAAATCTTTGAGTCACCCGTCGCAAATTTTCGATTGGGTTAGCAATGGAGCGACCCAGCAACCCTGCCAGCAAAATGTCGCCCAATAGTGCCAAAGATGCGATGCCGAACTGCAATGCTAAGCTATTCTGCAACATATTGTTTAATGCAACTTCGGGCGTACCCCGCACTAAGATAGCGATCGGTTGTCCTTTAGCATCAGCAATGGCTTCAGCCGCTACTGTGTAGGTTTGTCCATTAATATCGACTCGCTGCACCACAGAGTCTCCAACCTCTTGCTGGGGCTTTAATGCTGCTGCTGCTTGCTGTAAAATGCGATTGTCCGAAAGCTTAACGTTGGTTCGGGCTTGCTCTATATTGCTCAAGCTACCTAAATCTAGGCTAGTGGCTAAGGCAAAGTCACCTGAAGGAGTACGTTGGTAAACAGCGCTGTACCCATCCCTCAAGGCTTCTAGAGTATCTTTCACCACGGGCTGTTTAACGACATCGCCTGCTACCAACACACCCACAACCGTCTGGGTTTCTGGGTTGCGAACAGGAGTAATGACATAGCGAATCAAGGCATCTTGATTGGCTAAACCTGCTGCTGATGGCGGAGATTCCTTTTGCAATTCTGCCAAGCTAACAATGGTGCTGACCTTAATGGGGTTAGAGTTGGTCAGGACGGCAGAAACTAAGCCATTGGGGTCAAAGCGTTCTCCGGTGCGATCGGCATTAGCGTTAGCAATAATTTTTAGATCGGTTCCGACTAGCGTTGCATATTCAATGTTGCGAGCGGTAACCTCGTTTGCCAAAGTACTTCTGACCTGTTGACGCGACTCCGGAGAAACTCCCCGACCTGCGGCGGCTTCCTTGGCAGCATTTAATATAATAGGGTTTTCTGCTTGTCCTCGGAAGCCAAAGCCCATCTGATCAATACGAGTATTGTAAGTAATTCTAGAAACATTCACCTCAGCTTTCGCTTGGTTTGCCAGTTGAGTACGTCCGCCCACAATAATCAGCCACGAGCCAACGCCGACGAGTCCCAAAACCGACAGAGCCTCGGAAGTCAGCAGCGCTAAGAGTTGCTTGCGGCGGATGGGCAATTGATAGAACCACTTCAGCCCGGAGGACTGGGTTTTAGAAGAATCTGAACCTTCTTGATATTGCAAGTTTGGCGGATTTTTGCCGTTGGATTGGACGGTATCATCGGCAGAAATGGCTAGAGACTCTTCTGAGTTCCGCTCATATTTTTTGGCTTGACGGGGTTGAATGGTCATTGAAAACGCCTCGTAGCGCAAAGGTGGATTAAGGGTAGACGGGACTTAGGGAGAGTAGAGGAGCGGATGAGTCGAAGAAGCAACCAACGAATGAGAGGATTAACTGACAGGAGTGTTCCCTTGTAGAAGCGCAGATTGAGCGATCGCCTCTGGGTCTAGAATCAGTAAAACTTCTTGCTTGTGTCCTTGCTGCTGCAAAATACACCCTCGCAAGTAGGGCACCAGACCTAAAGTGACTTGCCCCTGAGGAGACTGAATATCTTCGGGTTGAAGCCGCGTAATGCCCTCTACTTGCTGAACTGCAAAACTAATAGAGATTACGCCAACCTGCACCAGAATTAAAGTATGTTGCTGGGTATTAGAATCAAGGGCAGGTAAGCCCAAAAGCTGCGGCAAATCAACCACCCAAGAGATACGGCTACGGCGATTAGTCAGCCCTAGGATGGGGGCAGGCATATTTGGCATGGGGGTGAGTCGCCGAGTCGGCAAAATCAGCGCTTCTTGCACATGACGCATAGAAAATACCGCTGGCGTTTGGCGACCCAACTGAAACTTAAGATAAGGGTCGCCCGAAGATTTAGTTGAGCGGGTGGGCAGAGCCAGGGCGGAGGAGTTCATAGAGTTTAGCCTGTAACAGATTTGACGGCACGCACCAACTGTTCACGGGTGAAGGGTTTAGTGATGTAAGCATCTGCACCTTGTTTCATACCCCAGAGGCGATCGATTTCTAAATTTTTAGAAGAGCAAATCACAATAGGAACTTTCTCAGTCATGGGATGTTTTTTTAAGCTGCGGCATAGCTCAAATCCGCTCATTCCAGGCATGACGACATCGGTGACAACAGCATCAGGACGTTGTTCGACGGCTTTGGCAAGCGCCTCTTTGGCAGTCTGGGCTGAAATAACGCTGTAGCCACTCTCTCGGAGGTAGTGGCTAATGAGCTCCATTTCAGAAGGTGTGTCTTCAACTAGTAAAATCGTACCCATGAAATTTCGTTTGTCCTCGTTCACGGTAATCAGCCTGGAGTTGGTTTAACTGCGATTGATAATGACCGATCGCTAGCTCAAGTGTTTGAACACCATCTTGACTAAATCAGGCTGGGTAAAGGGCTTGGTCAAATAGCCCGATGCGCCGACTAGTCTTGCCTTGGCTCGATCGATAAAGCCCGAGTTGCTGGTGACCATGACCACAGGCGTATTTTTGAATGCCGGATGTTTACGCACCAGAGAACATAGCTCATAGCCATCTAAGTTAGGCATTGTGACATCTAACAAAATTAAGTCAGGTTTGCTCCGAATAATCTGCATCAAGGCTTTCACAGGATCATTGATCAT
This sequence comes from Timaviella obliquedivisa GSE-PSE-MK23-08B, assembly GCA_019358855.1. Taxonomy (NCBI): domain Bacteria; kingdom Bacillati; phylum Cyanobacteriota; class Cyanophyceae; order Oculatellales; family Oculatellaceae; genus Timaviella; species Timaviella obliquedivisa. Next base: position 167,615 of record JAHHII010000002.1, on the reverse strand, counting down.
GATTACGCCAATGCCCTTGTCATTCAGGAAAGAATGGATAGCATTAAGCACGGTCGGGCTGTCATCAATGCAAGCAATGGTATGAGTAACTTGCTCAGGAGAGGCGATCGGAGTCACCTCTGCGCCGAAGGGGCTAAAGGTTCGCTCACGGGCGGAAGGCTCAGTTTTGAAGCGATCGCCATTGTGCAAGTAGGCGCTCTGCCGAGGGATGCTCACTCGTTCTGAGGCTGCAAACCCTTGCCCTAACGCCTGATGACGACGGGCTTGGTTCTGACACTGCTCCACCAGGCTTACTAAGTTCAATCGACAGAAGTGCGGAAACTCACTGAGTTGATCCCGCTCGATAAATTCGTAGCTGCCTTCCTGCACTTGCAAAAATGCCTCTAGGGTTTCCTTCGAGAGTTCTTCGACTAGCACAGCGGCTTGATCAGGGCTGAGGTGATGTTGCTCAACTAACCAACAAATGGCGCGGTAGTCGTTATTTTGAGTCTTTTCGTCAGCAGGATTCTCAAAGAGAAGCCGCACTTGCACTCGCACAGCACTGACCAAGTTAGGAATGCGAATACTCAACCGTCTAAGCTGGCGATCGAGCCGCCCAAATGGCTCAAGGGAACTAGATGCGTAGATGAGATTGCCTTGGTTCAGATAAACTGTCCAAGATACCTTTTCACTTGCCACTCGAAAGCATCCAGTTAATTGCCGGGTTGCTAACTGTTCCAGCAGGCTAGACGGCTGCAACTTTTGGGAGGACTCGTAGCTGCTCGTAATATTCATGGGATTGATTTGCAATTTATGATGAGATGTGCAGAGAGTACCTAGCCTAATAAGCAGCATGATATCGCTGTCTATCAAAGGATTTGGAAAAACCCTACCCCCTGAAATGGGCACAGAGATAGCGAAACGGCAGACTTTTGCTCTCCACAATAGAAATATTCTAAAACAGAGGAGCGATCGCTTCCTAACTCACTTGGCTCTCCAAGACTCGAACGTAAATGCACCCCAATCAAATCGCAGACTTTATACCTGGCGATGAAAGTCTTTGTTATAAAACAACTGCACCTGAGACAAGTAAAATTACTGACACCCTTTTCTACTTCTGGTAGTAACCCTAGCCCCTGGTAGATTTTGCGATCGTTTCAGTTACTTTAACCGTAAAGTCAAAGTAACCAATGTAACATCAATCTTGATAGACTTCACAGTACCAGATTTCCTGTAGATGACCGTTGTGGGTTCGTGTAGATTTGCTGAAAGAGCATAAGGGAAGCTTAACTGTCCTCTCAATCTTAAGTACGGCTCCTGACAGATGTAAAGATGTCTTTCTAAACTTTTTCTAATTCTTGAGTGTATATAAGTACATATCAAGAGTTTAAGTAACGCCACTTAGTAAAGAAACACACTTTGCGCATGTGGATATTGACTACCTAGTGCTCAAGAACTAATTAACATGAATCATAGGGTAGCCATAGATAAAAAGTTTTATTCTTGTAAGAAAAACTCAGGCAAGAAACCAACCTAGGTGCTGTTTCCACAGTTCGATAATTTTCAAAGTTTTTTCTAATCTCTTTAGAACTTTTGCCTTTAGATGTTGGTTTTGTGGGCTGGCTCAACATTAACCACCACGATAATTAATCGCGATAAGATGAGAAGACTCGTGAGAGCTATTTGTGGCAGAGCATCAGTAAGGAAATGGTGGAGCTAACCTTGAAGCCCGAAATAAACTTCTAGATCTGACGTGGCTCCTTTATTCCTCGCTACGGGGGCAATCGGTCTTTTATCAACTCGTTAGGGGAAATACATTGTGAACCAGTCGAATGTTCAAGAATTAGCGAAACAACTTGCTGCCCAAACTAAAGCTGAACAACTGAACCGTTTGATTAAAGAGCCTCATAGCTGGAATGAGTGGAGAAGGTTAAATCAAAATATCGGGATCGACTTGGTGGGTGTCAAACTTGTGGGGGCCAAGCTAATAGGACTTGATTTTGTAGAGGCAGATTTGCGGCAAGCCGACCTCAGCAAAGCCAATCTCAATGGTGCCAGCCTCGTCAACAGTTATTTAGTAGGCACTCAGTTAATGGGTGCCGATTTGACCGGAACAGACTTGCGGGGTGCCGATCTCAGCCTTGCCCATTTACGGAGAGTAGATTTGCGGGGCGCAGACTTACGGGGCGCTAACCTCAGAGGCGTTGACTTGCGTGACGCAGACTTGCGAGGTGCTGATTTGAGTATGGCAGACCTCAGTATGGCAGACCTCAGTATGGCAGATTTGCGCGGTGCAGACCTGGGAGAAACTTGCCTCAGCGAAACAAACCTCAGTCGGGTCAATGCTGCCCAGACTATCTTTTGCGATAATCCAGGATTATCAAATGAAGTGAAAGTGAGCTTGGTGGAAGAAGGGGCAATTTTTACAGATTCTTTAGAAAAAAGATAGCGATCGCCAAATCAATCGATACTCTCTAACCTCTAACGTTTGAGCAAAATAATGCAAATAACAAAGCCTGTGTCTTAGATCTGGGTCTTAGTCCCAAAATCTTCATCCACAGGCTTTGCCGCCACAGAATACTGACTTAAAATCAGTCAAAAGCCAGTGAGCAAAAAGCAAACAACTAAAAACAATGACCGGAAAAATCCTAAGTCGATTCTACCGAGTCTGAGTCATGAATTCAATCACTGCATTGCTGACATACTCTGCTTCTAAGTGAGTCATTCCCGAACCTAAGGGCAACCTGACCAAGCATTCGCTGATCCGATTTGTCACGTCTAAGTTGTCTACTGCGCGACCGTACTTCAGTCCTGCTGGAGAACTATGAAGCGGCACATAGTGGAAGGTCGATTGAATGCCTTTGCTCTTGAGGTCAGACATCAGGGCAGTGCGTGTTGCAAGGTCTTTGACCAACAAGGAATAGATGTGACCGTTATGTTGGCAATGATCTGGAACCCTCGGACGGCGAACGAGTCCTAGTGCTTCTAAGTCTATAAACTTTTCGTGGTAATAGTTCCAGACTTCGATGCGACGCTGCAAGATGTAGTCAGATTGCTCCAACTGCGCCCACAGAAATGCTGCAATGATATCGCTGGGTAGGTAAGATGAACCTACATCAACCCAGGTGTACTTATCGACTTCACCCCGGAAAAATTTGCTGCGATTAGTGCCTTTTTCACGGATGACTTCGGCTCGTTCTAAAAGCCGAGGATCATTAATCAACAGCGCGCCGCCCTCGCCAGAAACAATGTTTTTCGTTTCGTGGAAACTGAGGGCAGACATGTGACCCATGCTGCCTACAGGCTTGCCTTTGTACTGGGTGGAAATGGCTTGGGCTGCGTCTTCGATAATTAGGAGATTGTGAGCATCGGCGATCGCTTTAATAGTATCCATCTCACAACTCACCCCAGCATAGTGAACTGGGGCGATCGCTTTGGTCTTTGCGGTAATCGCGGCTGCAATTTTCGACTCATCTATATTGAAAGTATCTGGACGAATATCGACGAAGACAGGAACAGCACCCCGCAACACAAAAGCATTGGCAGTCGAAACGAAAGTGTAAGAGGGCATAATCACCTCATCTCCGGGCTGAATATCTGCCAGGATCGCTGCCATCTCTAGAGCAGCAGTGCAAGAGTGAGTAATCAGTGCGCTTTCACAGCTAGTTTTCTGCTCTAACCAAGTTTTGCACAACTTAGTGAATTGACCATCCCCAGAAGTTCGCCCACTGGTAATTGCTTCACGGATATATTCCAACTCTAAATTGCTGGTTAGAACCTTATTGAAGGGAATAGTCAATTGGCTTTCACCAGAAACCTGAGGTAATGGCATCGTTGCTAAGTTGGAACCCAACACTCTGCCGTTACTGTGAGATACGTTTTTAGGAGGAATGAATACCATGATTTTGTGCGTCCTTCTTAAGGGGTAAACTCCGAGCGGTGCTGAACTGTCGAACTCGGTAAAACTTTAAAAGATAAAGAGTATTCATAAATGCAGGCTCGCAATCCCTGCCAAAAAAGTCAAAGTCGCCGCCTGTAGCCTCTCGTCACTTAATTTCGTTGAAAACACGTTAAGTATCAGATTACACAATCCGAAATTGCTGCGCTAGAACCTTCACTAAGTCTTTGTCAAACCTGATTTCAATCGTGAGCTTTGCGTAAAGATACTGAGAACGCTCTTATCAAGGTGGACCGTATACGCTTAAGATTCCCTAGCCAATATTTTCTAATATAGAGCTCTAATGTAGAGGATCAGCGCGTGTTCCGCGCAACAGGTTAAGAACTATCTGCCTTAAGGAGTACGACAGATAGGAATTATGTTGAAAATCGTTCTTAAGTAAGTTGCTCAATGCGTTCACTGCCTAACTCGATTCGCTCAATACTCAATTAACGAAATACGTTAGTAGTATTGTTCTCTTAAGTGTCTTACAGTCGTAGCTTTAGTCGTAATTCTTTGAGCCTTTTTAGCTAAAAATTGCTAACACAAGGGCTATCTTGAATTTTTACAGTTCATTCATATGCAAGAACCTTCAGAACCTTCTATCCTGACAGAGAGGTTGTTGGAGTAGATTAAACCTATGGCTGACCTGATATTACATTGGCATCGTCGGGATCTGCGTATTGCAGATAACATCGCCCTAAACTCTGCTCGTAGCAGAAGTTCTAAGGTAGCTGGAGTCTTTTGTCTTGATCCCGGCATTTTGCAACGAGATGTTGCGCCTGCTAGAGCAACTTATCTGATTGGCAGCCTACGTGAACTGCAAGAGAACTATTTGCAAGCAGGCACTCAGCTTTTGATCTTTCAAGGGTTGCCAACTGAAGTTTTGCCTGCAATAGCAACAGCGCTAGGTGCAAAGGCAGTGGTGTGGAATAAAGATGTAGAGCCTTACTCACGCGATCGCGATCGCACGGTTGCGGCTGCCCTGCGCGAGGCGGGCATTGAAGTTGAGACGTATTGGGATCAGCTACTGCACGCGCCCAAAGAGGTCATGACGGGGACAGGACAGGCTTACACGGTCTATACGCCCTTTTGGCGGAACTGGATAGCTCGACCCAAAGCGCAACCCGTTGAATCGTTGCAAAATGCTGAAGGGTTAAGTGATGCCGAACAACAGGTCGCTAAAACAGTAGGCGCGATCGCCCTTCCTTCTGCCCATGATTTAGGGCTTGGATGGGACAATGAACTCCCCTTACATCCGGGTGCACAAGCTGCACAAGAATGCTTGGATAGATTTTGCGATCGCGCAATTTACGAGTACCGCGAACAGCGTGACTTTCCTGCCATTGCTGGCACATCACGGCTCAGTGCTGCCCTCAAGTTTGGCACCATCGGCATCCGCACCGTCTGGGCAACTTCCAGGGCAATCTATGAAGAGGCTCGGAGTGACGAAACTCGCGCCAATGTTCAAATCTGGCATCAAGAATTGGCTTGGCGCGAGTTCTATCAGCACGTCATGTACTTTTTCCCAGAACTGGCAGAGGGCGCTTATCGGTTGCCTCTCAAAACGTTTCCCTGGGAAGGAAATCCTGACCATTTTCAAGCATGGTGCGATGGTATGACGGGCTACCCAATTGTGGATGCAGCTATGCGCCAAATGAATGAAATTGGCTGGATGCACAATCGTTGTCGGATGATTGTGGCTAGCTTTATGACCAAAGATTTAATCTTAGATTTTCGTCTAGGTGAGAAATACTTTATGCAAAAGCTAGTGGATTGGGACTTATCTGCTAATAACGGCGGCTGGCAATGGAGTGCTTCTAGCGGTATGGATCCAAAGCCTTTGCGAATTTTTAATCCGGCTAGCCAAGCTCAAAAGTTTGATGCTGAGGCTGAATATATTCGGCAGTGGTTGCCAGAATTACGAAGTCTGGACACGGAGATGCTGGTAACAGGCATGATTCCACAGAGCGATCGCGATCGGTGCAACTACCCTGCCCCCATTGTCGATCATAAAATTCAACAAGCCCGCTTCAAAGTTCTTTACCAAAATCAAAAGGTTCCATCTTAAAAACAACTCATTCTCGTTTTTTGTCTTTAGGATAGGTAACAGGAATGAGCCGAGCCGTTGATCAAATCACTGAAATGTCCATTGCGCCGACGACTTCCTGCAATACTCCAAAGTCTGCTAAAAAGCCTCGGTCTTCGCTGATGTGCGGAAACTTAAGCTGCGAATCAAACATGCCGCGATCGACCTGTCGCTGTCGCACTCGGGCAAAACTACCGGGAGCCAAAATCCTGAGGGAGGCGGGAGGCACCTGCCCTTGCCGCGCCATCGTGTAAAGATGATTGAACTCGCCCATCCAATATTCAAACCGCTCCAAAAATTTAGCAGGATGATCTAAGGTTTGTCCGAATGCCAGTTCCACGTTGACTATGTACCGCGCTGGACATTCAGCCTCAGACAACGTAATGCAAAAATCTTCCAACCTCACGTTAAATTCTTGCTGGAGTGCTTGCATGGCTTGCGTCGCATGAAACTCTGTGGTCTTTTCGGTGGTTGAAGACAATAATCCTCCCTGACGATGGCGAAAAACAATCAAGGGAGCTTGCTCAAAGAACCCCACAACCTCAACCACATCACCAATGTTATACCGATAAAAGCCGCTGTAGCTGGTGAGTAAAATTCGGTAGCGCTGTCCAATCTTAACTTCGCAGGGCAGCAGCGTTTGGGGATGCTCGACTTGCCATTGATCGGGCGGTACAAATTCGTAAAAGCCACTCTCGATCGCCAAAATAGAGCCATCTTGGTCAAAATCTGGATAGATGCCAAACGTGGCTTCGGCTGACCCATAAACGCCGCCAAAGCTAGGAGTGTCGCCCAAATATTCTGGAAACCGATCGAAGTAGAAGTTAGACGTGCCGCCTCTAGCCGTGACAGTGTAAGACAGTTCAGCCCATGCCAATTGGGGCGTTAGTTTGCCTTCGGTTTGTAAGACAGCGCGAAGTTCTGCTGCCCGCTGGGGCGCAGGTGTCCAATGTCGCTCTAACTGAGCCCGAAGTTGAGGTTCTAGGAGAAGCCAGGGAGCGATCGTTCCGCGCCGCAAGTCTTCAAGCAATGCTTCTGCATACTGTTCTAGATAGCAACAGGTTCGCAGGAGCAACATTGGAAAATTTGCAGTAATGCCCCGCATTTGAGGATCGCGTAGAGCAAATAGCAAACACACATAGTGCCGCGCTAGGGTGTCAGCAATTTTCAGGGCAGCATAGGGCGGTGCCAAAAACTTTTCAAACAGTAACCTGCCCTGGCGAAGGCTACCTACGCTGACTGGACCGTACTCAATGCCGCCACTCGTGTGCCCTTGCGAAATAATGGAGTTTGTTAAAAGAGATTTGCCCAACTTCAGTTGGCGACGCTGCAATCCTTCAAACATAAATCCCATGGCTGCTATATCTGCCCGCCGCAGGGTGCGCTGAAACTGCTGAGTTACGGGAACTTGCTTTTTCTTGCCTGTAGAGCCGCTAGTGAGATTAATATAGTTCACTCGATCGGCGGTGAGAACATTGGCTTCGCCTTGGGCAATGCGGTCGGTATACGGTTCATAGCTGCTGTAGGGCAAAACGGGGATGCGATCGCGGAACTGCTCGACCGTTCTAATTTCTTTTAATTGCCACTGATTCCCTAATGCCGTCGCCTGATGCGCTTGTAAAAGCCCTTGCAGAAAATGTTCTTGAACAGCTTCTACGTGCAGAGTTTTTTTGACAAACCGCGCCTTAGCTTGTGCCGCATAGGCAGCAATCAGAGAAATCAATAAATTCGCCATTGATATTCTTTTCTTTTCAGCACCCAGGATTATGGGTGATTCAGTTCCCTTCTCATCCTGGCGCTCAGACACTTTGTAAAGTGGTCAACCTTGCTAACGTTCCATGACCATCTCTTCTTCCATTCTAATTTCTTGCTCAACCCTGAGTCCTGCCAAAAGCTGCCGATCCTCGCTAATATGCGGAAACTTAAGCTGAGACTCGGGAATACCACGTTGAATCATTTGCTGCCGAATCATGGCAAAACTGCCTGGAGCAAAAATTCGTAGACGCGGTGGGGGTACCTGGTCACGACGTTTAACTTCGTAGGAAGTATGAATGGCTTTTAACTGGCGATCGAACTGGGTTAAGAATGCTGTGGGGTCTTGCAAGTGATGCCCTGGGATGAGTTCGATATTGACCCAATAATGGGCAGGAACTTCTCGTTCAGAGAGAGTCACACAAAAATTTTCTAGCGGTAAATTAAAGTCTTGTTGTAATTGCTGCATCACCTGAGTGACATGAAATTCGGTCGTTTTTTCGGTCGTTGAAGAGAGTAAGCCCCCAACCCGATGACGAAACACAATCAGCGGTGTCTGCTCATAAAAACCGACGACCTCTACCACATCGCCAATATCGTAACGATACAGCCCGTTGTAGTTAGTCACTAAGGCACGATAGTGTTTGCCAGGTATTAGTTGGTGAGGCAGTAGCGTTTGAGGCTGATCTACTGTCCATTGGTCTTCGGCAATGAACTCAAAGAAGCCACTTTCGATCGCCAATATCGCTCCATCCTGGTTCAAATCATGGTAAACGCCAAATGTGGCTTCGGCTGAAGCATAGATTCCGCCAAAAATAGGGGTATCACCAAAATATTCTGGAAAGCGCTCAAAGTAAAAGTCGGAGGTACCTCCTCTTGCCGTAATCACAAGGGAGAGATTTTTCCAAACCGTTTTGGGCATTAAGCGTCCCTCGGTTTTGAGGATTTGCCGCAGTTCTGCTGCTCGACGGGGAGCCGCCGACCACAGCCGTTCTAGCCTGATGCGAAGCTGAGGCTCAAGTTTTAGCCAAGGGGCGATCGTCCCGGTTTCTAAGTCGTGGATCAGATCTTCGGCATTACTCTCTAAGTAGTCACATAGGCGCAATGCCAAAATAGGAAAATTTGCACCAATCACCCCCATCTGACGATTTCGCAGAGAAAATAAAAGACAGACATAGTGCCGAGTTAAACTGTCTGCCGGCAAGAACGCTTCATAGGGGTGGGCAAACACCTGGCGCTGAAACCCGCTACTCATGCGCAAACTACCCACACTGACTGGGCCGTACTCAATGCCTGATTTGGTTCGTCCTAGTAACTGCACAGAACTAGTTAACAGCATCTTGCCGATCGGTAAATTTCTGTGTCGTAACGCTTCCATGACAAAGCCAATACTGGCTTGATTGGCTAGCCCTAGTGAACGGCGCGATCGCTTCGTGACCGGAATCAGCTTTTGCTTACCCGTCGAGCCACTGGTTAGGTTCAAGTAAATAACTGGGTCAGGAGTCAGAACATTCGCTTCCCCCTGCACAATCCGCTCAATGTAAGGCTCATAGCTGCTATAAGGCACAATTGGGACACGTTGACGAAATTGCTCCACCGTTTTAATTTCTGCCAATCCATATTCTTGCCCCAGCGCCGTATGTTGATGCGCCTTCAAAAGCGTCAACAAAAACTTCTCCTGAACTGCCTCTACCTGGCGCGTCTTGCGAACAAAACTCATTCTGACTTGTCCGGTAAGGCCTGCCAAAAGAGACATAATTAAATTTGTCATTCCGTACCCCACACCAATCCCTAAATCATCCTTTAGACCCTCGCTAAAAAAGGTTACTAAAGGACAGAACCCTACTCGATTTTGAGTAGACACTTCTCGAACTGTTTATAAGGTTGGCAACTGTGCTTCCTCTGTTTTCACTTCAACGATTAAGATAAATAAAGATACCGCTGGTCGAACCATAACCATAGATAAATAATGACTTTAACCCTGCTCGAATCTACTTCTCCTTCCCTTAACGCTCCTACGATCCATCGCTTGCCCAACGGTCTTACCATTGTGGCTGAACAAGTGCCCGTCGATGCTGTGAATCTCAATATCTGGCTAGGAGTGGGTTCGGCGGTTGAGTCTGATGATATTAATGGGATGGCTCACTTTTTAGAGCACATGATTTTTAAGGGCACCGATCGCTTGCAGAGTGGTGAGTTTGAGCGGATCATCGAGCAGCGCGGAGCAGTCACAAACGCCGCTACCAGCCAGGATTATACGCACTACTACATCACTACAGCGCCGCAAGATTTTGCAGCCTTAGCGCCCTATCAAATCGAAGTTCTGCTTAATGCTGCCATTCCAGATGAAGCCTTCGAGCGGGAACGCTTGGTTGTATTAGAAGAAATTCGGCGGTCTGAAGATAATCCTCGGCGGCGTACCTTTTACCGTTCTATGGAAGCTGGGTTTGAACGCTTGCCTTACCGTCGCCCCGTTTTAGGTCCAGCAGCAGTCGTAGAAAATCTTAAGCCTCAGCAAATGAGAGATTTTCACGCAACTTGGTATCGTCCTCAATCTATGACTGCGGTTGCTGTGGGCAACTTGCCAGTGAATCAGCTCATTGATATTGTGGCTGAAAGCTTTTCTGCCTCTCAAGCCCCCCAGCCTAAGAAGATAGCAGCTTACATTCCTGAAGTTCCTGACTCTAGCCCCGAAGCGCCTTTCACAACTATTACTCGCGACGAATATACTGACCCAACTTTGCAGCAAGCGCGCTTGGTCATGATGTGGCGCGTTCCTGGGATGACCGATCTGCCTCAAACCTACGCGCTGGACGTTCTGTCTTCTGTTTTGGCAAGGGGAAGAACCGCACGCTTGATTAAGGATTTACGGGAAGAGCGGCGCTTAGTAACTAGCGTTTCGGTCAGCAATATGACTTACATTAGCCAAGGCTTATTTTATATTTCTGCCCAGTTGCCTACAGAAAACCTGGCGGCGGTAGAAGCTGCGATCGCCCAACAGATGCGGACTTTGCAGACCGAGCTAGTAACCGCCAACGAAATTCATCGGGTAGGGACTTTAGTTGCCAACCGCTTTGTGTTTGGTAACGAAACGCCGAGCGATCGGGCGGGGCTGTATGGCTACTACCAAGCCATTATGGGCGACTTGGTGCCTGCTTTTAACTATCCGGCATTAATCCAGTCGGTTACTGCCGAAGATGTTCAAGCAGCCGTTCAGCAGTATCTTTCGTCAGAAGCTTATCGGGTTGTCATCATGAAGCCTTAGTGCCCAAGTCTTGACCTAGTTCTAAAACTTTGAGTTGAGAAGGTTTGAAGCTGAAATGTGGGATCAAATTACAGCCAATATTCGGCAGGTCACTGGGCAAAACTTTCAAGGCAACCATCGTCGCCCCGTGGGTGGCGGCAGCATCAACCAGGCTTATGCACTGTCTGACTCTGCTCCGAACCGCGATCGCTCAGATGCTTCTACTTTGGCTTATTTCGTCAAGATTAATCAGGCAAGCCGCGTTGCTATGTTTGAAGCCGAGGCATTAGCCCTGAGCCAAATAGCAGCTGCGAAATCGATTCGCGTGCCACATCCCATTTGCTGGGGCACTGTTGATGGGACTGCTTACATTGTGTTGGAATGGCTTGACCTGGGTTATGGCGATCATCAAGCCTGGGAGGAAATGGGGCAAAATTTGGCAGCCTTACATCGGGTGACTCATTCTCAAGGCTTTGGCTGGGAGCAGTCCAACACTATTGGTTCCACGCCACAGATTAATTCGTGGAAGACAAGCTGGCTAGAGTTTTTTACTGAGCATCGTTTGGGCTATCAGTTCCACCTGTCTCGCCGCAAAGGGGGACGGTTTCCGCAGGCGGAAAAGTTGCTAGCGGCACTGCCCGAAATTTTGGCTGGGCATGAACCCCAGCCTTCATTAGTGCATGGTGATTTATGGTCGGGTAATGCTGCTGTGACTCGGCAGGGAGAAGCCGTAATTTTTGACCCGGCGGCTTATTTTGGCGATCGCGAGGTTGATATTGCTATGACCCAGCTTTTTGGCAGTTTTCCTGCCAACTTCTACAGCGCCTACAATGAAGCCTTTCCTCTCCTGGCGGGCTATCCGCAGCGGCGAATTCTCTACAATCTTTACCATGTCCTCAATCACTTCAACCTTTTTGGTGGCAGCTATGAATCTCAAGCCAACCAGATGATTGAGTCGTTGTTGTGATCTAGCCCGATAATTTGGCTACAGAAATTTGGCTACGGATGCAACTCTGCCCAGCGGATTTGCAAATCTTTAATTGAGAAAACGGTTTGAAAAGCTAGTCCTTCCTGGTGATAAAGCTCTGCGCCTCCTTGGTGGCGATCGACCAGTGCAAGAATCTGAGTGACTTCATAGCCTGCTTGCCGGAGCCTTTCCACCGCCTTTAGAGCAGATTGCCCTGTGGTCACTACGTCTTCTAAAACTGCAACATTCGTTTTGGGGGGCAGCGTTGGACCCTCAATATATGCTTGCGTGCCGTGCCCTTTTGCTTCTTTACGAACAATCAGCGGCGTGAGCGATCGCCCCTCATAGGCTGCAACAACGCTAGCTGCTGTCACCATGGGATCGGCTCCTAACGTTAGCCCTGCGACGGCGGTTGTATCGACTGGCAATAAAGATAATAAAATCCGTCCTACGCCCGCCCCACCCCAGGAATGCAGAGTCACTTGCTTGCTGTTGATGTAGTATGTGCTGGGTTGCCCCGAAGACAAAACAAAATCGCCTTCTTGATAAGCGACTTCGCAAAACAAATCCAGCAAATGCTGGCGCAGTGTGGGCAAGTCAGCAGTGATAGCCAGGGGAACAGAGGTTGAATGATGCATAAACAGAAAGATTATTAAGTCACTAATTGGCAGGCGTTAGGCTTGAGAGCAGAAAAGTCAATGCTTGAGCAAATTTTTATAGCTTTTGTGCCACTCCCAATCATAGACTTTATGATGGATTGAAGCTGATTCATCAGAACTCTAAAAACAAAGGCTTGGGAAAGAAGTCGAAGATTTTGGGCACTCTGGAATGAAGCTTAGAACCGATATTAAGCCTAAAACGGTTGAAACAATTGCGTGAGGAGAAGTATTTATGGGCGTTAGGTTTATGGGCGTATTGAGCTTAATGGCGATCGCCACCCCCATTGTTTTGATTGGCAGTGCCACTATTGCCAATGCTCAGCCAGCCGTGCAACCTTCTGCTGAAGCAGTCCGAACTCTTCCTCAGGCAGTTGAAGATGCCTATTTCCGCAATAGCGAAAACTTTTACCGTAATCGTCAAGTGCCAAACAACTTGACCTGGTTTCTCGGCCCTTTCCCCGAAAATGAAATTGCTGCTGATGGTAGAGCCGTAAATCGTCTTTATGAAGATGCTTTGGCTCAGCAAGTGAGTAACGATCCGCTCATTCGTACTCCTGATCTAGAAAATCCTTATCAAAGTTCGGTGCTAACGGCTCCCATTGTGCCTACTGAAGAACCTATTCCTCCCGCATTCTCTTCACCTTTCAGCCGATCGCCTGTCAACAGTGATAGCGGCAGTCGCAACAATGGCAACAGCAATGGCGGCGGCAGAAGTGCTCCTGTTCCTGCGCTCTGGTAGGTCACGAGCAGCAGCCTGACCTCCATCAGCCTGACTCATAATTGGCTCATAATATAGATTGGCAAAGGCGACCTGAACAGGTCGCCTTTGCTTTTGCTTGCACCTAGAAAACCCTATAGACAGCTAGGGAACTGGCGGCGAAGCAGTAGAGAATTGGTGACTACACTGACCGAACTAAACGCCATTAGTGCGCCAGCAGTAGCAGGGCTGAGGGAGATGCCGAAAGCAGGCAACAGAACGCCTGCCGCGATCGGAATGCCACAAGCGTTATAGGCAAATGCCCAAAAGAGATTTTGGCGGACTTTGTTAAAGGTTGCGCGGCTCAGCCGAATCGACTCTACTACATCGCTGAGGCGATCGCGCATCAATACAATTCCTGCCGTTTCTGTCGCTACATCTGTTCCAGAGTGCATGGCAATCCCCACTTCTGCTTGTGCCAATGCCGGAGCATCATTAATACCATCGCCAATCATGGCTACCTGTCGCCCCTTTGCCTGAAGCTGAGCGATCGCAGCGGCTTTGCCAGCAGGTTGAACGTTTGCCAAAACATCGGCAGCGGTAAAACCTAAAGGCAAGGCGATCGCCTCAGCCGCAGCCTGCTGATCACCCGTCAGCAGCATAACCCGCAATCCCATTTTTCGCAGTTCTGTAACAGTCTGCTGAGCATCGGTTCGCAGCGTATCTTGCACAGCAATTAATCCAGCTAACTGTCCATTTACACCCACATAAATGACTGTTTTCCCGATCGCTCCTGCTGCCTCTACTTGAGTTTTTAACAAATCAACCTGAATGTCGTGTTGTCGCAACCAGTCCTGAGTGCCCAAAACCACCAAACGCCCCTCGATCATTGCCGAAACGCCTAATCCGGGTTCGGTCAGAAAGTTTTGAGCAGACAGTAGCGCCAAACCTTCTGCCTGTTTTTGAATAGCTCTGGCTAGAGGATGCTGGGTGCCGCTCTCAACTGTAGCTGCTAGTTGAAGCAGGTCTGTTGGCGAAAGTTCGGGGTTAAAGGACAGACAATCTGTAACCTTTGGGTTTCCCATTGTCAACGTCCCCGTCTTGTCAAAAACCAATGTATCAATCTGATGAACTTTCTCAAGAATATCTCCACCCCGAATTAGTAATCCTCGCTCTGCACCAATGCTAGAGCCGACTAGAATGGCGGTCGGAGTTGCCAATCCGAGGGCGCAAGGGCAAGCAATGACGAGGGTGGCGATCGCTAATTTAAGACTAAGAAGAAGGGGCGACGGCACTAGATTGACCGGAATAAGCGGGTTGGAATGCATTACCATGTGCCCATTCATATGCCCACTCATCAGCCCACTTTGCCCTGCAAAAATTTGGTCTGCCCAAAGGGGTGCGCCAACAAAGTACCAGAACAGAAATGTGAGCACAGCGATCGCCATGACACCATAGGTAAAGTATCCGGCGATCGTATCTGCCAACTTTTGAATGGGCGCTTTGCGGGTCTGAGCCGCCTCAACTAAAGCAATAATTTTTGCCAACGTTGTATTTCGTCCAATTCGCGTGGCTTTTAATACGACTGCCCCAGATAAATTCAAACTACCAGCCGTCACAGCCTCTCCTGCTTGCTTCAGCACAGGCAATGCCTCACCCGTCAGCATAGACTCATCCACGGTAGTCTGTCCGGTCACGACTTCCCCATCTACCGGAATCTTTTCTCCTGGCAACACTTGCAACCATTCTCCCAGCTTGACCCGTGCTGCTGGAATTTCTACAGAGGTGGTGGCTCCCTTCGTATCTTTCACCAATCGAGCAACCGTAGGCTGCAATGCCATGAGGGACTGAAACGCTGCTGCTGCCCTACCGCGCGCTTGTTGCTCTAAGGTGCGTCCTAGTAAAATAAAGCCGACCAGCATGACAGGTTCGTCAAAAAAACACTCCCAGCCCAGAGCCGGAACGAACAAGGCGATCGTGCTAGCGCTGTAGGCAGTGAGAGTGCCCAATCCGACTAAGGTATTCATATTGGGAATATTGTGGCGCAGACCGTTCCAACCATCTATCAGGAGCGATCGCCCTGGAAATAAGAGCGCTACAGTCGCTAGCCCAAAGTGAAACCAAATATTGCTGAGTCCCGGAATCAGAATGCCAAAATGCTCTAAGTGACCCAGGGCAGAAAGAACGAGGAGCAAGATGGCGATCGCGGCTTGGCTCACTTGCCGCCGAGTTTCTAGCCGTTGTCGTTCAGCAGGACTAATGCCCGTGTTAGTCTCTATTTCCTGATGCCGTGATTGAGTCGGGAAGCCGACTTCCGTCAGCTTTTGCGCCAATATTTCAGGGTCAACGGCTCCTGGCAGACATTCCACCATTGCAACTTCTGTAACCAAATTTACAGTGGCAGTCATCACTCCCGGCTGCTGGGTAAGTTGGTTTTCTACAGCTCGCACACATCCACCACACTTCATGCCGCCCACCTCTAACGTGTAGGTTTCGAGCAGAGTTGGCAAAGATAAATCAGCAGGGGTAGGCTTTTGAGGGATGACTGGCATACAAAATTCTTGAAAACGGTTCCACTTTCCTAAAGCGTAGGTGAAGTAAGACTCGGTTGACCAGAATTTGCAGATTGTTTTAGCGATATCTCAGCTTCCTTAGACCGCGAATCAATGGAGGAAACAAAATGTTCGTGATTTTTCTGGCTTTAACCTGTAAATTATCCCAGATCTTTCGGCTAGAGAGAACATCGAGGACTTCTCTAAATGTCTCCCTCAGCGTTTTAGCCCAGTTCTGCTTCGGAAAATCAATTTCTGAGCAAAAGTTATTATTTAATCGAGCGATCGGTTGCCAGGCAGCGCTCACATCAAACTGAGTTCTGAGATTCTCACCATGAACCGTCATCAACCACATCGGGCAGGTAATGACCTGGCGAGTTTTGTTGCTGGCAACTTCGTGGTGAGGATAGGTTAATGCCGTTTGAAAATTCTGCCGCTGTTCAATGAGAGTATGGCAAGGAGAGGTCAGCCATTCTCGCAAATAAAGCCTTTGTTCCTGAAAGCGGTAGAGGTATCCAAAGGGGAAATTGATAAATTCAAAGTCTTGCTCTCTAAATTGCTGCTGTGTTGCTGCAACAAAATTGTTAGACAGGATATCATCGCTGTCAATGTTGGTGGTAATTAAATGATTGGTGCTAGGTAAAAGATGAGCAGTAATTGCACTTCTGAGCATCATTAAGAACGTCTCTTTGCTGTCAATGTAGACCGGAGTAATTTTAAGAGTAGGCTCATACTTCGCTACGCGCTCTCTAAATTCTTCTGGCAAACCGACATCAAACAGAATGAGCCAAATAAAGTTTGGGTTCGTTTGAGCCTTAATAGCGGGATAGCAAGTTTTTTCAAAAATATTGAATCGATGGTTCAAGAACTCGAGACTGTTGCGCTCTTGGGGCGATCGCAGTTTCAACACATCCCAATCAACATTCATCCGAGTAATGAGGAAATGCTGAAAATAACTCATGACAAATCAAACCTAAGATTAAGGACGGCTGATTTTCCGGCTGATCTTGTTGGTCAAGGTGCGAGACGCTCGGTAGACTTGAGTCCAAAAGCTAGGAGAGCTAAGAATAGGAGTTTGATGAGGATTTTTTAGAAAACGGTAAAGCAGAAACATCTCCTGATATCGCATTCCGACATTTTCTCCCTGTGCCAAACGCGCAAATTTCTCTGCTCCATAATTCATATAGTGAATACGGTGAATCGGCTTTAAGCCATCGGCATTATAGAGAATTTGATCTTTTTCAACAAAGCGGTCAGCGTCGGCACAGTTGCCTGTTCGGTCTTGGCTGTCGGGGCTGAGGGTAAAGTTAAACAGAGAGTATTCTCCTCGCAGGGTCAGGTAGCTAAATAGAAATGCCTCAGCAATCCCATTGATCCAATTGACTTCCTGTTGCTCGACCAGCTTTTGCTTAAGTTCTGATAATTTGTGTGAATCAAACAAGCCGCGCTTGGAGCCAAAAAAGCTAGAGCAATGAATTTGAGTCTGAATCTCTGCGGCTGTTAGCTGCATTGCTTGTTCAATTGGCGGAAACATAAGTGCCGCTGCTGATTCGGGCTTTGCATGTTCCCAATCGTCAAAGACAAAATCGTGATGATCCAGTTTTGCAAAAACCTTGTCTAAAGGCTTCATTGCCAGACAGTCTGCATCGTAGACAACAAACTTTTCAAATTCACCGTCGAACGCAGCATATCGGCGCTGGGCATGTTTTCTCACTTTTACAAGTGAGGCTGAGCTTTTTCGGCTGCCCTGGGGATGGGCTGCCCAGACTTCTTGGGCAAAGGTTTCCCAGCGATGAATGGCAGCGGAATTATTAAACAAGCTAACGTGAGGACGCTCGGCAATTTCTTGTCTAACTTGGGTGAGGCGATCGTCGTAAGGAATGATGCAAACTGGAATCTGGGCGCCAACATTTACTTCAATGCTGTTGAGAAGTGCAATGAGCTGATCGAGGACAGGATCGTTCGCCAGAGTATAAATGCCAAAGGATTGCATCCTTACCTCTTAGGATATGAAGCTAATTTTGTAATTTGAGTGTAGAGAATGAGTATTTTGCGGTCAGCTTGTTAAGTGGCAACAGGGTGGACAGAACCTTCTAGAGCCTCTGCTTCAGTTTCAAAGATTTTAAATACTGAGTCCATCATGGTAACTTCAAAAACAAGTTTGGCTTCTGGATGCACATCACAAAGGCTAAAGCTACCGTTTACTTTGTCTGCATCTCGCATTCCGGCAACAAGTGACGTTAAACCAGAACTGTCAATAAAATTGACTTGCCCCAGATTCACAACAATGTGAGAGCTCACTTTGTTAATGCATTCTTGTAATTTGAGGCGGAACTGCCAAGCGGTGGTGATGTCAAGCCGTCCGCTGGGAGTGAGGACGATGACGGTTTTGCCGCCTGGCGCTGCGTGAATTGTTTGCTCCATTTGGAATATTACCTCTCTTTACGACCGAATAAATAGGCGCACTTCATTCTCAGCGCTGCCGCAAAAATAAAGCCAATTGAACATACTTAGATTGCCCAAGGTAGGGTTTGTTCTCTCTACAGGTAGAGTTTTAACTTTTAACATTAAAAAGAGTTAAGAGAGTAAATTTTAGTTCACCCTCCCAACTCTTTTGTAGATTTTTCGGATTTGATTAAGTAATCGCTGGCTCGCCTAGCCAATTTTGCGGCTTCAGAAAGGTTTCATAAAGCTGTGCTTCGGGCGTATTGGGCTGGGGCTGGTAGCAATATTCCCACCGAACTAAGGGTGGCAGAGACATCAGAATAGACTCAGTGCGCCCGTTAGTCTGGAGTCCAAAAATGGTGCCCCGGTCATAGATGAGGTTGAACTCGACGTAGCGCCCCCGACGGTAGAGTTGGAAGTCGCGCTGACGATCGCCCCATTCTTGACCTTGCCGACGTTCTGCAATTGGCACGTAGGCTGGCAAGAACGATCGCCCGCAGTCTTTAACAAAGGCAAATATTTCCTCCCAGGTGCGCGGCGGTTGCTCACCGATCGCATCACTATAGGCGGCAGAACCTGTAGCATCGGGACCCCGATAAAGCTTGGAGGGAGCACCATCTTGATAGTCGAAGAAAATACCGCCAACGCCACGGGTTTCTTGGCGATGCTTGAGGTAGAAATATTCATCGCACCAGGGCTTGAAGGTGTTGTAGTAATTGGGATTGTGGCGATCGCAAGCATCCTTCAAGGTTTGGTGAAAATGTACTACATCTTCTGTAAAGGGATAGTAGGGCGTGAGGTCAATGCCGCCACCAAACCACCAAACAGGCCCAGCCTCAAAGTAGCGATAATTAAGGTGAACTGTGGGAATGTAGGGATTTTGAGGATGAAGCACCATTGATGTGCCAGTAGCGTAGAACCCATGACCCGCAGCCTCGGGGCGTTGTACCAAAATGGAGGGAGGTAAATCTTTGCCCCAAACTTCGGAAAAGTTTACTCCACCTTGTTCAAAAACTTTGCCTGCTTTAAGAACGCGCGATCGCCCACCGCCCCCATCTTCTCGAGTCCAGCTTTCTTCTTGAAAAGTTTTTTGCCCGTCAAGGCGCTCTAACCCCTGACAAATCTCATCTTGTAAACCCTTCAAAAATTCACTAACACGCTCACGCGAATCGGTCGGAGGAACAGCATTGAAGGGCTTGGTTTCGCGAATGGGTGACTTCACCATAATCTAAATAAATTAATCAAGAAGGGATTAAAAAATGACTGCAAAGTGAGGTCGTATTAGGTAGACTGCCTCAACCTGAATCTAGCCTATAACGGATTGGAACCGATTCAGCAAAATGTAACAAAAGCGAAGGCAAAGTGTTAGCAAAAACTTCTCTAACGGTTAAGAGTTTTTTACTAGCTACTTTGCCCCTGTGGGTGCCTGACGCTCTGACTACTTTTCAAGCTACTTTAATTCAGTCATTGATGCGTTTTTCTAAATATTGCCCAATCATCTGTTGTTCTCCAGCGCGGGAAATGATGGTTTGGCGGGTGCGATAGTTCTGCCCCACTAGCCTGACTTCTTCTTCAAACACTGAGCCTTTGTATTCAGTACGGAGAGCAAGCGTTTCAGGATTTGCCATGGTGTACTTTGCTGTGATGGGCTTGGTGGTGGCAAAGCCGCGATCGCGATATAGCAAGTCACTTGAGACACCAAATAGCGTTGATCCCTGAGATTGCTTTTGCCCCGAAACCGAATCTTTGCTGTCCCAGGTAACTTCTGTGCCACAAGTCATGATGCTTTCGTCGGCTAACTCGTGGAGTTGCGCCAAGTGGCGGAGTGAGTCACAGCCTTGATGCAGAAAACGAATAGTAATGAAGCTGACCATTTCCTTGGTGTCTCCATCTGGCAAGGTGTAGTAGCGGCGATCGGAGTGCCACTGACCGACAGAACGTTCAAAGAATTGGGCAATGACTTGTTCCAGAGTTGAAGCTTGCAGGGATGGGGTCACAGAAATTTCCTCACTCGAAAGGATCGAAGCCCACTCTATAAAGGAAGGCTTGTTGAACAGTTGTAATATAACTTAATCTACACAACCTAGTTGCTTGACGGAAGTATCTTTAGATGCATTTCTTGTTGGACTGAAGCACTTGCATCACCGAGCTTCTGAGAATAGTTTCAAAACGAATGATTTTTACAGAAGCTCGATCGCCAGTCTCAGGATGAAATATAAAGTTTTGATGAGGATTAACCAGAGCTATAAGGGATGAGCCTGCAAATAGTCTTGAACACGTTGCAAGATGCGCCTAGCTTGATCGAAAGTAATGGTTGTTAGCGCAGTATCAAAGTTAACCCAGGTGTAATCTTGGATTTCTTGTTCTTGGCAAGTGACGGCTTTAGATTGAACGATGCCCAAAAAGTAGGTCACTGTTT
The DNA here is from genome assembly GCA_019358855.1 of Timaviella obliquedivisa GSE-PSE-MK23-08B. Lineage (NCBI taxonomy): Bacteria > Bacillati > Cyanobacteriota > Cyanophyceae > Oculatellales > Oculatellaceae > Timaviella > Timaviella obliquedivisa. The sequence continues at coordinate 146,875 of JAHHII010000002.1, read as the reverse complement.
TCTTTATCAGTTGATCATCTTTTTTAAACCTGTACTGCTCAATAAAAGAAGTATCATTTAGCACTTCACATGACTGAATGCCTGTTTCTTCTGCCAACTCACGGCAAGCAGTGGCGATCGCCGTTTCTCCCGGTTCGGCGTGCCCCTTCGGAAAGCCCCAATGCCCTGCCCAATGGCGAATCAGCAAAAATTGTATCTCAGTTGATTCACTCGTTTTTTCTACAAAAATTGGCACAATGCCAAACGCTTCGTCTTTCATCACAGAATCTTTATCCCAATGTTGCATAAATCGATAGATTCCCTCTAGCCTAGGGCAACATGATCAGATAAGCGATAGATAAATTTTGGGGTTTCGGTCATAATCGCCTTATCGCTACGAGTTTTTACGGGTTTCTAGTTCTTGCGGATTTCTCTATGGCTTCATCTCAATTTGGTTACACCTTGCCGATTCAATACTCTCCTAAAACGATTAAACGGGCAGAGCGGGCAGTGCGGTGTGCTCCTTTTCAATTGGCATTGTTTAATACGATGCGGTGGAAGAGTGTGGAGTTGAGGGCGATCGCTGGAAAAGTAGGCTGGGGGAATGGCTATACTCGCCGTGCTGTTGCAGAACTTGTGGTAGAAACCGAGTTGCTTTGGTTGATTCAGGTGGGTTTATTGCGGCGGGAAGTTGATGGGCAAGGGCTGACCGATAGTTTTAGGTTGACTCCTTTAGGACATCAAATAGTCGAAAAATGGCAAAATCTGGGAAAATCCTTGCCTGCCCCATCTTTGGGCGATCGCTTATATAATGCCTTGAGTCGTTGGCTCCGCGTCCCTAGCTGGATTTAGCTGAGTTGGATTAAGTAATGTTCCTGGAGGTCTTGAATGAAAGCCATCATGGTTGTCGGAACTACATCCCATGCTGGGAAGTCGCTTCTGACTGCGGCATTATGCCGAATCTTAAGTCGGCAGGGATGGCGAGTCACCCCTTTTAAGGGACAAAACATGGCGCTTAATTCCTACGTCACCTCTACTGGAGGCGAAATTGGTCATGCTCAAGCGGTGCAAGCATGGGCGGCTGGAGTGACACCCCGTGTAGAAATGAATCCAATTTTGCTAAAGCCTCAAGGCGACATGACCTCTCAGGTGATTTTAAAGGGTCGGGTTGCTGGGCGAGTTGGGGCAGCAGAATACTATGAACAGTTTTTTGATGTGGGTTGGCAGGCGATCGAAGAATCTCTCCAGCGGTTAAGTGAAGAGTTCGATCTGGTGATTTGTGAAGGTGCAGGCAGCCCTGCTGAAATTAATCTGAAGCACCGTGACCTGACCAATATGCGCATTGCCCGGTATCTTAATGCACCCACGATACTGGTGGTAGATATTGAGCGGGGCGGGGCGTTTGCCCACGTGGTCGGTACCCTAGAACTGCTAGATCCGGAGGAGCGATCGCTTGTGAAGGGGATCATTATTAATAAGTTTCGGGGGCAACAGTCGATTTTGCAATCGGGCATTGATTGGCTCCAAGAGCGGACGGGCATTCCGGTTGTGGGTGTTATTCCTTGGATGGATCAGGCTTTTCCGGCTGAAGATTCGCTGTCATTGGTCGATCGCAATGCTTCTCATTCCAACAGCGAAATCTCGATCTCGGTGGTGCGGTTTCCTCGCATCTCTAACTTCACCGATTTTGACCCCCTAGAGTCTGAACCCAGTGTCACCGTGAAGTACATCAGCCTCAAAGATTCGCTGGGCTATCCCGATGCTGTAATTTTGCCTGGCTCAAAAACCACGATCGCCGACCTGATTGCCATGCAGCGCACTGGAATGGCAGAAGCTATCCAAAATTATGCGGCGGCGGGTGGCACTGTTCTGGGGATTTGCGGCGGCTTCCAAATGATGGGCAGAATGTTGGCTGACCCAGAAGGCGTGGAGGGACAGGAAGGACGCTACAAAGGTCTGGGCTTAGTCCCTCTTAAAACAATTATTACTGGGCAAAAAGTCGCGCGGCAGCGAGTGGTGACTTCTAATTACCCGCAGGCAGGTTTACCCGTCACAGGCTACGAGATTCACCAGGGTCGGAGTCATCTGATAGATACCGAATCTGAGGTAGGAGGAGTCGCTTACAAGCCGTTATTTGATGACCCTAACTTAGGCGTAGTTGATATCACTCAATCGGTTTGGGGCACCTATTTACACGGCATTTTTGATAATGGCCCTTGGCGGCGGGCGTGGCTTAACCGTCTGCGTCAGCAACGGGGCTTAAAGTCATTACCCACGGGTATTTCTAACTATCGTGAGCAGCGGGAGGCAATGCTGGATTCTTTGGCAGATGAAGTCAAGCAACACCTTGATTTAACTCCAATTTTGACGCACCTCGATCGCCAATAGAGGACTTTACTTTATTAAACTGTGGAATATGAACCCCTTCAAAGCCTCTTTCCTTTAGGAGAGGGGTATGGGGAGAGGTTTCTCTGGCTGCGCAGTTAACTAAGCCTAATCCCTAGCCCTTTCCCTAAGAAAGTAGAAGAGCTAAATTCGGTGTCGCTGAGTTCAAGTATGATTTGCTCTCATTTCTTGTTTAGCAACGCCTAATGCTTACAAGGAACTGCCCCGCGATCGCATTGTATCCAGTCACATTCGCGTTGTATCGAGTCACATTCGCATTGTATCCAGTCACATTCGCGTTGTATCGAGTCACATTTGCATTGCATCGGTTGACAATTGTAATCGTCAGCAGGACAAAGGCAATGCCTGGAGTCGCAATCCGATTGTCTTAGGTTCCAATGGCAGTGTAGGACGCGCAATTAGCAGGTTAAGCACTCACAATGGCAGGGTAGAGTGCGTAATCGCTTTTGCAAGAGCGACGACATAGAATGCGATCGCTCCTGAAACGCTGTCCTATCGTACTAAAACACTCATGTACTTGCCGCTGGCAAACGGTGCATGATGGACATGAAGTGGAGGCGCGCTGCTTCGCAGACACCGCAAGGGTCGCTGGCGATCTTTTTGACGTAAAACTCGTTCGTTAAATGCATCACCTGCTCCCGTGTCCCGACGATTCATACCTGCGCTTTGTCGCCATGCGAAACGGGCAGCAGTGCGTTGAACTCCGTAGTTATGCTATTTCCCTATTCAGCAAAGTTCTAATTTCTATCGTAATTTAACTGCTAAGGCGTTAATCAAGACTGCTCGATCAGCAATCGAGCTAGTTCACAAAAACCTTCTGCTTCGGCTGCTTGAGTCACAAATCTAGGCTTGTATTTAATTTGATCAATGTAGTGCCGAATGTTCGCCACTCCCACTGAAACAGGAAAGCGATCGCCATTGAATAAGCTCTCATCATTGGGACTATCGCCAATTGTGACGACTTCCTCCTTTGTCAATTCAGGAAAATATCGCTGCAAAACCTGCTCTAACCCATTTGCTTTGTCTTGTTGCATTAACCGAATATGACACTGTACAGTGCTGTAGGTAAAACCCCAACCTTGGTCATGAGCGCGATCGCTTAATTCCTTCAACTCTGCAACGCTTAACCCTTTGACATCAAATGTCCAGTCGGTCATCCGAAAACGATTGTCTGAGGACTCGTGAATTTGAGGAAAGGCGGCTTGCAAACTTGCAAAGGTTTTAGCGAGGGCTTGTCGATGGGCAACAAGATCCGTGATAGGCACCAGAAGCTCACTATGTTGACCCTTGTAGAATATGGCTCCGTTTTCGGCGATCGCTCCCACAACAGGCAAATACTCTGCTAATCCATTCACCCAACCTGCCGATCGCCCGGTTGTCAGCAACACAGGTATTCCTGCGGCTGCCAAATCATTGAGTGCGATAAGGAGCGCCGACGTAAACTTACTGTTCTGGGTCAATGTGCCGTCTACGTCAGTAGCAACAAGGCGGACTTGTGGAAATGTTAAGGGCAGAGGAAGGAGCATGGGGAATTCGTTGATAATTTTCACAAACTTGACCGCCAAACTGATAAATTCACTTACCATTTATCAGCATCTTAGAAATTTAGCAAGATTCAGCCATGACGGGATTGAATGCAGACCAACGCAATTACTTCTACCTCGGTGAATCAGAGCGGGCAGGTATCCATAAGTCCGTTCTAGCAGCACTTTATGCAGTTCATCGCCATCCTTTACTCAGCGATGGTGAGGTGGGTTTAGGAATTGCGCCTGCCAATCGTATTACGCCTGACCAAGTGAACACTTTCCCTGGACAGGTGCAATTTGCCGCTAATACCGTTCGCAGTATGACTGATAAACTGACGGCGCAGGGCTGGAAGGGTGAAGATCTCTGGAGTCCTGAGCAAGGACGCTATACCGATCGCTTTATTCAAACAATAGCTAAGGGGTTTAACCCAGCTGCCAGCGACCCGGCGGCGGCGCAGTTAGAATCGGTGGATGGGCAGATGCTTGTGCAGGCGTATATCAGTGATATCAATGCCGATTTTAAGGCAGACCAATTGCCTCAAAATTTAGCGTTTCTCGATAAGGCATTAATCACATTTGCAGAGCGAATTCCTCAATATTTTATTAACCTTGCCTATCAACGGGATGCTCTTTTAGAGGCAGTGCGGCTTTGGCGCAAGTTAGAGACTCGGACGGCAGCGATCGCTTCTATCCTCCAGCTAAGCGAAACCGACTCAAGCCTTGCCAATCTAGATGAATCAGGGCTCGATCGCTCTTTGGTACAATTCATCATTCAAATTTCACCGTTCTACGCAGGCTATCCGCACCAGCGAGAAGCATTGTTACGGCTGACCCAGCTTTGGCGACGACTCGATTCGCGGGCAGAGGCGATCGCCTCCCTAGGCGATAACACTTCTGCTGAAACCAATATCAAAATCATCGACTCAGCCCTGATTGCATTTATTCAGCGCATTCCCCAGTACTTTCAAGGCAAAGGCGACCAGCGCAACGCCATCACTGAGGGGTTCCGGCTCTGGCGCGGTTTCGACTCCCGCAGCACTGCTCTAAAAGAACTAGGAATTGATCCTCAAGTCCTGTCTTCTAGCAACCCTAATCCTGGCTCACTTGCCAATGCTGCTGCCCAGCTTGATCGAGAATTGCTCAACTTTCTGAAGCGGTTGCCGACCCAGTACCGTGAAACCGAACCGCAGCGCGAAGCCCTGATCCGATTAGTTCAGCTTTGGCGTGGTTTAGAGACTCGCGACAAATGCATTCAGTCTCTCCTCGACGATTTGCGCCGCATGGAAGGCGCTCGCCGCGACTCTCCCGATGCCTCGCCTCGCCCCGAACCTTTGTCCTTGCCGCCTCGCCCTAGCCGCTGGACACCCGACAATTTGCAAATGCACGCCTCAATCGTTGTCAATGGCAGTTTTACTTGGGCAGAAGCAACCCATGGCGGTACCCGTATGCCGCCCAATTTAGAAACGGTGGATGCGATCGTCCGGATTGCAAAATTGGCGCAGCAAGGGCGCGATCGCATTAATCGTCCGTTCCGCGTCACCAGTTGGTATCGTCCACCCGACATTAACCGCGAAGTAGGAGGCGTATCTCTCAGTCGCCATATTGCCGGCGATGCGATCGACTTTTACTGTGATGGGCTTTCAGGTGACCAACTTTATCGGGCTTTAGATCCTTGGTGGACAGGGGGATTAGGTCGCTATGTTGAATATCCCGAACTTTGCCACATTGATGCCAGAGGATATCGGGCAAGGTGGACTAGGTAAATTGCAGAAGCATGGAATTGTAAAAGCATGGTGTGATTGAAGAGTTGCTGGGCATCTTAAAACTAATTGAATAATCAGACTGATTAACATAGTCAAATTCTTGGCATGAGATGCGTATGTCAGCCCCACTCCTTCTAGCCCAAACCAAGTTAGCTCAAACCGCAGCGTCCCCTCAATCTGCCCATCCTCCAGTTTGGATGTTTACTTCAGGTGCCTTGGCTGTAGGGCTTGTTGGATTAGCCCTATTTACTAAGGTTAAAATTAGCCAACTGAAAAAGCAAAAAAGGTTTGAAGAATTTAAAAATCAAGAGTTTCAGAAAAAGCTAAAGCTGGCGCTTGATACCATTAGCAAGATGGAGAAAAACCCCGATCTCATTCACTCGCGGGATTTTAACTTAGACTACTTGCGAATGCGAATGGAAGAAGAACAGTTTCACTTTGCCATGGTGAACCAGATCAAGATTCGTATTAAAGAGAAAATCTCGGTGGCGCTGCGACCCTCCCAAGCTGAACAGGGCTTAGTAGGAGTGAGTAGCGCTCCTCGTCCTGTGGATGAAATTTTTGATGTTGTGTATGAGCCGCCAAATTCACCTAAAGGCTCTAAAAGAGTATTGTTCAGAATCCAAATTAAGCTGACCAAAATCCCAACACAGCCAACTTCTGCAACCATCAGCCAAATTTTAGAATGTATGCAAAAGTACATGAGCCAGAACGCCGATGCGAACTGGCAGCCTACGATTCAAGGACGAATTGCTTCTATGCACTGGGATCAGAAGGCAAAGCCAACGCCACTATTGGTTCTAGAACAATCTAACGAAGGAACGAACGTCACTTTCCGTACTAGCCACATCTAAAGAACCAACCTTTGTCTGATTTCAACCGTTGCGCATTTCATCATCTTTAAGTAAAACCAAAGGCTCAATATAATTCAATAGCTGGGTTAGATTTGCATTGACGATCCACACTTCATCAAGATCAACTTCCAAGCTCAACTTCGTTGTATTCATGGGTGATGACATTACGCATTCCAGAAGTTTTTCTCTACAGAATATTAGGGTGCTAATTTCTAAAATCCTGTGAGAGGCTTTTGGTCGCTTCGCCAATGTTTAGTCGCTTCGCCAATAATAGTGACACGGCGCAAAATGGCATATTGCTACCGGAATGAGGGGGTTTCTCGGTATGCAGCCTCTGCATTGGGGATACGAGTCTCTGTTGGCTGGGTTTGAGCAAGCGGTAGATTTCCCTCAGTTCTTTCTGTAGGCTGCTGAGCGGTGGCATGTTGAGGGGTTGTCCAAACAATTTGGTGTTGCCCTGGCTCAATCCGGGTGCTTTCTTGCTGCATTACCGATCGCGCTTGCTTGGGGTCAAAGTGATGATTAAAATTTGCCTGGAGGCGATCGACTCGGCTCTCTGTCTCAGCTATCTTTGCCTGAAGCTCTTTGAAGCTGTTTTGTTGCGACAGGTTATAGGGCAGAAGCTTAACTAACGCAGTCACGGCAATCAATGATAGTAAGAGATTAACTCCGAGCTTTGTCGTTACCTCCGTGGCGATCGCGCGATGGGGGAGGTGAGATTTTTGACGACGGATGCGCTTAGAGACTCGACGGCGAGGCAGTTGTGCGGGGGGAGAGGGATGTCTATGGGGTTGGAGTGCATTCATGATGGTGAAGATTTTGGCTGACAAAGCCTGCTGCGAAATCCGTGAAAATACTTAACTGACCCGACACCCTGACCTTACTGAGTCCTTGAGGATATCAACCAAATGATGCCCTTTTTTGAAAGAGCCTAGCTAGATTTAACCTTACCTCTAGTCTTATGAAGTAGAGGTAAGGTTAAAAAATCATCCTACTTATAAAGTTCGGTTGATAACCGGAACGCTAAAACAGCAGGAATAAGGGCAACCACCAACGCAACGTAGATTTGAGTGTCTGATAAAGTCATTGTTGAAAGCTCCTGATCTCGTAGACAATAATATGCTCAATTGCCCTGTAAGAGGAAAAATTGGCAATAGTTTTCATTAATGTCGACTAAATTGGTACAGCCTGGACTTGTTTGTCACATGATGTAACAGAGAAAGTCAGAGATTCGTTACATTCCATACTTTCAAACATTGTTTCTGTCGATAAGGTATTAGCTGGCATTTCAGGCTTTAACGTTACCTTTACCCCTCCTATGTATAGTGAAATGTATAAAAATGATGAATATATTACAAAATTCTATCGGAAGGACGTTTCTGAAAGTTTTTAGATAATGAGACTATTTAGGCAAATTAGTCAAACTATTAACTAAATTCGTCTGACTTATTGATTTTTCTAAGGGCTACTACCCCTTCTTCTTGATTATGTGGGAGCTTGAACCATTGGACAGTGCTAGACCCACTCGTGTTCAGTTTGAACGTCAGCTAAGACGAGTACAAAAAGATGTACTGCGGATGGGCGCGTTAGTAGAAAATTCTTGCTGGTTGTCTCGCAAGGCATTATTTGAACGTGATCTGGCGGCAGCTCAGCAGATTTATCTGCAAGACAAACAAATCGATCGCATGTATCGTCAAATCGAACTGGACTGTATTAATTTATTAGCGCTCCAGTCTCCGGTTACCCAAGACTTACGGCTCTTAAGTGCGCTCATGCAACTGGTTCGAGATTTGGAGCGCATTGGCGACTATGCGGAAGACTTAGGAGAAATAGCCATTAAGCTTTTCCCCTATCCAGTTCCAGCCTGTATGGAGCAGGTGCAGACGATGCTCGATCGCTGTCGGGCAATGCTGGCGATGGGTCTAGTGTCTCTTTCTAACCTGGATGCTGAGTCCGGTCTTGATCTTAAAATTAAGGATGATGCGGTTGATTCGGACTATGAAACGCTTTATAACCATTTGGCAGGACAAACTGATGTTAAAGGCACCATCGAACCCATCGTGTTGCTGGTGCTAGTGATCCGTCATTTAGAGCGAATGGCAGACCATGCCACCAATATTGGTAAGCGTGTTGCCTACATTGTGACTGGACATCGGTAGAGTAACTGGGCATCGGTAGAGAAGTACTCTAGCCAGGTTTAAAACACGCCCTAGGCTGCGGCTTCTTTAGCTAGTTTTCTTGCCTTCAACAGTCCTAGAGATTGCTTCACTTGCTCGTACCCGGCTGCATTGCCTTGTTCTAAATAGCGCTCTCCTGCCAGCAGCAAATGTTGGGCGGCATGGTTGTCTTGGCGAAGGTTGGCAGTCACTAAACCCAGATTGTGAAATGCTTCGGCAAAGGTTTTGTCAAGTTGGGCAGCTTGGCTAAAGCGATCGCTTGCCTGTTGATACTTTCCTTGCCTATAAGCTTCGCAGCCTTGCTGAAACTGGGCAGCAGCATCAGTATTAAGGGTAGGCAAAGGATTGGGCACGATCGGTTCAGTAAATAAAACGGCAAGGCTACCAGAGCCAGAGTAGGCTTGGATCATGCTGCCTAAACCAATGACCGTCACGATTCCAATGACAATGAACCAAATCAAAAAGCTGCTGGTTTCCATGGGTTATGTATTTCTAGGGCGATCGGCTTTGCCGCCACCGCGAGAGTCGCGCGGTTCTTGAGGAATATCGTCGTCATCAAAGCCCCAATCTTCATCCTCTGGTGAAATCGCTGGAGCAGGCTCGGATGAAAGAGGGGGTACGATGACTCGGTAGTCAGCATCATAAACCTCATTTGGACGCTGAGGATCAGTCTCCGCCCTTTCATAACTCACAGAGTAGAGAGAACCTGACTGCTTTTGGGCAACAGGCGCTTGCCTCACTTCAAAGTCTGTGCGGACAGGGGGACGAGGAGTACCGCTAACGCGATCGGCTTCGGTGTAACCCTCCCAGTTATCCCAGTCTTCGTCTGAGCGATCGTGGACATCAGGGGGCACACCTGCTGAACTAAACGATGCGCTAGAGGCTGGTGCAGGTGAGTCTTCCTCCCAGTCGTCCCATTCTTCGCGGGTTTGTCGATTCTCCCAGTCGTCTTGAATACGAGTTTTTGCAGTGCTAGGCGGATTGGCTCGGGCTTCATTCCGTTTTGTCCAAGCGGCAACCCAAGGGCGGCTTTCTGTCTCGGGGCGGCTGGGTGACGCGGACGGACGCTGCTTGTTGGAACGACGAACAGCAGTAAACCGGGACAAGCTAAATAGGCTAGAAACAGCAATAGTGGTAGTGGCTCCAGCCGCGATCGCGGTCAGCATCCAGAGGGCTAGAGGTAAAGCCTGAGTATTCAGCCCTGCGACTACGATTGGCAAGACGGGCGACCAATTTTGTAAGGCAAAGAGCGCCAACCCAGCTAAGATCAAGAGCGGTAAAAATAACCGTGCGATCGCCATTAGCAAACCTCCCTTGGAATACAACGCGATACGACCCTATTTTACAAATGTCCTTCCCAGCGCTTCAACGGCACACAATCAAGGTCTACCTGGTCAAGCGCTCGCGCCACCACAAAATCAACCAAGTCTTCGATCGTCTGAGGATTATGATACCAGGCTGGGATCGCCGGAACGATCCTCGCGCCAGCTTCTGCCAAAGTTGTAAGATTTCGCAGATGAATCAAGCTGAATGGCGTTTCGCGGGGGACAATAACTAACTTTCGTCCTTCTTTAAGCTGAACATCGGCTGCCCGTTCTAGCAGGTCAGAACTTAAGCCCGCTGCTAGTTTCCCCACCGTACTCATGCTGCAAGGCATGATAACCATGCCCTGTGTCCGGAAAGAGCCACTGGCAATATTTGCACCCACGTCTCCCCAAGGATGGCAACGCAGCTTACCCCCTGTTTCTACTCCGGCTTGCTGCCGCCAAAATTGTTCTTGCTGTGCCGCCTCCAAAGGCATTCGGATATCTTTTTCGGCTTGCCAAACCATGTAGGTAGATTTGGAAGCGACAAGTTCGATCGTCTGATCAGCGGCTAGCAGAAACTTAAGGGCACGAACAGCATAGATTAAGCCAGAGGCTCCAGTGATGCCGAGAATGAGAGGACGAGACGCAGTTGAAGACACGAAGAGATTAAGAAAGAATACTTCTTAATCATAAGGTTCTCCATCTCGACCGTTCGTGTCTGCTAAGGCTTCTTCAGGGGTGCTAGGTTCGTAAGGTTCTTCATCCTCCAGCGCTTCACTGCCGCCGCCAACTGCCACTAAGTCAATTTGCTGACGGTAGTAATCAACGCTCTTAACTTGAACTTCAACCCGATCGCCCAGTTTGTACTGCTTGCGGTTCTTCCGCCCAACTAGCTTTTGCTGCCGCGATCGATATTCATACCAGTCGTCTTTCAACGAGCTAACATGCACTAGTCCTTCTACCAGCAGTTCCTCAATTTCGACGAAAAAACCGTAGGACTGAACGCCCGTAATCAATCCATGAAAAGTATTGCCTGTGTGCTGCTGCATGAAATCGGCTTTTTTTAGACCTTCTAGGTCAGATTCGGCTTCTTGCGCTAGTTTCTCGCGTTCGGTCAGGTGAACGACAATGGGCAAAATTTGTTCCTCCAACTCGTTGTAAATTTCGGTGGGAAGAACGTTCCAGCCAATTTGCCCATGACAACTACTGCTGCGCAAATCGACGGCTTCCTTAGAGCGAGTGGTGCGGCGATCGCGTCCAAACTCAAAGATGGCATGAAGCGATCGGTGAATCAGGAGATCGGGATAGCGGCGGAGGGGAGAAGTGAAATGAGTATAGCCATCGTTCAGCGCCAAGCCAAAGTGGGCACCGGGTGTAGTGCTGTAAACGGCGGGCTTGAAGGTGGAGAGGAGCAGATAGGTCAACACTTTCTCGGTTTTTGACTCGGCAAAATGCCCCACCAGCCTTTGATAGTCGCGGGGATGAACTTCGTCTTCTTGCTCCAAGTGCGAATCGATTTCCATATTGCTGATCAGCTTCAGCAGTTCTTGCACATCGCTAGGATCGGGGCTGCGGTGAACTCGGTAGATGGCAGGAACTTGTAGATCGACCAAGTGAGAAGCGATCGCCTGGTTTGCCAGCAACAATAGCTCGGTCACAATGGAGCGGGCAGGGAGGAAGACTGATACCACCATTGCGCCCAGCGCGCCCTCATCGTCATATTGAAACTTGGTAGAAAGGAACTTGCTGAGTTCAGGGTTTGCCTCATCAGGAAACACTTTTTCAGGCAGGTTCAAGTCAAAAGCTCCCCGCTCTAGACGCTGTGCCCGAACTGACTGGCTGAGAGTAAACAGTTGATCTAACGTTTCAAAAATAGGTTCAAACTCTTGAAGCTGATCAAGGGTAGGCAAGGGATATGCTGGAGCAATCATCGATTCGGCTTCGGAGGACGCATGGCGCTGCAAGATGGCTTGCGCCTGCTGATAATCCAACCGATGATCGACCTGAATCACCGTGGGTTCAATCCGAAACTCAGTGACGTTGCCATCCGTATCTAAGTCAAACAGGACTGATACCGCTAGTCGATCTTGTCCTACCGCTAAAGAACAGGAACGATGCACGGCATCGGGCAGCATGGGCAAGACGGTTTCGCCCAGGTAAATGGAATTACCTCGCTTGCGGGCTTCGAGATCCAGAGCTGAGTTAGTCGGAATGAAGGAGGAAACATCAGCGATATGCACGCCGAGTCGCCATCCGGTTGGGGTTTTTTCTAAGGTAAGGGCATCGTCGATCGCGGGACCTGTGGGCGTAGCGGGACCATCAATGGTGATGGTCGGAATCTTGCGCAAGTCCAGGCGATTCTTTAAATCACCTCGACGCATTTTGACAGGTAGGGCTTCGGCTTCGGCTAGAACTTCTTCGGAAAAATGTCGGGGCAAGTCGTGTTTGCAACAGACAATATCAAACTCGGAGGCGGCTCTGGCATCGCTGCCTAAAAGCTGCGCGACTCGACCAATGGGCAGATAAGACCCTAGCGGGTAGCGGAGAATTTCGACATGGGCAAGCTGGTCTACAGCTTCTTGCAAATCGACCCCGTTGGCTTGCAGTTCGACTTCAAAAAGCAGGCGATCGTCTAAGGGTGTGGCGCGGTAGCTGTCTTCGATTTGTTTGACTCTGGCAAGGACGGAGGCATTGGAGCGATCTAAAATTAGCCGCACTTCTCCTTCGGGGCTGCGGCGACGGGTGCCTTCTTTGGTGACTTTAACGAGGACGCGATCGCTATTCCATGCCGTATTCAAATGACTTTCGCGGATGTAGATATCTTCTGAACCTTCCACATCTTGAATGGCAAAGCAAAAGCCTTTACTCGAACAGCGAAGTTTTCCTTCGACCACATCTTCTTCGGCAATGCGGCGATATTTGCCTCGTTCTTTCACTAAAATGCCAATTCGTTCCAGTGCATCTAGGGCAATTTGCAACTTGCGAAGGGCTTCATCATCTTTGCAATTCAGCTTTTTTTCAAGGGCTTTAGGCGCAACTAACTTGTCATCTGTGAAGTTAGTTAGTAAGGCTGCGATCGTAAATTCCATGTAGCGACTGATCCTTAATAATTGGGTATGACTCCTTGTCAATGTCGCCTATCCTCAAGCTACCATTCAGCTTATGCAAGGACATTCTCTGAGATTGATTCTGCTCTAACTTAACGGAGCGAAACGATCCGCGAAACCTAGCCCGTTGCTTATTTGAGCCGCCTTTACCCTTGGTATTCAAGGTGTACAGACAGGACAAATTTTAAATCGTTCATGCCTCAGAATGCTCAGTCTAAAAGTTCTCTTGTGAAACTTAAGAAAATCGCTTCCGGGGTATTAACAACAGGTTTAGTTGTAACCAGAGATCATCCTCAACGAGTCGGTGCTTCGCTTTACATTCAAGGAGAGTGACTTCAGGATTGTATAGAAATCCATCACATCTCTGACAAAGCACCGGCGCAGACAAGGAATTGTATCGACAAACATTGAGCTAACTCGATCTGAGTTGACTGGCAACGCTTAAAATGGGCATAAGAATCTCGTCTATTCCCATACTCATTTCTTATTCTATTGACAATTGCTGCATCCAACATAGATTAGTACAGGAATTTTTGAGAATTTCTCAAAACTCGGTGTCTATCGCTACAGGCAAAGTCCAGAAATAAAAGATATTAACGCCTATGACTTCTTACGACTTGCTGCTCCGTAATGGTCGCTTGCTGGGTAGTGATGGCACGATCGCCCCTGTTGATATTGCAATTCAGGGCGGGGCGATCGCCGAAATATCGCCTCACATTCCTGTTCTGGCTCAACAAGAGATAGACCTGCAAGAGCAACTCGTCAGTCCTCCCTTTGTGGAGTCCCATATTCATCTTGACTCTGCTCTAACTGCTGGACAGCCCCGATGGAATCAAAGTGGCACACTGTTTGAGGGCATTGAAATTTGGCGAGAACGCAAGCAAAATCTTTCCCTCGAAGATGTTAAGAGTCGCGCGATCGAAACTCTGAAGCAACAAGCTATTCAAGGCGTTTTATTTGTCCGTAGCCATGTTGATGTTAGTGAAGCCAATTTAGTTGCGCTTGAGGCATTGCTGGAAGTTCGGGAAGCGGTTAAGGATTGGATGACGCTGCAAATTGTCGCCTTTCCGCAAGATGGAATTTATGGCGGAGATAAAAATGGTGGTGGCAAGAACGAAAGCTTAATGGAAGAGGCGATCGCCCGTGGTGTGGATGTAATTGGCGGTATTCCTCACTATGAGCTAACTCGTGAAGATGGTGTTAAATCTGTTCATCGCATCTTTGATTGGGCAGAAAGATACGATCGCCTGATCGACATTCACTGCGACGAAATTGACGATGACAACTCTCGCTTTCTAGAAGTCATGACTGCCTGTGCCATTCGTACCGATATGGGTTCACGAGTGACTGCCAGCCACACTACCGCTTTTGGCTCTTACAACAATGCGTACGCCTACAAGCTTCTGGGCTTTTTGCAACGCACGCAAATCAACTTCGTCTGCAATCCTCTCATCAACATCACGCTGCAAGGACGCACCGACACCTATCCTAAGCGGCGAGGCTTAACCCGTGTTAAAGAACTTTGTCAGCAAGGCATGAACGTTAGCCTGGGGAATGATTGCATCCTCGACCCCTGGTACTCACTGGGCACTGGAAATATGCTGGATGTTGCCTCAATGCTGGTACATGTCGGACAAATGACGGGCAGCGCCGAGATTGATGCTTGCTACAACATGGTGACCTGGCAGGGTGCAAAAACTCTGCATTTAGAAGACCAGTATGGCATTGCTGTGGGGAAACCCGCGAATTTAATTGTGCTAGAGGCGAGCGATCGCTTTGATGCTATTCGTCGTCGCGCCCCCGTTCGTTACGTAATTTCTCGTGGTAAGCTGCTTGCCTCCACAGAAGTTCCTCAAACCCGTTGGTATGGTGAACAAACATAATAAATTCATGAACCTATCCGCAAAATTCCAGTAGGTTCAAAAAGACTTGACACAAAAAAACGACTGTTAAGGTTAACATTTGAAAAGTTTGTGCCCGAATATAAAGATTTTCTGCCTTTAGAGGATTGCCTCCTAAACAGAATGGATGGAATCAAGGGTAACTTAAAGCTTCTGATAAGCTGAACGAATGGGCTTCGCAATAAAACTTTCATAGGATATTTCATGACAACAGCAACTCAGGTTAAACACGACGTAAAAGACTTATCCCTAGCTCCGTTAGGAAAACAGCGGATTGAGTGGGCAGGCAGAGAAATGCCCGTTTTAGATCAAATTCGCGATCGCTTTGCCACTGAGAAACCTTTGGCAGGTATTCGCTTAGTCGCTTGTTGCCACGTCACCACCGAAACGGCTCATTTGGCGATCGCTCTCAAAGCTGCTGGTGCCGATGCAGTCCTGATTGCCAGCAACCCCCTCTCTACTCAAGATGATGTGGCTGCAAGCTTAGTGGTTGATTATGGCATCTCTGTCTACGCCCAAAAAGGTGAAGATAATGAGATGTATCAGCGCCACGTTCGCATTGCCCTCGATCATAGACCCAACATCATCGTTGACGACGGTAGCGACGTAGTGGCAACTCTAATTCAAGAACGCCCTGAACAAGTGGCTGACCTGATTGGCTCTACCGAAGAAACCACCACAGGCATCGTCCGTCTCAACGCTATGTTGCGCGACGGTGTGCTGACTTTCCCTGCTATGAATGTCAATGACGCAGACACTAAGCACTTCTTCGACAATCGCTACGGCACAGGTCAATCGACTCTAGATGGCATCATCCGCGCTACCAACATTTTGTTGGCGGGTAAAACCATCGTAGTTGCAGGCTACGGTTGGTGCGGTAAAGGCACGGCGCTACGCTCACGCGGCATGGGCGCAAACGTTATCGTCACTGAAATTAACCCTGTCAGTGCGATCGAAGCAGCAATGGATGGTTTCCGAGTGTTGCCTATGGATTTGGCAGCGGCTCAAGGCGATATCTTCATCACCGTAACGGGCAATAAGCACGTCATCCGGTCTGAGCATTTTGATGTGATGAAAGATGGGGCGATCGTTTGTAACTCTGGTCACTTCGATATTGAGATTGATCTTCAATCCCTCAAAGACAAAGCCAAAGAAGTCAGAATTGTTCGCAACTTCACCGAAGAATATCGCCTTAACAGCGGTAAATCGATCATTGTGATTGGCGAAGGTCGCTTAGTGAACTTGGCTGCGGCTGAAGGTCACCCTAGCGCTGTTATGGACATGAGCTTTGCTAACCAAGCCATGGCTTGTGAATATTTGGTGAAGAACAAGGGACAACTCAAGCCCGGTTTGTACTCCATCCCTACCGATATCGATCAGGAAATTGCTCGTCTCAAGCTGCAAGCAATGGGTCTGGCGATCGACACGCTGACCGCCGAGCAAAACGAGTACATTAACTCTTGGACTTCTGGAACTTAGAGCAATTTTTGGGTTCTAGATTGATTAAGGATTAATTGAAAGTTCAAAATCTAAAATCAGCAGCGGGCAATGGAAAATCTGTTGCCCGTTCGCCTGATAGATTCAGTTTCTCCTAACACTTGCTTTTGCACAACGAGGAACAAATCGATGTCTGAATGGATGGCAAAATGGGTCATTGAGACCATGAACTCTCTGGGCTACGTGGGAATTGCCTTTTTGATGTTTATGGAAAATCTGTTTCCGCCGATTCCTTCGGAGTTAATTATGCCTTTAGCCGGGTATACCGCAGCGCAGCCTGATGGCGTGTTGGCGATCGCCCCTGCCATCATCGCTGGAGTTCTCGGCACCGTCTTGGGTGCGTTCCCCTGGTACTACTTGGGCAAGGTAATGGGTGAAACTCGCCTGAAATGCTGGATTGCTAAGCATGGCAGATGGATCGGCATTTCCATTGAAGAACTTGACAAAACTCAGCGCTGGTTTCACAGGCACGGCAAAAAAGCTGTCCTCTTCGGTCGCCTTGTGCCAGTAATTCGTACCTTAGTGTCGTTGCCTGCGGGTTTTAGCAATATGCCGATGGCGCAGTTTTTGATTTATTCCACCATTGGCACGTTGGGCTGGGTGAGCTTGTTGACGGGCATTGGCTATTGGTTAGGGATTCAAAAGCTGGACTATCATCTGGTCGATCAATACCTAAGTCCTGTTTCTAAGGCGATCGCGGTTTTCTTAGTACTTGCCTTTGGGGTTTGGGTTGTGCGGCATTGGAACAAGCGTAAAAAGTCTTTGTAAATTAGGCGGCGTTGCTGAATTCAAGTTGACAGAGCAGCCTTGCGGAAGACTTGATCCACAGGTCTTGTATCTTCAGAGTTAAGGGAAGTAGACCGATGTGCGAACTGTAGTATTTGGCGGGAATCAGGGCAAGGCTACAGTTTTAAATGATTCAAATGTTGCCTGCATTTCAACCAAAGGTAGGCGATCGCTTACCGCTTCAGCTTGACCTGAATCATCTTTATATTTTTGACCCAGCCACGGGCAAAAACTTATCAGTCGTATAGGGGCAGTAATAGAGCAGATGGGGGAGTAACCCTGTTACCATTGCCTCGTATCTTTGCTAAGAGCGGGTTGAGGCATGAAGTATCTTTGGGTTGGGTTTTTAGGGACTAGCTTAGTTTGTGGCATGGCGATCGCAGCTTCTGCACAGTCTAACTCTCCTGCACAGTCTAACTCTCCTGCACAGCCTCATCTGACTAACTCGTTTCGCCCTACTGCTGACCAACTTGAATTAGATCCCCAAATTCTCGAAAATAGCCCTCTCCTTCAACGTTGGACTGAAGAAATTCCCAATGTTCTCTCCGAAATTCGTAACGATCCCAGTTTCCGAACTAGGATACGAGTTGGCTATTCTTCTTTTCCCTCTAGCAATGAAGCAGGCATCTACTTAGGCATTGAAGATATATTTGTACCTAAATCTCATCTCACGCTAAGCGCCGATTACCAAGCTGCATTTAATGAACCAAGAGAATCTTACGGCTCTGAACTACGGTATTATGCCTTGCCTTTAGGAAGCTCGGTGAACGTGGCTCCTGTTATAGGATATCGATCGTTAGAGAGCGAACACTATAGTGTTGATGGCGTTAACTTAGGCTTGCGTATCCAACTACAACTCTCTCGGACTGGCGCAGCCGACATTGCCTTGACCCAAAGCTGGCTCAACCCTGCTTCTAAGACTGAAGAAGTTGGATTAACGACTCTAACCTTCGGTTATGCCCTGACTCATAATTTGCGCCTCTCTACTGATCTTCAGCGACAAAACGCTCTTCAGCATAAAGGTAGCCGAGTCAGCATTGGTTTAGACTGGATGCTTTAGCCTTTTGACTGGGCTTTATAAAAAGTTTCTGCAAAAGTTATATCTTCTAATTTATGTTGCAATTTCAACCCCCAGGATTTGGGCAGAAAGTGATTAAGACTTCACTGGGCGCGATGGCTTACTATACGCCGATCGCCTCTCCATGGCGCACTCTCAATTCATCAAGCCCATTTAATCATGACGAATTCCCTCCTCTCGTTTTCCTCCATAGTCTAGGCGGCGGTTCCTCTGCTTACGAATGGTCAAAGGTTTATCCGGCGTTTGCTCCGCGCTATTGTGTTATTGCTCCTGATCTAATTGGTTGGGGACAATCTGCCCATCCTGTTAGAACGTATCGGGTTGAAGATTACTTCACCATTCTGACCGAAATGCTTGAAGCAATTGGCAGCCCTGTGCCTGTTGTTGCCTCGTCCCTTACGGCAGGGATTACAATCCGTTTAGCGATCCAACGTCCTGATTTGTTCAAAATGCTCTTCCTGGTTTCTCCGGCTGGATATGCTGACTTTGGAGCGGATTATGGGCGTAACGTGGCGGCACAGATTGCCGGGATTCCGGGAGTTGACCAAGTGATTTATGCTTTGGGTGCAGCGAATGAGATCGCGGTACGGAATTTTTTGGAGCAGTTTTTGTTTGCTGATCGATCGCGCCTGACGCAGGAAACGGTTGAGGCTTACTTGGCTTCTGCCCAACAGCCAAACGCTGCATATGCGGCATTAGCTTCGCTCCGGGGCGATCTTTGCTTCGATTTATCGCTTTATATGTCTCAGTTAACAGTGCCAACCGCAATAGTTTGGAGTGAGGCATCGCGCTTTGGAACGGTAGAAACTGGGGAACGATTGGCGAAACTTTCGGAGGCAGTGAAGTGGGTTTGGACGATCGCCAATGCTGGAGTTTTGCCTCAACTGGAAACCCCGGCGACTGTGACTGGTTTACTCCTTAAAGCCCTGAAGATGCAGTCGGTCTGAGGGTAGCGATCGGTAGGCTGCTGCTAGTTTTACTTTGCCGTATCATCTTCGTCATACTGACTATGAGAGGACATGCACGGAGAAGGAGTATTTTCTTCAAAATTGGGTTCAGTTGCTGCTTTATCCCATTCTTCTGGGAAGCTGTCTTCAAAATCTTCTGTTAATGGATAAACTGCTGACCACGATCGCTTGATATCGTCCTGGCGATTAAGTTTTTTGATACGGACTTTTTTCTCCATAAAGAAGATTTCCTTTTACTGGATATCAGTTAGTCTTAATACCTTTAACTACCCCAAACTAATTACCCAAACCACGTGTCTAAAAAAGTAAAGGATTGCTGATTGCACTCTGAATAATAATTTTGAATTCTATCAAAAGATTTATTGTTCATCCCTCGCATTTTTTCTCTCCAGACGAGTTAGTTTAAGTCTGTATAAATTTGTAAACAAGTGTTACAAAAAATGAGCAATCCTTGGAAAAAAAGATGAACCTAATAGTATGAAAATAGTCAAGTTTGACTTCAAGTTTAACTTGATTAATACATCTGCTTCGAGTCATTCTCTTCGTAATAAAGAGCAATTATTATGACAACTACTTTCCAAAAGCAGCAAGACTCTGGGTTATGGGATCGTTTTTGCAACTGGGTTACCTCCACTGATAACCGCATTTATGTTGGTTGGTTCGGTGTGTTGATGATTCCCTGCCTTCTTAGCGCTACCATCTGTTTCATCATCGCTTTTATTGGAGCTCCACCTGTAGATATTGATGGAATTCGGGAGCCTGTGGCTGGCTCGTTGCTGTATGGCAACAATATCATAACGGGGGCGGTGATTCCTTCTTCTAATGCGATCGGGTTGCACTTTTATCCCATCTGGGAAGCCGCTTCCTTAGATGAGTGGTTGTATAACGGTGGTACTTATCAATTGGTCGTTTTTCACTTCCTCATTGGGATTTTTGCTTACATGGGTCGGCAGTGGGAATTGTCCTACCGTCTAGGGATGCGTCCTTGGATTTGCGTTGCCTATTCTGCCCCGGTGGCGGCAGCAACCTCCGTGTTGTTGATCTATCCCATTGGTCAAGGTTCATTCTCTGATGGGATGCCTTTGGGGATCTCTGGAACCTTTAACTTCATGTTTGTGTTCCAAGCCGAGCACAATATTTTGATGCACCCCTTTCATATGTTGGGCGTGGCTGGTGTATTTGGTGGCGCTTTATTCTCCGCCATGCATGGCTCGTTGGTAACTTCGAGCTTGGTTCGCGAGACGACTGAAACCGAATCTTTGAACTATGGTTACAAGTTTGGGCAAGAAGAGGAGACCTACAACATCGTTGCGGCTCATGGCTACTTCGGTCGGTTGATTTTTCAATATGCCTCCTTCAACAACTCGCGGAGCTTGCACTTCTTGTTAGGTGCCTGGCCCGTCGTGGGGATTTGGTTTACAGCATTGGGCATTAGCACGATGGCATTTAACTTGAACGGATTCAATTTCAACCAGTCTATTCTGGACTCACAAGGTCGTGTCGTGAATACTTGGGCAGATGTGCTGAACCGGGCAAACTTGGGAATGGAAGTGATGCACGAGCGGAATGCTCATAACTTCCCGCTTGATTTAGCAGCAGGTGCTGCTACTCCTGTGGCTTTGACTGCTCCAGTTATTGGGGGTTAGTTTCTTAAGAACTTAAGGTTTTAGAAAAACGCTCTCCAAATGGAGAGCGTTTTTTTGCTTTGGAATAAACGAGGAAATGTAAAAAAAGTAATGCAGTCTGCACTGAGAAGAATGAGGTGACACTTTAGCTGAAAGACTTCATTGAGCGACGATCGCGCTATTCCTGTCTCCGTACTCATAACTTTAGAGTCTTCAAAGACACGAAAAAGCCTTCAAACCTCTCCATGGCGATCGGTGCATACAATGTGCCACATTAAACTGAAAACTTACATCACTCAGCAGGACAACAAGATGTTTGGGCGAAAGAAAACCAGTTCATCGTTGACGTACCTCAATGCGACGAGTGAAATTCAGGGAAACTTGAACGTAGAAGGAGATCTGCGGGTAGATGGCGTTGTGCATGGCACAGTTCATGTCAAAGGAGATATGGAACTCTCGCAAACTGGATTAATTGAAGGCGCAGAACTGAAAGCCCATAACTTAATTATTCATGGAGTCGTAAAAGCAAGAGTAGTCGCAGAGGGACGACTGACCCTCAGCAAAACCGCTCGCTTAGAAGGTGATGTAACGGCTCAATCTCTAGATATTCAAATAGGTGCTTGCTACTCAGGACATATTGACACTGCCTTAGACGAAATGCGAGCCTTGCCTACAGCAAGCACACGTTTTCCTGAACTGATGGGACAGGAAGATAGCGTTCGCAACTAGGATATGTTTGTCGTTTTAGAAGAGTCTTGGGAACTGCTGCCACCTGCTAAAATCAAAATCTTGCAAGATATGTAGCAGGCAGCACTATGGGCAATACTTTTGGTCATCTTTTTCGCATTACCACCTTTGGTGAATCCCATGGTGGCGGGGTTGGGGTTGTCATTGATGGTTGCCCACCACTACTAGAAATCTCATCTGAAGAAATTCAGTTTGAACTCGATCGCCGTCGTCCAGGTCAGAGCAAAATCACGACACCTCGCAACGAAAGTGATACCTGCGAGATACTTTCGGGTGTGTTTGCTGGAAAAACAACTGGAACACCGATCGCCATCTTAGTGCGTAACAAAGACGCACGATCCCAGGACTACGATGAAATGGCGCAGAAGTATCGTCCTTCCCATGCTGATGCAACCTATGATGCCAAGTATGGTATTCGTAACTGGCAAGGCGGCGGCAGGTCGTCGGCAAGGGAAACGATTGGACGGGTCGCAGCAGGGGCGATCGCCAAGAAAATTCTTCGCCAAGTTGCTGCGATCGAAATTGTTGGCTACGTTAAACGCATTAAAGATCTAGAAGGCGTGATTGATCCCAATACGGTAACTCTAGAGCAAGTTGAGCGCAACATTGTGCGTTGTCCTGACTTGGAATGTGGCGATCGCATGATTGAATTAATTGAACAAACTGGACGACAGGGCGACTCCATTGGAGGCGTTGTAGAATGCGTTGCTCGGGGTTTGCCTAAAGGGTTAGGGATGCCTGTTTTTGACAAACTAGAGGCAGACTTAGCTAAAGGCGTGATGTCGCTGCCTGCCTCCAAAGGCTTTGAGATTGGCTCCGGTTTTGCTGGCACTCTGATGACGGGCAGCGAACATAATGACGAGTTTTACACCGACGCAGCAGGAGCGATCCGGACTGTCACCAATCGATCGGGCGGTACGCAAGGCGGCATTACCAATGGCGAGAATATAATCATCCGCGTAGCGTTTAAGCCGACTGCTACGATTCGCAAAGAGCAACGCACAGTTACCCAATCTGGGGAAGAGACGATGCTTGCTGCTAAAGGTAGACATGATCCCTGCGTGTTACCCCGCGCCGTGCCGATGGTCGAAGCCATGGTGGCGCTTGTGCTGTGCGATCACCTGATGCGGCAGCAAGGACAATGCGGGGTGTTGTAAAGATCAATCTTCTAATGCTGCCAACACTGATTTTGGTAATAACTTGTCTTTGAACCAGATGATTTTTGCAGGAGTATCTGCCACTTTCACTCCGGCTTTCTCCAGGTTCAACCGTTCCGAAATTGCCAAAATCAAATTGTCACAGCCCGACTGTCGCACCTGCGAAAACTTTTTACGCAGATATTCGGGTCGCCAATAGCCCACAATTTCTAGTAACACCGATCGCCCGTCCGGATGCACCAACCGAAAGTCAGGAATCATAACGCTGCCTGGAATCGGAATCAGATCGACTTCTCGCTCTAGTACCCAGTCTGTTTTAAGGGCTGCCCACCGATCGGCAAAGGCACTTTCTAGCATACTGTCGTAGGGCTTTCCGGGTGGATAATGGCTGACTAATCCACAGCCCGAGTCGAGGCTAAATCGTCGTGTTTTTTGCTCTTTGGTATAGGGATCTTTAATCTGCAAATCAGCACTGAGGCTCCATTTGGTCACATGCAATAATGCTGGAATCATTTTGGCAATGTCCAACCCATAGCGAGTACTAGGTTTGAACAAACTGCTGGGTCCATCAATGGCGATCGCAAAGCCATGCTCGGCATCGCCCTCAATATATGCCATTAGCCCAAATAGCTTCAGATAGCGAAATAGCAGCTTGTATTCCCCCGGATCATTACGATGGGCATTAATCCGGATTTGACTCGCTTTATAAAAAATGCCCTGCACTTGAGAAAGATTGTAGCGATGCAGGAGTGCTTCTGGAGTGGGCAGATTGAACTGGGTCAGGATGCGGTTCTCAGCAAGATCGGCATAGAGTCCGGTGCGAATTTGATCGGGTGAAACTTCATGGTCAAGTTCTTCACTGAGTTGAAGCGCTAGGCTGGTCAGTGTGGCTGAAGCAGCCTGAGGGATGGGTGGCGAGTGGGCAGACAGGGCAAAAACCCGTTGTCGTAAAATCTGGGGATCAAGGGGGCTAATGATTTCAAAGGTGCTGAAGGTTTCGCTTTTAAGTAGATGTGCTAGCCCGCGTTTAATGCGGTAGTCGGTGCTTTCGCCTTCTAGTTCTTGCAAGAGGCGATCGAGTTCTTTTTGAGGGTTGCCTTGAGATTGCTGAAATAGGTTAATGAGATGAGTGGCGATCGCCAAATTCTTACTATCTAAGCTCAACCGCTTCGGCACCAGTTCCTCGCCATTCGGGCGTGACATTAATAGCTCAGTTGGCAGCACTGGATTTCCCTTGCTCGTGCAGTACCCGACCGTAAATTGCCTCAGTTTGTTGCGCTAGCTTATTCCAACTAAAGCGTGCCTCCAAATCTTTGTAAGCATCTTCAGACCATTGTTTGGCTCGCTCTGGATTTTTCAACATTTCTAAAATGCCCCAGGCGATCGAGTCTGGATTGCCTGTTTGAGTCACGATTCCCGTCTTGCCGTGGCGCACCACTTCAGGCAAACCGCCTGTATCTGAAACCACAACGGGGACACCTACCGCAAAACTTTCCAGTGCCACAATGCCAAAAGGTTCATACAGGCTAGGGAAAACAGAACAGTCGGCGATCGTGCGGAAACGCATCAGGTCATGTTCAGACATAAAGCCTGTGAAATAGCACTTGTGCCAAATGCCTAAATCCCAGGCTTGGCGCTTGAGATGATCGGTGTTGCCTCCCCCAATAATGACAAATTTAACGCGACCCTGCATTTCCCGAAGTACCTGAGGGGCAGCACTCAACAGTAAATCAACGCCTTTCTCATAGGTCATGCGCCCAACGTAGTAAACAATTTTTTCTTGGTCAGCGGCAAAACGACGACGGAATGAAGTGGCATCAAAGTTGAGCAGCGGCGGCTGATCTCGCCGCACGCCGTTGTAAACCACATCAATTTTGTCCCAGGGGCACTGGAAGACTCGCTCTATTTCTAGGCGCATGTAGTTGGTACAAACAATTACCCGCCAGGCTTCATGGGCAAGTGTGGCTTCTTTTTGACTAATGTAGCGGTGAGTGTCAGTGTATAAGCCGTTATAACGACCATATTCTGTCGCGTGAATTGTGGCGACTAGAGGCACGTTAAAGAGATTTTTAAGAGCGATCGCGGCATCAGCTACCAGCCAGTCATGAGCATGAATAATGTCAAAAGGAGCTTCTTCTTGCATAAGCTTGCCCCCATGTTGCCCCATACTGGCATTCATGTTAACGACCCAATGGAAAAAGTCTTGGCTCTCTGCCACAGGCACCCGATGCACATGAATTCCTTCAACTACCTCGTAGTGCGGAGCTAATCCAAACTCCACCGTTAGCAAGTGCACCTCGTTTCCAGTCTGCACTATTTCCGGATATAGCTCTGCCACATGACGAGAAATTCCCCCGACAATTCGGGGTGGAAACTCCCACGCCAGCACCAGAATCTTCATTGCTTTTCCCCTGCCACCTTAATAAATAAGTTTCAACAATATTACATAGCTTGTTGAGCACATCACATCGGCAATGCTTGCTATGGCTCAGAAATGAACTCTTTCTTGCCATTACAAAGTGGGCTTAGTGAGTTTGTCGCATCAGTCTCAGCAAAATCTGTCAAAATAATTAAGAAATTGAGTTTTCTTAAGGGTCTTCCAAACTCTACATAACTCCTTGCCGCTTACAGTAGGTTCAAATGGAGGCACAGTTCCCTCAATTCAAGCGCTCTGAAGCTCCTCTCCAGCTCTTGCTCTTTATTGACAAGCGCCCAAGTTCCAGTGAGAAAATCCGACAGATTCGACAGTTTTTAAAGGAGGCGGCAGCCGATGATACTTATTATGATCTGCAAATCGTTGATGTTGGTGAACAGCCTCACCTAGCAGAGTACTTTAAGTTAATGGCAACGCCCTCTTTAATTCGGATTTATCCAGAGCCTCGCCAAGTTTTGGCAGGCAGCGATTTGGTGGCTCAGCTGGGCAGTTGGTGGGGACGCTGGCAGCGAGTGGTCGATGAGCACTGGTTGGCGCAGGGCGCTCCTAATGCCTACGAAAATACATCTAGCTCTAATATATCTAGCTCTAACAGAGTCCCTTCGATCGCCCATTCTGCTGAACTTCTTCAACTCTCTGACGAAATTTTTCGACTCCATCGAGAAAAAGAAGAGCTTCAGGCACAAGTCCGCTTTAAGGATCAGCTTATTTCCATGCTAGCTCATGATTTGCGCAATCCTCTCACAGCAGTGTCGATCGCCATTGAGACTTTAGAAATAGGCAACAACTCCCGCGACGAAGCAGGCGGCACTCGTCTCAACCCAGCTTTGATGGCCCAAATCATGAAACATGCCCGCACCCAAACCAAAGCCATCGATCGGATGATTACCGATGTTTTGCAAGCGGCAAGGGAAAAAGGTGCAGGCATTAAAATTCAGCCTGAAGAGGTCAACCTGACGGTGCTTTGCTTGGAGGTACTGAATCAATTGAGCGAACAATTCAAAATTAAAGCTCATCACGTGGCGATCGATATTCCTTCAGACTTGCCTAGTGTTTATGCAGACCCTGAGCGCATCAAACAGGTCATGATTAATCTTCTAGACAATGCTGTTAAATACACGCCCGAAAACGGCACCATTCAGATCAGCATTCTGCACCGCACGAGCCAAAAAGTTCAGGTTAGTATTGGCGACGATGGGCCCGGCATTCCTGAAGAAAACCAGCAAAGTATTTTTGAAGACTGCTTTCGCTTGAAGCGAGACGAAGCTAAGGAGGGCTACGGAATTGGGTTAGGACTCTGTAAGCGAGTGGTGCAAGCTCACTATGGTCAAATTTGGGTAGACTCTAGTCCTAATCACGGTAGTTGCTTCCACTTTACTCTCCCTGTTTACTGCGGCGTTCCAATCCCTTAAAGCTGCTGCTTGCGGCTCTTTTGCATAACCCACCTGCAAGGAACTAAACTAAAATAGTCTGAATTTTACAAAGAACTACGCCCAAGCTTTTCAAGACTTCTGACCGTGAAACGTAAACTGCCGAAACCTCCTTCTAGATCTCGCTACTCAGACGATCGCTATTCGGACGATGACTCAGACCACTCCGATCCCTACTCAGACGATCGCGAAGAGCAGCCCAAACCCTGTCCACGTTTCCCAACCTAGAACGCAGCCCGGATGCGTGATTCGGAGTAGCAACTGGAGCATTCTTCAAAGTCGCAATCTGGTGACTTCTGAAGATGTCAATCAATGCAATAACCGCGTGAATACGTTTGGCTTTACGGGCGATATTGAAAAGCGCGATGCAGCCAGCCATCAAATTGATTGCCTTTATCAAAACGACGCTGCTAGTAACTTGTTCTTGCCCCAAACTGGCAATGACAGCATGGCTCCTGAGGTGAATCGGTTTTAGGTTTTGAGTTGGGAGATCTTAAAAGTCGCAAATCTAAAATTCCCCCATCCCCCTAAGATAGAAACGTTAGGCATGGGGGCTTTTCTTGAGTAGCGTCTCTTTTGGTAAATACTGGAACGAAACTTTGGCAGTGGCAGGACGAATTTTAACGGAACTGCTGCGAAGACGGCGATCGTTGATTTCTTGGGCAATTTTCCCTGTCTCAGTCCTTGTTTTGAATGGGCTGATTGTGGCAGAGAAGACGAAGCTGGCGATCGGTGACGCTTTTGAAACAGCAGCTCCAGCAACCTTAATCGGGGCAGCTTTGTTTTTTAGCTGCTTGGGTGGAAGCGTTGCCACCGTCGTTTCTGAACGAGAACAACGAACGCTCAAACGTCTGTTTCTCTCGCCCCTCAGCGGCACGTCTTACTTCTTGGGCATCTTTGTGGCGCATACTTGGATTGGCATTGGTCAAACCTTGATTGTGTATCTAGTTGCTGCGTTAGTTGGGGCGCAATTTAATGGAAGCTTTTGGCTAGGCGCACTAATTATTTTGTTGAGCATTGCCTCCTATGTGGGAGTCGGTTTCATTTTAGGAACTCAGTTTGCTCGCCGCACCGAGGATGTCAATGCTTTAGTCGCTGCGTTTGGTGTACCTCTCCTGATTTTAGGTGGCGTATTTTTACCCGCTTCATTATTTCCAGAAAGCCTGTTGCGTTGGGCAGAATATAACCCGATTTATCATATGAACGAAGCCCTTACAGGCGTATGGGCATCCGGTGAGAGTTTATCTGGAATTGCTCGACATTTTTGGTTTTTGGTGGGCTTTGCGACATTGACGGTTTTGGGTGGATGGCTGTCGTATCGTCGGATGTTGGTTTCAGAAAGGAGGCTATAGCGCTTGCTGCGAATTGAAAAGCTAAACAAGAGGTATGGCGATCGCCTGGTTCTACAAGACCTAGATTTCTCTATTGCAGAAGGTGAAGTGTACGGGTTGTTAGGGCCAAATGGAGCAGGCAAAACAACAACGATTAACATTATTTGCGATTTGCTCAGAGCCGATAGCGGAGCTATTTATATTGAAGGTAAATCTGTTTGCCAAGCCACCAAGAAGCTAATTGGCATTGCTCCTCAAGAGAATCTGCTCTATCAATCTTTGACCTGCCGAGAAAACTTAGACTTTTTTGCCCGGCTCTACGGTCTATCTAAATCTGAAAGAGTCGAGCAAGTTAACAATTGTCTAGAGGCTGTGAATTTAGTTGATCGGGCAAATAGCCCCGTTGAAACCCTTAGCGGTGGAATGCAGCGACGACTGAGTGTGGCGATCGCGCTGGTTCATCAACCCAAGCTTGTGATTCTGGATGAACCCACCACCGGACTCGATATCGAAGCCCGCTATGAACTTTGGGAACTGATTCGCCAACTCAAAAACCAGGGGATCACAACACTGTTAACGACTCATTTGCTAGAAGAAGCCGAGCGATTATGTCAGCGGATAGGCATCCTTAAAGAAGGAAAGCTTTTGGCAGAAGGAACTTTGACCGAGTTGCAGCAACTGATTCCGGCTCAAGAAATCGTCATGGTGCAAACTGAAGATGAAGCAGAGGCGATCGCCCGTGCTCAGCAGCAAGGCTTTACCCCTCGCTACTATGGTCGTGACCTTGCCTTCTGGATACCCAAACACTTAGAGCTAAAAGACATCATTGAGCGATTCGATGGCATTACCCTTAGCTCTATTTCCCGCCAGCCCATTCGCTTAGAACACATCTATGTCGAGGTGACGGGGAGCCAGAGTGATTTTCTAAGGTGCTAGAAAACAATAGGTCGTCAGTACTTTGAGACAGTAAAAAACGCAACTCTACGTTAGAGGATGTCTGAGAAGTCTAGGTTGCTATCCAATCCGCCCCCCAAATCCCCCATTTTGGGGGACTTTGAAGAAGGAGTGGCTCGGAAGTCCCCCAAAATGGGGGGTTGGGGGGCGAGTGTAAGAATCTTTGATACTTCTCAGACATCCTCTTATGGAGAATTGCGTCCTACAGAATAATAGAAATTATCGAACCAGGGCTAAGTCAGCTGCTAGAATGCTGTTTAAAATTGATGCCGGATGCTGTTGATGTTTCCAGGCGAAAGCGTGCCGGAAAGCAGCGTCCTGACAAGCTTGCAACTGCTCAAAGCTAATGATGTCATAAGTGAGCAGGTTCTCATACTCAAAGGGCAGCCGCACATTGTGAAGTCCAGCGTTGTCAGTGCAAATGGCGATATCAACTCCGGCTTCAAAGCAGCGATCGAACACTACTTTAAGCTGCTGGATATCCTTGAGCGTTCCGGTTTTGAGGTAGGTCGTGGGGCAAACTTCCAAACACTGTCCCCGAGATGCCAAGTCGCTCAGCAGTTCGGGGTGCAAGATTGGAATTTGAATGCCATGCCCAATTCTCATTAGGTACGGCAACAGTTCGGGGTAGCAGCCAGCGGTGGTTTCGTAGACGTGTCCTGTGGTATTGACGTTCAGCGATCGCGCGTAAGCATATAGCTCAACAAATTCATCAAGGCGATCGCGGTAATGTCCGTCACCTCCGGCTAGATCGATCGC
The DNA here is from genome assembly GCA_019358855.1 of Timaviella obliquedivisa GSE-PSE-MK23-08B. NCBI lineage: Bacteria > Bacillati > Cyanobacteriota > Cyanophyceae > Oculatellales > Oculatellaceae > Timaviella > Timaviella obliquedivisa. Next base: position 117,089 of record JAHHII010000002.1, on the reverse strand, counting down.
ACAGACGTAATGCTTCATCTGCGCTGCCAAGTCTACAATGGCGCGGTTCACCTCGTAGGGTAAGCGCGAGTGCATACAAAGAATTTGGCTGGTCACAATGGGGTATTCGCCCACTTGACTGGCCTTACCGACCACATCGACAATATCTGCCATGCGATCGATGCGCTCGGTTTGGGTGAGATCGCTGGAAGTTCGTAAATAAGGCGTGTACCGAAGTTCGAGATATGCCAGGTTCTCAAAGACGTATGCGCCTCGCATTAAGCGATAGATAAAGTAGGGAAGAGAGGCTTCGGTTTGCACTTTTTCTACAAGGGTATGTAGCTCTAAATATTCGTCTAAGGTGTTACGAGGGCGGGTGAAAAAGGTTTCAAACTGGTCGTAGGTTGCAAAAGGTTCAGCTAAATCGCTGCGGTTGCGCTCAAAGTAGCGCCACAGGACGCGCGGCACAACCGAACCTCCAAGATGGCGATGAAGTTCTGCGTATAAAGCCACAGGAAAATCTCCTATAAATTAGTAAAGTATGAGTCGTTGAGGGGCTGACTACAGTAGACGCTTTTGGGTTAGAGGTTGTCTGAAAAGTGAGAAGCGTGACTCGAGCCGCCCCCTAAATTCCCCAAAATTGGGGGACTTTGAACAGAAAGTGGCTCAAAAGTCTCCCAAAATTGGGGATTTGAGGGGCGAATGCAGAACATTTGATACTTTTCAACCATCCTCTTAAAGGATTCGTAGCAATATTCAATGATTAGCAATCGTACTAATGCTCAGAATTTAGTTTATTTAATATAACTTAACTAACCGAGAGATGTGTGTTAGCAAAAAGGAGCGATCGCCCTCCAGAGCGATCACTCCTCTTTAAATCATTGGTTAACTAAATCAATTTCATTACTTAATGAACAACATTTCCTGATACTTAGGCAAGGGCCATAGATCATCTGCCACATCGTCTTCCAGAGTGTCTGCGTGCTCCCGAACTTGATCCATTAAAGGACGAAGCGTCTTTGCACAGTGCTGCATGTGGTCTTCAACGGTAGCAAAGTCGTGCTTGCTCATTGCATCACTCAGCTTGCTCACACTATCCATCATGAGCTTGGTTGTCGAAGCGACATGTTCGACGACTTCCGCCTCAAATGAAACGCCAATCTCCTTTAAGTTGGCGATCGTGCTGGCGAGTTCAGAGAGATAGCGAGCAGCAACGGGGTAGATAGAAGTTTTTGCCATGGTGACCACTAGCTTGGCTTCCATCTCAATTACCTGAATGTACTGCTCCGCATAGACCTCAAAGCGGCTTTCCAGTTCAGTTGCAGACAGCACACCTGTTTTTTCAAACAGTTCCTCAATGTACTTCTCTTTCAAAATTGGCAAAGCATCGGCTGTCGTTGGCAAGTTTAACAAGCCCCGTTCCTCAACCGCCATTTTGTGCCACGCATCAGAGTAGCCATTGCCGCCAAAAACGACTGCGCTATGGTCATTCATGACCTCTTTCAGCACGATGTAGGTCGCAGCTTCTAGGGAAGTCCCCTTCGCCAACTCAGCTTCTAATGCGTCTGCAATCCAGGTGAGAGAGTCGGTGAGAATGGTGTTCATTGCCACAAGCGGCCCAGAGACAGACTGGTTGGAACCGACTGCCCGGAACTCAAAGCGGTTGCCTGTGAACGCAAAAGGTGAGGTGCGGTTGCGATCGCCCGGATCTTTAGGAAACTCAGGTAGGGTCAGCACACCCAAATCCATGACTCCCGCATGGGCAGAGCTTTGCACATCTCCTTTTTTAATCTGCTCAAACACATCCTCCAACTGTGTGCCCAGATAAACCGAAATGATTGCTGGGGGCGCTTCGTTGGCACCCAATCGGTGATCATTGCTAGCAGTTGCAACGACTGCTCGAAGGAGAGGCCCATACTTGTGAACACCCCGGATAACAGCACCGCAGAAGAGCAAAAATTGTAGGTTGCTGTGAGGCGTATCACCCGGATCAAGGAGATTACCTTGGGTCGCATTGCCTACCGACCAGTTAACGTGCTTACCTGAACCGTTGATGCCAGCGAAAGGTTTTTCATGCAGTAAACACACAAATCCATGCTTCTTCGCCATGCTTCTGAGAATGGTCATGGTCATTTGTTGGTGATCACTGGCAACGTTTGCGGCTTCAAAGAAGGGAGCAAGTTCAAACTGACCGGGAGCCACTTCGTTATGGCGAGTTTTCGCTGGAATGCCCAGCCGATACATTTTTTCCTCTACATCTTGCATGAAGACCTGAACACGCTCTGGAATGGCTCCAAAGTAGTGATCGTCAAACTGTTGACCTTTTGCCGCAGGTCGTCCAAACAATGTTCTGCCTGTCAGCATTAAGTCGGGGCGGCTGTGAGCAAAGTGAGCATCGACTAAGAAATATTCTTGCTCTGCGCCACAGCTAGAGTTAACTGGTGCCACGTCAGAATGTCCCAATAGCTTGAGTAAGCGCGTCGCGGCTTTGCTCATTGCTGCGTTGGAACGGAGTAACGGCGTTTTTTTGTCCAGCGCTTCCCCTGTCCAGGAAATGAATACGGTAGGAATGCAAAGGGTCACGCCGTTATCTGTTTCCATCACGTAAGCAGGACTAGTGACATCCCAAGCCGTGTAGCCTCGTGCTTCAAAAGTGGAACGAATGCCGCCGTTGGGGAAGGATGAGCCATCGGGTTCACCTTGCACCAAAACCTTGCCTGTAAACTCGGTTAAGACTGAGCCATCGCTTTGCACCGAGATAAAGCCGTCGTGCTTTTCTGCGGTGATGTTGGTCATGGGATAAAAAACGTGGGCGTAATATAGTGCGCCTTTGGAAATTGCCCAATCTTTCATTGCTGCGGCAACAGTACCCGCTACAGACACGTCGAGTTTACCGCCTATCTGAATGGTTTTTCTAACAGATTTGAACACATCTTTAGGCAGACAAGTCTGCATTTTGTTCAACGTAAAAACGTCGGCTGCCCAAAGTTCTTCCAGGCGGCTGGGGGTTTTGGGCGGTAGCTTTTCGCGATCGGTGATTTGACAAATAGCTTGGAAGCGGAGTTCATTACCACTCATGGTTGTTTTTCCTTTGAAAGTTTGTTTTGAGTCGGGGTGGAAGGTGAAACTGCTGGAGCAATTCCTGTGATTAGTAGACCTGGGGAACAAAGAACTGTTCATTGCGCGGTGGGCGCACGTAGTCGTGGGCGTGCTTGCGGGGTGGTAATTCTAGCGGGTCTGGGGTCATGTCGATGTAGGGAACCTTGCTAATAAAGTGACTGATGCAGTTGAGACGGGCGCGTTTTTTGTCGTCTGCCTCGACTGTAAACCAGGGCGCTTCGGGGATGTTGGTGTGTGAGAACATAACATCTTTTGCTTGAGAATATTCCACCCAGCGATCGCGCGATTCTAAATCCATGGGACTTAGCTTCCAGCGTCGTGCCGGATCGGTGGTGCGAGACTGGAAGCGCCGCTCTTGCTCTTCGTCGCTAACCGAGAACCAATACTTGAGAAGAATGATGCCTGACCTGACGAGCATTCGCTCAAATTCTGGACAGGTTTGCATGAATTCTTGGTATTGTTCGTCGGTGCAAAAGCCCATCACGCGCTCTACTCCAGCACGGTTATACCAACTGCGATCGAAGCAAACGATCTCGCCCGCTGCGGGGAGATGAGGGACATAGCGCTGAAAATACCATTCAGTCTTTTCCCGATCGCTTGGTGTACCTAGTGCCACGACTCGACAGCCGCGCGGATTTAGGGGTTCAGTAATGCGCTTAATTGTGCCGCCTTTGCCTGCGGCATCACGCCCTTCAAATAAAATGACAATTCGAGTGCCCGTATGCTTTGCCCAATACTGCATTTTCACCAGTTCTACTTGCAGGCGAGCAAGTTCTTTTTCGTACTCTTTACTAGAGAGCTTAGACTTGCTTTCCCGCTCAGAGGCAAGTAGATAGGTCTTCTGCTGCGAGGCAGCAACAGGCTTAACCTTTTTCAGCTTCTTGTCTTTTTTTGCCTTCTTCTTGCTCTTCTTGGTGGGGGTAACTAGTTCCAAATCAGGATGCTCTGTGACGACCGTTGCCGAGCGCCCGTTGAAAGTTTCCTGGTTGACAATTTCTTCGGTTTCCATCGTGTTTCTCCCATGAATGAGAAAGTTAGAGGCAAAATAGCGGCAGATAATACAAACAAATACTGAGCAAAAAATAATAAAAATAATAATTTTAAGGAGTCATTATTTTAAAGAGTCATTAAGTGGAGAACTTATGCTGACATGAACGACAGCAATTAAGGATCGCCCTAACCATTGGCAATATTCTCAGAACATTGGGCTTAAGGACATTGAGCTTAAGAGATAAATGCAACGCTGAAACTATCTAGAACGCTTGTTACAAGCAATTTTTACTTTTTTAAAGGTCTTTTGCGATCGCTTTAATAGTATGGATTGAAAACCCAAGCGTTTGTATTCAAAAATACTAAATCCAACAAGAGCAGGATATATCTTCTACCCTTCAGTACTTCAGACAACAATCTAGAGATAGATTTGCGTGTGTAGTACAGGCTAAAAAACACAGGCTGAAAATAATTTACCTTGAAAGATGTGTGGTTATAGTGTAGAAAAATGCAATGAAAAAGTCGAGTAATTCTTAAAAGAAATAATGATTCAATCTCTTTTGCTTTTTGTATTGTCTGGACTGTGCGAAATTGGTGGCGGCTACTTGTTTTGGTTATGGCTACGCGAGGGAAAAAGCGTTTGGCTTGCCGTTATTGGAGTCATCATTTTAGCGATTTACGGCGTTGTGCCAACGCTACAACCTGTTAGTTTTGGGCGAGCTTATGCAGCTTATGGCGGCGTTTTTGTCGTTCTGTCGATTTTTTGGGGTTGGCTAGTCGATCGCGTTGCTCCAGATAAATACGACTGGCTGGGAGGATGGATTGCGCTATTAGGCGTTTTGGTGATTATGTACGCGCCTCGAACTTAAAGTTTGAAAGATAAAATAACCTCTAAACTGGTAGAAGAGTCTTAATCAATTGAGGGAGCGGCGAGTGGTAACATCTATTTCTTTACAAGATCGGCTACTCGATGCGATCGCTCCTTACCGCGATCGCGTTGACTATTTAGAAATTCGCTTAGAGCAAAGTGAATCCACTACCATTGCTTACCGAGGCGCACAGCTTGATGCAGTCGATCGCAGCTTGTCTTTAGTGGGCGGTGTGCGGGCTTGTCACAGAGGGGGCTGGAGCTTTGTCACGTTTAATGGCTTGGCAGATTTGAAAGGGCGAATTGAAGAGGCGATCGCCCAAGCCCAATTAATTGGCAAAGAAATAACCCAGTTGGCAGACGTGGCAGCTATTCAAGATTACGTGTCGGTAAACTTGGGCAAAGATCCGAGAGGCGTTTCGTTAGACGCTAAACGCAAGCTCATGGAAGAGTACAATCAACTGCTGTTAGAGTTTGATCCTCGTATTCAAACCACCATTGCCAGCTACCGCGATCGCTTTGGCACCACCTATTTTGTTAATTCATTAGGAGCCTGCATCGCCCAAGAACGACTAGATATCAATGGCGGCTTTAGTGTAGTAGCAAGGGGCGAAGGTAACGTTGTGCGTCAGGGCTTTGAGTCCATCCATTCTCGCTCAGATTATGATGTACTAGAAGGCATTGAAGACCGAGTCAAAAGTGCCGCCCAGCGAGCAGTCGGGCAACTCGAAGCTATTCCGGTCAAAGGCGGACAGCACACAGTTGTTCTGGATCCTTACCTCGCAGGCGTGTTCATTCATGAGGCATTTGGGCATCTTTCTGAAGCCGATTTTGTCTACGAAAACCCACGAATGCAAGAGCTACTAGTATTGGGCAAGCAAATTGCGATTCCTCAGCTTAATGTGGTGGATGATGGCACGTTGCCGGGTCTGCCGGGTTCTTTAACCTATGACGATGAAGGCGTTCCGGCGCAGCGCAAGTATTTAATTAAAGACGGTATTCTAAACCAACGCCTTCACAACCGCGAAACGGCAGGTAAGCTGGGTGAGGCTCCGACAGGCAACGCTCGTGCCCTGAGCGCCATGTATCCGCCGATTGTACGCATGACGAATACGGGAATTGAGAGCGGCGATCGCACCTTTGAAGAAATGATTAGCGATATCGAAGAAGGCGTTTACGCAGTGCGAATGCTGGGCGGACAAACCAATGGTGAAATGTTTACTTTTGCTGCTGCCGAAGGCTACATGATTCGCAATGGAAAAATTGCTGAACCTGTTAGCGATGTAACCTTGAGTGGCAATGTTTTTCAGACCTTGAAGGATGTTGAGGCGATCGGCAATGACTCTGTTTACAAAAATGGCGGTTGTGGCAAGGGCGGACAGTCTCCCCTACCTGTTAGCGTTGGTGGTCCTCACGTCCGCATCAAAAACGTTGTAGTCGGTGGGCGTTAGGCTTTAAGAGGATGTCTGAGAAGTATCAAGGATTCTTACACTCGCCCCCCAACCCTCCATTCTGGGGGACTTCCGCACGAGTCTTCCTTCAAAGTCCCCCAGAATGGGGGATTTAGGGGGCGGATCGGATAACAATCTAGACTTCTCAGAAATCCTCTAAGAAGCGCGATGCGGAAAGAGAGTCTATTCAGGAGGTCGATGTTGATGGTCAATACATTACCAGCCCCACGAAATCTGGTGACTGATGACTGACAGAACAAAAGGCGGCACCCAGATTCGAACTGGGGGATGGAGGTTTTGCAGACCTCTGCCTTACCACTTGGCTATGCCGCCACTCCCCAGAATTTTATCACAAATAGCGATCGCCACACATTACATCACGGGCTGAGCCTCGCCATGCTGCGGATGAATTGGAGTTTTTCCCTGCTGAATCGTTGCATAGAGGCGATTGAGCGCATTGATATAAGCTTGAGCCGAGGCAACAATAATATCGGTATTAGCGCCGTGTCCTGAAAAGAATCGGTCTTCATGGCGAATCCGAATGGTGACTTCGCCTAGGGCATCAATGCCTTCGGTAACCGACTGGACTGAAAATTCAATCAATTGATTCGGGATGTCAATGACACGATTGATGGCGCGGTAGATGGCATCGACAGGGCCCGTCCCGATCGCTGCATCCGTTAATTCTTCGCCATTGGGGGTGCGAATGGTAACGGTTGCAGTGGGGCGGGCATGGTCGCCGCAGGAAACCTGAATATGTTCTAGGCGGAAGATTTCGGGGGCTTGCTGGGTTTCGTCGTTGACGATCGCTTCTAGATCCCAATCGGTCAGATCCTTCTTCTTATCTGCCATGTCTTTGAACCGCAGAAACGCCCGATTTAGCTCTTGATCTGCCAAGTCGAAGCCTAGCTCTTTCAGGCGAGTTCGGAAGGCGTTGCGTCCGGAGTGCTTGCCTAACACGATTTGGTTGTCGGTCAACCCAATGGACTGGGCATCCATGATTTCGTAGGTGAGCTTGTGTTTGAGCACGCCGTCTTGGTGAATGCCAGATTCGTGAGCAAAGGCGTTTGCCCCGACGATCGCCTTATTGGGCTGTACAAGCATTCCGGTGAGGTTTGACACGAGCCGTGAGGTTTTGTAAAGCTGACGGGTATCAATGCGTGTTAAAGGCTCTTCGGACTCTGTAGAGCGACCGAGGAAAGGGTTGAAATACTGCCGCCGCACGTGGAGCGCCATGACTAACTCTTCTAATGCGGCATTGCCAGCGCGTTCGCCAATACCGTTAATGGTGCATTCTAGCTGGCGAGCACCATGCTTGACGGCTTCTAGGAAGTTGGCGACTGCTAAGCCCAAATCGTTGTGACCATGAACAGAGAGAATGGCTTGGTTGATATTGGGGACGTTCTCTTTGATGCCTTTAATAATGGCTCCAAACTCGGCAGGAGTGGTATAGCCGACGGTATCAGGAATATTGATGGTGGTGGCTCCAGCAGCGATCGCCCGTTCTAGCACTTGGTACAAAAACTCAGGCTCAGAGCGTCCGGCATCTTCGGGGGAAAACTCGACATCCTCTACAAAAGTTTTGGCATACGCCACCATTTCAGGGGCAATTTCTAGAACTTCTGCTCGCGTTTTTCTGAGCTTGTATTCTAAGTGAATATCGGAGGTAGCGAGGAAAGTGTGGATGCGAGGATGCGTAGCGGGTTTGAGGGCTTCGGCAGCGGTTTTGATGTCTTGCTGGGTGGCTCTAGCCAAGCCGCAGATGATCGGGCTCTCGTCGTTGCCGCCGACGGTTTGGGCAATTTTACTAACGGCTTCAAAGTCGCCGGGGCTGGCGAAGGGGAAGCCTGCTTCGATTACGTCTACACCCAGCCGAGTCAGTTGACGGGCGATCGTTAGTTTTTCTTCCACATTTAGGGTTGCCCCGGGAGACTGTTCGCCATCGCGGAGAGTGGTGTCAAAAATAATGACGCGATCGGGCTGAGATTGAATATCCATAGGGTGTAGGGTGCAGTTGAGTAAAAGGCGATTGCCAGTCGGAATCTTGTCTATTTGCCATTGTAAAGCTTGAGACGGGTGTTTGTTCGACCGTTAAAGATTTTGGCGATCGTTCAGATGGAGATAGTGGCGCGATCGATCGTGCTGCTTAAGTTCTTGCAATTAACGAATGAGCATAAATTGCTAACTGCGATCGGTTTCGTAGATTCAAGCGGTTTAGCAAATGGGTCACATGGGTTTTCACGGTTCCCTCTGAAATGAAAAGCTGCTGGGCAATTTCTCGGTTTGTCGCCCCGGCACTAATTAATTGCAAGACCTGCTGTTCACGAGGCGTAAGTTGGGTCAATACGGCTGATTCTGTTTTTGGGGCGATCGGGGCAGATGAGAATCCTGAAATTAGCTTTTCCATTAAACCAGGAGCCAGTTGAGTGTAGCCTAAATGCACAAATCGAATTGCCTGGGCTAGCTCCTCCGATGGCATGTCTTTGAGCAGGTATCCCTTCGCGCCTGCTCGCATTGCGTCTGCAATATACTGATCATCATCAAACGTGCTTAACACTAAAACTTTTACCTGATGATATTGCTGTGTAATCGTGCGCGTTGCCTCTCGTCCATCCATGATTGGCATTCGCACATCCATCAACACTACATCCGGCTGCAATGCTGCCACTTGCTCGATCGCCACTGCCCCATTGTTGGCAATGCCAACCACTTCCAGGTCAGGTTCTAGCGATAACATTGCCTTTAATCCTTGACAGATTAAGTTTTGATCATCTACCAGCAGCAGACGAATCATCGTAATGCCTCTTGCAGGGGTAATTCCACCACAATACAACAACCTGTCTGCGGTTCTGTCTCTACTCGGAAGCTGCCATGCAGGGCAACGATTCGTTCTTGCATACTGTGTAGCCCAAACCCACCTAATTTTGCCTGTGGCTGGAAACCACATCCATTATCACGGATGCTCAAGTAGATGCGATCGGTCGCTTGCCGCAAATTAAGCTGTACAGAAGTTGCTTCAGCATGTTTACAAATATTTGTAAGCGCCTCTTGCACGACTCGATAAATTGTCTTTGCCATGGGAGCAGGAAGAACCGTTTGCAGATCTATTTTGGTTAAAACCTCAATTCCTGTACTTTGACTAAATTCTCTGACTAGAGCCGCGATCGCCTGTTCTAATGGTTCCTCTGCTACAGCATCTGCCCTCAACGCATGTACCGACTGCCGCACCTCCTGCATAGCAACTTTACCCAGTCGTTGCGCTTGTTCCAAAAACGGTTTCGCTTTGATTGGGTCATGCTGCCAAAGCTTCAGAGCCGTTTGCACCTGCACATTCAAAGTTGTCAGAGCGTGACCTAGCGAATCATGAATTTCTCGCGCAATGCGGTTACGTTCTTGAACAGCCGCCAAATCTTCAATTTGCAAAGCATATTCCCGCAACTGTTCATGTGCCAATGACAATTGTTCCTGTGCTTTCCGCTCTGCTAACAGCGTACTGACTAACTGCGACACGAAAAACAGACCTAGCCCAAACATCAACACTTCCGCGACCTGATGCATCCAAATTTGCTGCTGTTGAGCATTGGATAATAAAAGCGGCATAATTGTCTGAAGATACTGAGCCTGATGCACCAGAAACAGCGTGAGTGACAGACCTGCCACAACCCACCGACCTGGTGGTTCAAATAAGAAACAGCTACGAATTAGCACAATCAGATACAGCGTGGGCAAGATATGCAGATAACCCAAGGTTGTGCCGTAGAAAATCAGACCCATTTCGATCGCGGTATACAGATAGCGAAATGGTGTTTTACCGTTGGGCAACATCCATCCCATCAGTCCTAGAGACACCAAAATGAGAATGTGCTGCACAGGAATGCTCCGAAGCTCCCAGCCTTCAAATGCCGCCATAGCGCCGCAGCTAGCGAGCATTAGCCATTCAGTGTAAAGCAGAAAGCGAAAGGGTTGAGGTTGCGTTTTTAGGGAAAGCATCATAGTACAAAAGTTAGCAAGCTCTATTCTTAATAAGTACAGCGAATTGAGCCAGAATTCTCACAATCGACGCAATTTTATAACTTTCGTTGAGGCTCACCCGTTAGAGGTACGACTAAAGTTAGAGGCAAAAGGCTGAGTCAGTGTACGATCGCTGAGTTCAGGTCAAGACGTTCTTCAGATGGTTTTAGCAGGGCAATTGCGTACGATGCGAGTATAGAAACCAGCAAGAGCAGGCGGAAACAGCAAATGAGAGCGGCAAATAGGAAGGAGTCTAGCAATCAAAAGCAGTTAATGGGACGGCATCGCGGTAGCTCAAGGTGAGAACTGAACCACAGTAGCAAAGTCGTAAGTTATCTCAAAAACAAAATAAATGCTGTTCTTAGGTAAAAAAACCGACTGAGCAGAGGTAAATACTGTGTGTAAAAATATTTTAGGTTAACTGAAACTAATGTCATAAAGACTAAGAGATTTGCACAAAGTATTTGATTTCCTCTTGATTTTATGGCGATCGCTAACAGATAAAATTTTTATAAATGATTGATTTTAATTAACTTGCTTTACTTAAATTTTAACATCCAGTTCAAACAAATTAAGGATCATCTTTCTGCATAAATTTTACTACGAATAACTCTCGCTATCTTCTCTATAAAAGAATTACAGACTCTATTCTCTTAATTTTTTAATCTGAGAATAGAGTTTTTTGCTTAAATAATTAACTAATTAATAGAATCAACTTTCATATAAAATATGACGTTTATTTCGATTCTAATCATACTTTATTCAAGACTTTTTCTGACTTTTTAAGACCGACACATTTACTCAAGAATTCTAAATTGAATACAAGGTTGAATCAATCGATCGCTCAGCAAAAAGATAATAATTCTTCTTCTAAAAAGCGATTTTTTGGTAACTCAATCCCTGGCAAAATTTAAATCAATATTTGCCATTTCACTCAAACACTTTACTTCTTAAAAAAGGACAAACGACCATGGCACTAATTAACGGAACTAACGGCAACGATCAACTGTTTGGTGGTGTTACAGATGACCAGATCAACGGTTTAGCAGGTAATGATCTGCTGTTTGGCGATGCGGGTAACGATATCCTTTCGGGTGGAACTGGCATTGATATTATGCGAGGTGGCAGCGGCAACGATTTTTATGTGGTCGATGTCGAGCAAGATCAGGTGATTGAAGAGGTTAATGCTGGAATCGACACTGTTCAATCAAGTTCTCGTATCACTACTCTTTCAGCTAATGTGGAAAATCTGGAAATCATTGGTAATGCAGAGGTGGTAGGTCGAGGTAACGAACTTAACAACATCATTAACGGTAGCGTTACCGCCCGAAATAGCCTGTTTGGTGGCGGAGGTGATGATGTTTTGAACGGTGCTGACCTGGCTGATCGATTATTTGGCGAATCTGGGAGGAATATTCTCAATGGCAACGGTGGAAACGACGAACTCACGGGTAGCACTGGCGATGTGATGAACGGCGGCAACGGCGACGATCTTTATATCGTGAATGGGAATCCAACCATTAACGAAGCAATCAATGCCGGAGTTGATACGGTTCGATCGAATAGTGATTTTACTTTGGGAGCAAATCTTGAGAATCTTATCCTGGCTGGTGGGATTAACGGTACCGGAAATGAATTAAATAACGTCATTTCTGGAAATTTTCAAAACAATATTCTCAAAGGAAACGCCGGAGATGATGTGCTTGGATTGCGAGGCAACGTTATTAATAACTTTGAGCTAGGTCTGGTTGATCTGGGCGACCCTGGGGATGATACGCTAGATGGCGGGACTGGCAATGACAACATGGCTGGCGGAATTGGCAATGATACCTACATTGTCGATAGCATTGGAGATGTGGTGATTGAAACCGTAAGTTCGGTTGCTGATCCTGAAAATGGATTTATCTTTCAGGGTGGTATTGATACGGTGCAATCTTCGGTAAACTTTACCTTGGGCAATCTGGTTGAAAACCTTACTTTGACCGGAGCAGCAGCGATCGATGGCACTGGCAACAGTCTCAATAACACTCTCATCGGTAATGATAAAGCTAATGTATTAGATGGTCAGGCAGGGAATGATATTCTCTTGGGTCAAGGAGGGGCAGATGTGCTTCGGGGTGGTTTGGGTAACGATACGCTAGTTGGCGGCAAAGGCAAAGATGTCTTGACTGGCGGGGCTGGCGCAGATGCTTTTGTCTTTGATATCGGTTCCCCTTACAAGCAGGCGGCGATCGGTAAAGATGTAATCAAAGATTTTGCGATCGACCTGGACAAAATCGTGCTCGATCGAACCACTTTTGGCAACATTAGTAAATCTGACTTTGCGATCGTGGCTGACAATATTGATGCGGCTACCAGTTCTAAACTAATTGTTTACAGCGAAGCAACAGGCAAGTTGTTCTTTAATCAGAATGGTAGCAGTGGCGGCTTCGGGCAGGGTGGATATTTCGCGACTCTGCAAGGTGCCCCCAGCATCACTGTCAATGATATTGCCATTCAGGCGTGAACTTAATCTGCACCTAGTTTAGATACTATTAGTGACAAACTGTTGGTATGAATAGCTTGCTAGCGATGTGATTGGAAGGAGCCTAAATAGTTCTAGTCCCCTGTTCCAACTCCTGATCATTTTGAATCCTAGCAGCAAAAAATACCCTCTCTCACGTTCTAATTAGAGCGTGAGTTTTTTCCTTTTTTATAAATGAAACGATGAAACGTCTTCTGCCAAAGAAGTGTGGGTTTACTAAGGAGTTGCGTGAAAAAAACACCCCAATGGGATGCATTGACTTATCAGCCCCCTAAATCCCCCATTCTGGGGGACTTTGACAGGTTCGGAAGTCCTGCCCCAGAATGGGGGATTTAGGGGGCGGTTCGGGGCGTTATTTAATTGCAACTCCCTAACTGTCGTAGAAATTGCTAGCTTGAGCAGAATCAATCTTAATCCTGAAATTATTCAAGCCTGCAAAGCTTTAATGATATGCTTACAGACTAAGCTAGGGGTGCCTGAGCAATCAGGCTGAGATTACACCCTTGGAACCTGAGCCTGGATCATACCAGCGGAGGGAAGCGTTGATTAGGACTGTTATCCAAAATCCAAAATTCTCTAAAGTTCCGCCTCTAGCGCCACTGTTTTATCGCGTGAGGTTTATATGTCTGTTGGAGCGATCGCACTATTAGTCATGCTAGTGACTGCTGGATTATTTGCCCTTTTAGGAATTCTCCATGCCAGTAAAACGGCTTTGAATTTAGAAGATTACATGGTGAGCCGCAACCGCTTTGGCACCTGGATGGCGCTGGCAACCATTGTGACTTCGGCAATGGGAGTCTGGATTCTGTTTAGTCCGCCTCAAGTGGGTGCGACTAGCGGCATTGCAGGGATTATTGGCTATTGTATTGGATCGGCTGCACCGATTATTGCGTTTGCTAAAGTTGGGACTCGTATTCGTCAGTTAATGCCAAACGGACATTCGCTCAATGAGTTTGTTTTGTATCGTTTTGGGAATGCAATGTACCTGCTGACACTGGTCATTATTGTGTTCTATATGTTTATCTATTTGGCGGCAGAGTTAACGGCGATCGCTAAAGCGACAGAGCTTATTGCAGGCGTTCCTCTCTACGTCACAGCACTTGTTGTGATTACTGCAACTTTCATTTACACAACCTATGGTGGGTTAGGAGCAGCAGTATTTACCGATGCGATTCAATTTGTCGTAATTATCCCTTTGTTGATTGTTAGCTTAATCGTCGCTATTGTTGCATTAGGCGGCTGGGAAGCTGCACTACAGCCCGTGCAGGCCAAAGCGCCTGAACTTTTCAACTTGGCAAACATAGATGCTATTAAATTTGGTGCATCTTTGGTGATTGCAATTTTAGCAGCTGAATTTTTTAACCAGAGCAACTGGCAACGAGTTTATGCCTGTCGGGATGACCGAACAGTGCAACAAGCATTTTTAGGGTCGGCGATCGCCATTATTCCCATGATTTTTCTGGGTGGAATCTTGGGGATTTTGGCAATGCATTTTGGGTTTAACGACGATCGCGCCTTTTTCTCACTGCTGCAAAAGCTGGAATTACCGCTATGGTTCACTATGAGCGTTTTGGTGCTGGCGTTGGCGCTGGTGATGAGTACGCTCTCGGCATTGCTCAATGGAATTGCTAGCGTTTTTACCATTGATTTGATTCGTTTGTTTCCGCAAATGCAGTCTAGCGGATTGCTGCGAACCTCACGGGCACTGACGATCGCAGCAGGCGTTCCAGCGATCGCCATTGCGGCGCAAGGGTATGACGTGCTTTATCTATTCTTGTTAGCAGATTTAATTTGTGCGGGGGCGGTTGTTCCGGTCGTTTATGGCATGTATTCTCGTAAATTAACAGGGGCGATCGCAGTCATGAGTTCGGTTGCTGGAATTGCTGCTGGGGCATTATTTTTTCCTAAATCCGACTTTACAGCCTGGTTAAATATTCCCTATGGCGGCGATTTGTTAGTCAGCTTTGCGGCGGCGGTATTCGTGTCAGCAAGTATTGTCTTAGTATGGACGGCAATGATGGGGAGCGATCGGCTCTTTGACTTTGCCCAACTCAGCGATCGAGCAAAGACTTATACAGAGCCAACAGAAGGCGCGGCATTTACGGAAAACATCCCCTAAAGAAGTGAAGCGATCGTATCTAGATCTCCAAAACCTTTAAGATCTGGGAATCTGAATGGAAGGCGACAATATAATCTTGGCGGCTCAATCCATTGACTTCAGGCAACTTTAGGGAGCTTTAGAAGACACCCATGTTCATGCTTCAACTCAAACATGGATGTTCCTCCAGGGCACCGTGTGCTTTTGCACAATGTGAGTTGGCAAGAATTTGAACTGATTCTTGAAGACTTCGGAGAACGTCGGACGACTCGTCTAGCCTATCATCAAGGAACGCTAGAAATCGTGGCTCCACTTCCCAAGCATGAACACACAAAAGTTGTCGTTTCCAACCTTTTAGTTGTTTTGCTCGACGAACTTGACATGGACTGGGAACCCCTAGGATCAACCACCCTCCGGCGCAAAGAAATGGCAGCAGGCATTGAACCTGATGATTGCTTCTATATCAAAAATCATGCCTTGATGATTGGGAAGGAACGAATTGATCTAAACGTTGATCCGCCGCCTGATTGAGCCATTGAAATTGATGTAACTTCTAAAACCCAACTGAGTGCCTATGAAGCGTTGGGTGTTCCAGAAACTTGGCGTTACGAGAGCCATAAACTACAAATTAGTCTCTTGCAAAACGGTGTGAATACGTCGAATCTGAGAGCAGTCTGGCGTTCCCTAACTTTCCAGTTGTTGAAGGCATTTCTCGGTTTTTGGACTTCAGCCGCACAGCCGGAACCCGTCCGGCACTAAAGGCTTTTCGTCAGTGGGTGAAAGAGCATCTCGGTAACTTCGCCTAACTAAGCCTCCTTTCTCGGCACTAAAGGCTTTTCGTCAGTGGGTGAAAGAGCATCTCGGTAACTTCGCCTAACTAAGCCTCCTTTCTGAAATCTGATTGCTCTGTGACCTCTGGGGTGATAGGATTTGCTCAAGCTAGGGGTGTCTGAATCTTCAGGCTGAGAACATACCCTGAGAACCTGATATCGGGTCATACCGACGGAGGGAAGCTGTCACTTAGGAGAAAATTAAATGCGTACAGAGTGGATCGCGAAACGGCGTGGACAGAGTAATGTGTCTCAAATGCACTATGCTCGACAGGGAATGGTGACTGAGGAAATGGAGTTTGTGGCGCGGCGGGAAAGTTTGTCTGTGGCGCTCATTCAGGCAGAAGTGGCGCGGGGTAGGATGATTATTCCCGCAAATATTAACCACACAAATTTAGAACCGATGGCGATCGGGATTGCTTCTAAATGCAAAGTGAATGCCAACATTGGCGCATCACCTAATTCTTCTGGGTTGACTGAAGAAATTGACAAGCTAAATTTAGCGGTTAAATATGGGGCAGATACCGTCATGGATCTGTCTACGGGCGGCGGCAATTTAGACGAAATTCGGACGGCGATTATTCAGGCTTCACCCGTGCCGATCGGGACAGTTCCGGTGTATCAAACCCTAGAAAGCGTCCATGGCAATATTGAAAATCTGACTGCCGATGACTTTTTGCAGGTGATTGAAAAGCACGCGCAGCAAGGGGTTGATTATCAAACCATTCATGCTGGAATTTTGATTGAGCATTTGCCCTTGGTGAGAGAGCGCTTAACAGGAATTGTGTCGCGTGGGGGCGGCATTTTAGCGCGGTGGATGTTACATCATCATAAACAGAATCCGCTTTACACACACTTCGATGACATCATTGAGATCTTCAAAAAATACGATGTGTCGTTCAGCCTAGGCGATTCCCTACGACCCGGATGCACGCACGATGCGTCGGATGCGGCACAACTAGCAGAGCTAAAGACTTTGGGACAACTAACGCGACGCGCCTGGGAACACGATGTGCAAGTCATGGTGGAAGGTCCTGGGCACGTGCCAATGGATCAAATTGAATTTAATGTGCGCAAGCAAATGGAAGAATGTTCGGAAGCGCCCTTCTATGTGCTGGGCCCTTTGGTGACTGATATTGCCCCAGGTTATGACCACATTACTTCGGCGATCGGGGCGGCAATGGCAGGTTGGTATGGTACGGCAATGCTATGCTACGTTACGCCCAAAGAACATTTGGGTTTACCGAATGCGGAAGATGTTCGCAATGGCTTAATTGCCTACAAAATTGCGGCTCATGCAGCAGATATCGCTCGGCACAGACCTGGAGCACGCGATCGCGATGATGAACTTTCCCGCGCTCGCTATAACTTCGACTGGAATCGCCAGTTTGAGCTATCTCTAGATCCTGAACGCGCTAAGGAATACCACGACGAAACTTTGCCTGCTGACATTTATAAAACGGCTGAGTTTTGCTCAATGTGTGGCCCTAAGTTTTGCCCAATGCAAACCAAGGTCGATGCAGATGCCTTGACCGAGTTAGAAAAGTTCCTCGCAAAAGAGCCCGTAGGTCGCGCTTAGCTATTTAATCTCCTGATTCAGATTCTCAAATTTGTAAATAAGCTGAGAATCTGAATCAGAAATTACGCGATGATACCGAAGTAATAGATTTGGGATTAATGAAGGGGAAAATCTCGCATTCATTAATTTTATGCTGCAATATCCACTCAACTTAACCTTCAAAATTTGGACTTGGTCACCTAATAAAGTTTCGGTCACAGACAACCAAGGCAAATTGTTATTTATGGTTCGTCAAAAAGCGTTTCGCCTCAAGGAGGCTATTACGGTTTATGGCGATGAGCAAGAAACAACATCGCTCTATCATTTGAAAGCCGATCGCATCATCGATTTTTCTGCTCGCTACAATTTTACCGACAATACGGGTACTGTCATTGGCGGGGTTAAGCGCAAAGGAATGCAGTCGCTTTGGAGCGCCCGTTACAACATTTTTGATGGCGGCACCAATGAAAACGCTGTTCTCACCATTCAAGAAGATAACCCTTGGGTCAAGGTGGGTGATGCATTATTGTCAGAACTGCCCTTCGTTGGACTCTTTAGCGGCTACTTTCTCAACCCTACCTACTCCGTCAAGCGCCCTGATGGCAGCGTAGTCATGCGATTGGCAAAAACTCCAGGATTCCTTTCTCGACTCTTTACCATCAAGAAAGTGGATCAGTTGAGCGATCGCGAAGAAACTCAAGCAATTCTAAGTTTGCTCATGATGATTTTGCTAGAGCGTCGTCGAGGCTAAGCTGAACCTCCAAAAAATACGATCGCCCCCGGAGCGAAAGTCATAGCCTATGTCAAAATGTATGGGTTAATCGAGCCGAGAATCGGAAACCTGCTATGACTAAATTTGTATTCGTGACGGGTGGCGTTGTTTCGAGCATCGGCAAGGGCATCGTGGCATCTAGCCTGGGGCGATTGCTCAAGTCGCGCAACTACTCGGTGTCCATCCTCAAGCTCGATCCCTACATCAACGTTGACCCCGGCACCATGAGTCCATTTCAGCATGGCGAGGTGTTTGTCACTTGCGACGGCGCAGAGACAGATCTAGATTTGGGGCACTACGAGCGCTTCACTGACACTTCCATGTCTCGGTTAAACAACGTTACCACAGGCTCTATCTATCAGTCGGTGCTTAATAAAGAGCGACGAGGTGACTATAACGGGGGCACTGTGCAGGTAATTCCTCACATTACCAACGAAATCAAAGAGCGAATTCTGCGCGTTGCTAAAGATACCAATCCAGATGTCGTCATCACCGAGATTGGCGGCACAGTCGGCGATATTGAGTCATTGCCGTTTTTGGAGGCTATTCGTCAGTTTCGCAAAGATGTGGGGCGTAGGAACGTTTTGTATCTTCATGTAACGTTGGTACCCTGGATTCCTGCGGCGGGTGAGATGAAGACGAAGCCGACGCAGCACTCGGTCAAAGAATTGCGATCGATTGGGATTCAGCCCGATATCTTGGTGTGCCGCTGCGATCGCCCCATCCCAACGACACTCAAGGAAAAAATGGCTGAGTTTTGCGATGTTGATGCTGAGTGCGTCATCACTGCCCCCGATGTCAGTAGCATCTACGAAGTCCCTCTGGTAATGGAGCGGGAAGGCTTGGCGAACCAGGTGCTCTCTCTATTGCAGCTTGAGCAACGTCAGCCCGACTTGCGCGACTGGCAAACCCTAGTTAATCGTCTCCATAATCCGCAGCACCCCCTTGAAATCGCGATCGTCGGCAAATACGTTAGTCTGGGAGATGCCTATCTGTCTGTTGTAGAAGCTCTGCGCCATGCTGCCCTGGAAATTAGCGGCGACTTACGGCTGCGTTGGGTTAGTTCTGAAGATATTACGTCTGAAAATGTCGATGAAATGCTGGCAGGAGCACACGGAATTTTGGTTCCGGGTGGTTTTGGGGCACGCGGCATTGATGGCAAAATTAGTGCAATTCATTATGCCCGCGATCGCCAGATTCCTTTCCTAGGGTTATGTCTGGGAATGCAATGCTCGGTGATTGAGTGGGCGCGCAACGTGGCAAAGTTGGAAGATGCTAACAGTTCAGAGTTTGACACAGACTGCCAAAATCCAGTCATTGACCTCCTACCCGAACAGCAAGACGTAGTGGACTTGGGCGGCACAATGCGCGTAGGGCTTTATCCTTGCCGTACGTTGCCTAACAGCCTTGCCAACCGTCTTTACGGTCAAGAAGTGATCTACGAGCGGCATCGCCATCGCTGGGAATTTAATAACGCTTACCGCAATCTCTTTTTGGAGCTAGGCTACCAGGTCAGCGGCACCTCACCCGATGGGCGATTAGTCGAAATGATTGAGCTTCCCAGCCATCCCTTCTTTCTAGCCACTCAGTTCCATCCAGAGTTCCAATCTCGCCCTAGTAAGCCTCATCCCTTATTTCAAGGGTTTGTGCAAGCCGCGATCGCTCTCACAAATCCTTCGCTTCAATCTGCCGCCGCATCTTCAGACCAACCTCCTGAGCAACCTCCTGCACCAGAGCTAAGTGCTAATTTGGGGAGCAGTTAAGGCGATCGATGCATCTTATTCCCAGCAAGCAATCAAAGTTTTAGTTAAACAAGTTTGCCGCTGGGATAGATGTTGTGCTATTGTCATAGACGGTTCATTATGGACGCATAGCTCAGTTGGTTAGAGCACCACGTTGACATCGTGGGGGTCACTGGTTCGAGTCCAGTTGTGTCCATTGGGTTTGTACAATATCTAATTTAGATGTCATTAGTGACAGATTAGTGTCGTTGGGGATACTTTAATGTCGTCAGGAAATGTCGTCAGGACAAATTAGTGTCATCAAACTGCTAGTGACAAATTGGTGTCATCTAAAATGTCAAAGTAGTGCTCTCTTTCAACTTCATAACGTAATCCTACAATTAATTTTCAGACTACAATTAATTTTCAGAATGCAATCCTAAAAACATAGGACAGAGCCTCAATGAAACTCTGTCCTAATAGATTAGAGATAGCGATCGCTGCTTACTTTACATATCGCTAGGGTTCAACCCTACACAGCCACCAATTGAGGCACAGCCCCGGCGAAATAAGCGGTTTGCTCAGCCCGCAGCTTGTCGCATAGCCGACCTTCTGGCACTTCCACATCATCGTAAGTTAGCACTTGATCTTTCGGAATATCGCGCTTCAGGCGGCAGCCCTCGGCTAAGCCCATGGGCAACAGGTTTTCAGCTTGAGTCACGTCAGAGTTTTCGCATTGCCCGTAGGTCATGTAATAGCCAATCGGGTCGATCGTCTCACCTGCTTTCAGGTCAATTTTTGCGGTAGCAACTACATCGACTAAAGGTGCACCCAGCGGCGACAGAACGCGATCGTGGAACAACACTGCCCGCGCTACCGACAACGGCACTTCAAAGTGGCAAAGGTGATAAGGAGTATAGAAGCTGTAGAGCGGCCCTTCACCCAGTTTGTACAGGTTCAGATAATGCTTTTGCTTCGGATCATCATGCGTCCCCAGAACAAAAACGCCAGGGCCGGGTTGGGAACCCACGACATAATCGACAATGCCGCCCCACTCTTTGAGCATATCGATGTCGTACTTCTTGGTCAGGTCGTCAACGTGTCCTCTGTAGTCGTAGCCCAACATCCCGCGCTTGCAAACTCTCATGCCAGTGCCATTAGCCACGATCGCCTGTTCAAAAGAAATCTTGGTGCCATCGGCGAAGCTGGTGACCATGTGAGCTTTTTGTCCCCACTGTTTCGCAAAGCTTTCTTGCGTGGTGGGATTGCGGTAAGGATCTTGCAAACCCTTGATGTTGCCGCACAGCAGCGGCGTTAAGCCAATGCTTTTGACAAACCGATAGAGGTTCATCTCTACCCCAGGCTGATCGCCATCGCAAGCGCTTAAAATCACGCCAGCTTTGTCAGCGTAGACTTTCAAGATTGGCCCAATCGTTCCGTCTAGCTCGGCATCCATCATGATGACGTGTTTGCGGTGGGCGATCGCCTCCATAATCACCATTGCGCCAAATTCGATCGCTCCAGTCACTTCAATCAGCGCATCAATGCCTTCAGCCTGGCACAGCAGCATCGGATCATCGGTGATAGCGTATTGGTTTTGGGCGATCGCCGCTTCCAGTTGAGCCACAGTCGAGACGGTTTTTATATCAGTTACGCCTGCTTCGGTGTAAGCCCGCTGCGCCGCTTCCGCATTCCGGTTAGAGATAGCAACCAACTCCATTCCCGGCACAGAATTCATAATTTGGTTGGCAATGCCTCTCCCCATGAAGCCAGCCCCAACCATCCCAACTTTAATGGGGTTACCCGCTTCAGCACGGGCTTTAAGTGCAGTATCAACGATAAACATCATGGCGTTACGAAACTCCTACAGAAACGGTTTCAAACAATGCCCAGGCAGCATCTTTTTCGGAAATCACGGTGACAGGTACAGGCCACTCAATCCCAAAAGTGGGGTCATCGTAGCGCAAGCCGCGCTCGTAGCCAGGCGTGTAAAATTCTCCTACCTGATAAACAACCTCAGCCCCATCAGTAAGCGCCTGATATCCATGGGCAAACAGTTCTGGAATATAGAGCGATCGATGATTATCTGCTGTTAACTCAACCCCAATATGCTCCATGTAGGTCGGGGAATCGGGGCGCATGTCGATAATGACATCGTAAATTGCTCCTTTTGTGCATCTCACTAGCTTTGTTTCGCAGGCGGGCGCAATTTGATAATGCATTCCCCTCAGGGTTCCAGCGAGGTAGTTGTATGACAAATTGCACTGCGCCACGGTGGGCTTCAGTCCATGCTCTGCAAATTCTTGGGCACAGAACGTTCGAGCAAACGCGCCCCGATTATCTGCCCGTAGATCTAGATCGAGGATAAATGCGCCTTTGAGCTTGGTTTCTGTAAAAATCATTATTTATGGCTCCAGAAGAAGTCTTTGTCAATTTGTTGGGTACGAATCAAATACTCAAGCTGTTTCAAGCGCGTAAACCCACGGGACTGAAAGACTTCTTGAGTCATATCAATTTGAGAGAAGATATCAAATAACTGCTGTGCGCCGCGTTCTGCATTCCACTCGCACTTAAAACCAGGAAGTTGAGTGTTGATTTTTTCAAAAGAAACGCGGTAGCTGCGGTTATCAGAGCCGCTGTCGCCAAAGCTGAGTTCGCAACCCTTGAAAACGCCTGCTACAATTTCGGCAATTTGCTTGACCTGATAGTTGTTAGCCGTGTCACCCACGTTAAACACCTGGTTGTGGATAATATCGCGGGGTGCTTCCAGTACACAAACTAGCGCTTTAGCAATGTCCAGCGCATGAACTAAGGGTCGCCAGGGAGTGCCGTCGCTGGTCATTTTAATTTTTTTCTCAGTCCAAGCGAGTCCTGATAGATTATTCAACACAATGTCAAACCGCATTCGAGGCGAAGCGCCAAAGGCAGTGGCATTACGCATAAAGGTCGGCGAGAAATTGTCGTCTGCCATGGGCTTCAGGTCGCGCTCGACGAATGCTTTGCATTCAGCGTAAGCCGTTTGAGGATTAACTCCTGTTTCTTCAGTAACATCGCTGTCAGAGGCAACGCCATAGACGCTGCAAGAGGACATATAGACAAAGCGCCGAACGCCTGCTTGCTTTGCTAGTTCGGCTAAACGAACTGAACCTTTGTGGTTAATGTCGTAGGTAATGGTGGGTGAAAGTTGTCCAGTAGGATCGTTGGAAAGCTCCGCCATGTGGACGATCGCCTCAATTCCTGCCAGATCCTCAACGGTAATGTGGCGAATATCTTTGTTAAGGGTTTTTGCCGTTAACTCGGTGCCGTTATACAGCCAACCGACCTTGTAATATCCAGTATCTACTGCTGTGACTTCATGTCCCCGCTCCATTAAAATCGGCGCGAACAATGATCCTAAATAACCTTCTGTACCTGTAACGAGAACTTTCATAGGAAATCCTGCTGAATTGAATTGTTGATATTGCCTTGAACTAGGCATTAATGGCAGCACGTAAATGCTGCTGTTCAGGAATGCGATCGACGATCGCTTTGCCAATTTCTAAAGAAGAGGTTGCCGCCGGAGAAGGCGCATTACAGACGTGCATTGAGTTTTCACCGTCAATGATTAAAAAGTCATCAACTAGCTTGCCGTCATTCATCAGCGCTTGTGCCCTGACTCCCGCATGGGTAGGAACTACGTCTTCCATCTGCACTTCTGGAATCAGTCGTTGCAGACTGCGCACAAATGCCGCCTTACTGAAAGAACGAATAATTTCTTGGATGCCTTCGTCGGCATGTTTTGCCGCCAGCTTCCAGAAACCAGGGAAGGTCATAACTTCAGCAAAATCTCGCAGGTCAAAATCAGTCTTTTTGTACCCTTCTCGCTTCAAGCTCAAGACGGCGTTAGGGCCTGCATGGACGCTGCCATCAATCATGCGGGTAAAGTGAACGCCTAGAAAGGGGAAGTCAGGGTTGGGCACTGGATAAATTAGCCCTTTGACTAAATGCCGTTTGGCAGGAGTCAGTTCGTAGTATTCGCCCCGGAACGGCACAATTTTGGCTTGCGGATCAACATTGCCCATTTTGGCAACGCGATCGCTTTGTAACCCCGCGCAGTTGATTACATACCGCGCTTCAAAACTGCCCTGATTAGTTTCTAACACCCGTCCTGAACCAGTTTCTACCATCCGGTTAACCCGCGTGTTGAGTCGCAATTCAGCCCCTTGTGCTCCAGCCAACTCCGCGTATTTTTGACAAACTTGCTTGTAGTCAGCAATACCCGTTGAAACAACTCTCACCCCAGCAATGCAGTCTACGTGGGGTTCGTATTCTAAAACTTCTTCCTTTGTTAACCGGAAAACTTCTAAGCCGTTTTCTAAACCTCGTTGGTAAAGGGTTTCTAACTGAGGTAGCTCTTTTTCCTGAGTGGCAATAATTACCTTGCCGCAAACTTCGTGAGGGATATTGTGCGATCGGCAAAAGTCCACCATCGACTGAGCGCCATTCCGACAAAACTTAGCCTTGTAGCTACCCGGCTTGTAATAGATTCCAGAATGAATGACACCACTATTGTTTCCTGTTTGATGAAATGCCCAACGGCTCTCTTTCTCCAGCACTAGGATCTTGGCGCTGGGATATTGCCGCCCCAACGTCATTGCTGTGGAAAGACCCACGATACCTCCACCAATTACCGCAAAATCATACATAGACTCCATTTGCCCTTGTTATTTGAATAACAACTAACTGAACTTGTAAAGATATAGACACAACTTATTAATGGCGACTTAACAAACTGACTAAGCTTTTCTAATTACCAAACTTTCCAGGGAGCCTTGTCATCTTTCCAAAGCTTTTCGAGATAATTTTTATCCTTGAGTGTGTCCATCGGTTGCCAGAAACCGCTGTGCTTGTAAGCAGAGAGTTGCCCGTCATGAGCTAGCTTTTTCAGCGGGTCATGTTCCCACATCACTGCATCATCGGCAATATAGTCAATCACGTGTGGCTCCAGCACAAAGTAGCCGCCGTTGATCCACGCGCCATCTCCTTCTGGCTTTTCATGGAACTGAGAGATTCTGGTTTGTTCTTGTCCTAAAGAAATTGCTCCGAATCGTCCTTCGGGCTGCACAGCAGTTAAGGTTGCCAAGCTCTCTTGATCTTTGTGAAACTCAATCAGTTCGGTAATGTTAACGTTGCTTACCCCGTCTCCGTAAGTGAAGCAAAAAGTTTCGTTCCCAACGTGCTCTCGCACGCGCTTTAAGCGTCCACCCGTCATAGTGTTTTCGCCAGTATCTACCAAGGTGACTCGCCAAGGCTCGGCGTATCCAGAATGGACATTCATTTGGTTAGAGCACATGTCAAATGTGACATCTGACATCCGTAGAAAGTAATTGGCAAAATACTCTTTAATGACATAGCCTTTGTAGCCGCAACAAATCACGAAATCGTTGATTCCATGATGGGAGTAGCTTTTCATAATGTGCCAAAGGATAGGCTGCCCGCCTATTTCAACCATGGGCTTGGGCTTGATGGCGGTTTCTTCGCTCAGTCTTGTACCCAGTCCACCCGCCAATATCACTGCTTTCATGCCATTACCTCTTAGCTCGCAATTCAGTGTTTACCGTTGAATTAGCTCTGTCATCAACTCAACCAGGAACTTATTTTATTTGTCTTGGAAGGTGCAGTTGCACGTCACCGTTAGGCAAGCAGTCGCTATGAAATCCTATGACAAAAACTTAGAAAGTAGCTGAACGCTTCGGTGATCAAAATTTACACCCTTATTCTTGTCTGTTTCTGTTTTTTGGATACACCTGAATTTGATGCCCTATAGCGAGAGTAACAAGAAGTATGAAGAGAGGCTGTAAAGGCAGAGTAAATAAACGATCGCCTCTGTAAAAACCCCATGAAAGCTCCGTAAGTTTATTTGCGTACTGAGTTAAGAACATGAGTTTGAAGCTAAGCCGACCTAGTAGCAGCGAAGACCACTGAAGGCTTTTGAACTGGGTGATAGTGGGCAATCAAGTTCGCCATTAGTTTAATAACGGCATTCTCTATCAACAGAATCGAACAGATGATGGGAGTGCTTACAGGCTTGGCTAGATACCAGACGGTGATGTGCTTTATATTTCCGGGAACTCTAACAGAAACCTAATTCTAGGAGTTTTTGATGGCAAGTAACGGGTTGAACAAGTGGATTGTCAGTGGTAACCTGGCGGCGGATGCTGAGATTAAGACGATCGCGTTAAAAAGCGGAGAACCAGCGACCGTGGCGGAGGCGACGTTGTACGTGCAGAAACCACGCAACCGGGAGGAGTCGTTTACGGTTGCATTGACGATTTGGGAAAAGTCGGCAGCTTGGCGGACGCTGCCTTATTTGAAGAAGGGGTCTTTGATTATTTGTACGGGGAAGGTGGAGCCAGATCCTTATATTTCAGCAAATGGGAATGTGCCAAGAGCGGGATTGAAGATGACAGTTTTGGATGTAGATTTGGATATTGTGAAGGATGGAGCAGAGGATGAGGGGATGGAAGTCGCAGAGAAGGAACAGGTTGTGGCGATCGCCTAAAATCAGCATTGACTAAAATTATTCATTAAAATTATTCATTAAAAAAAGAGGGGAAGTTTTTAGGCTTCTCCTCTTTTTTTATTACTAGATTACTGAATCAATGAATTAGCGTCGCCGTCTGGGTGCAGAGCGACGAACTCCGCTACTTCCAAAGCTTGGCTTTCTTTGTTGATACTGGGGATTAGAGTTTCTTTGACGCAATGTGTTAGAGCCAAAGCCTGAACCACTAGAGCGGGGTTGAGTGGTGGGAGTGCGAGGACGAGTCGTTGTTTGGGGCGATCGTACTCTTCCAGTTGAACGAAAGACCTGGCGATTTTTAACTTCAGCCGGAGGAGCTTGGTAGCGCGTTCTGTAGTTAGAGGCAGCCTGATCGTAAGTTCTGCCATAGCCACCATGACCCCTCAAGATCCCACCGGGTTGGTAAACAGGTGGGAAATAATATTGAGGTCTAAACAAAAGACTGCCTACAGCCTGCCCCGCCACAGCGCCAGCAAAAGGAGCCCAGAAGTTTGATTCTTGACGAACGACGACAGTTTGAGGTTGCCCAGTTTGAGGATCTGCAACGGTTTCGGTGACGTTGTGGACATATTCAATTTTGAAGTCTTCGGCGATATGAAGGGAAGGTTGACCGTTCTCTACTTTGAGATAGTTGCCTGTCTTTTGCATTACTTCTTCATCCGTTAGGCGCGCCATCTGAAGATTATCGGTTTTGAAAATAGCAGGTTGACCAGGGACAGTGTTCAGCAGGGCTAGTTGATACTCACCTGTACCATCGTCATAATTTGCTTGCTGAATCGGATATTTCCCATCGGTGATGCGGGTGTTTTGAGAAGCAGTCTGTTGTTGAGTTGCAGGTGTATTATTGGCTGAAGCATCCACTGATGGAGAACCACAGGAAGTAGTTACTACTCCTAAGAGAATGACCATTGAGAAGGCAATTGCCCGGCGTAAAGTAGCCATGATGTGGCACAGAGATGAGGGGATGACATTTTCCATTATTTGATATCGGGAAGGGTTAAACAAGGGGAAAGAACCGATGGATAAGGGTAGGAAACCGATGCGAGTTAGGTGAAAGCTATAGGGGAATCAGTTCAGGGAAATTGAGGATAAGCTGTTCGGAGGTGAGTTCGTCGCCAAATTGGGCAGGCGAGAAGTGAACTTGAATCGCGCGAAGACGATTTTGATAGTGCAAGTTAATTAAGGCTTTGAGAGCAGATTTGAGGGCGCTGAGGTCGGCAAGGTCGGTTTCAAGTTCGGGAGCTTCGCCTTCGCAGGCGATCGCCACCATAACGACGATATTCTCAGTCGCGGGTAAAGTTAATGGCTCTTCGGATAGATTTGTTGCGCCTAGGGTGCCGCTGTTGTATCGCTGGGCAGAGTCGGTGAAGAGTTCGTTGACGTAATCTCCAGCTTCTCCTTCATCAAAAAAAACATCGCCTTCGTTGGCTGCCGATCGCCAGTAGACATCATTTTGTAATAACGTTTGACAGATCTCGATGAGCCCTTCTCCTAAAATTTCTAAATCACCGTCACTATCAACAGCTTGTTGGGCAACGAGGTTAAATGCGCCCAGTAGAGGGGCAACTTCTTGTCCAGAGAGATGGAGCATGATGCGGCAAACGACAAACCGAGTTTTGCCAAGCATAGGATTGAAGCGATCGCGCCATGAAGTCATGTGTTTCCCTCAATTTCTTTCTTCACTTTAGAAGGGTGTGGCGGATTGGGGAAGGGGTTTGTAGAGGCGACAGATGAAACTGCCGATGCTATTAGGCTCAAATTGGATGCGGGTTCCGTCTTGCTGAAGAATATTGCGATCGCGACAGTTGTAAAATTCTGGGGGTTTTGTGATGCCATCAATACTAATAGAGGCGCGATATTGCCAGTAGTTTTTGGCGCTGCGTTGAATGTCTAAGATACAGACGGTGTGCTGGTTGACAGTGTGCTGATTAAAAGTCCGACAAGAAGCGGCAGCCGTGGGTAGGGAAAGCAGGATGGAGAGGACAAGGGGTAGGAAGAGGGCAGCAGTTCTCAACATAATTCTCTCTGAATTAGCAGCGGTTTCTTAAAGCAAGGAAACTGCATGACATCGGCAGCGGTTTGTTCTGAAGGGTTGAGGGTTTCGTCGATCGCTCCTGCCATTTGGAGGGCGCGGGTAACGAGTTCTGAGCAAAATAGAGCAGAAAAGTCGGGATTATTGTTTAATTTTATCAATTCGACCTGAGCCAGACCTGCGCCGATCGCTTGAATAAAGTCGTAGGGAGTTTCTTGGCTTTCAATGGTTTGGAGCCAAACTTGCAGCCTAGCGATGCCTCCGAGGGTCAGGGGAGTTTTGAGGGGTACCCACCAAGCCTGCCCCGGGTATTGGGCAAGACGGTTAAATAACCATTGAAATTGCACACTCAAGGCTTGCTTTCCTGTACCGACGCTCGGTAAGCTGCGATCGATATGAGATTCGGCAATGAGAATGGTATTTTCAGATGGGGCTTGGGTATCTACTGAATGAACGATCGCCACATGGACATAAATGGACTGAGTGGCAATTTTAACGATTTCTGAAGGGAAATCAGTGCCTGAGAAGGTAATGACATCCCCAATTTTTGCATGATTGCACACTGTTTGATAAGGAACCCATAGCAGCGGATCTGAAGCGTGGGACGGTTTGGGCACGGTCAATGAATCAATTTCTTCCAGGGGATTTAAATGGGATTTTACCCTCTCTGCGCAACTTTCTGTCTTAGTCAGTCTTAGTCAGTTCTTGTAAAACAAATTGGTTGCCAGGAGAGTGATATTAATAGGGCTAAGAATTAGAGGAAGAAGCATGGAAAATTTGAAGGCGATCGTCATCGGGGCTGGAATTGGCGGATTGACGGCTGGGGTGGCGCTTCACCGGGCAGGGTATCAGGTAGAAATTTACGATCGCGTCAGTGAGCTACGTCCGGCAGGGGCGGGGATTTCACTGTGGTCGAATGGGGTGAAAGTCTTGAACAGCCTGGGATTAGGGAAAGCGATCGCTAAAATTGGCGGACAAATGAATCGGATGCAATATCGATCGTTGAGTGGAGAACTGCTTAATAATATTCCTATTCAGCCGTTAATTGATGAAGTCGGACAGCGACCTTATCCAGTAGCGCGCACGGATTTGCAGCAGATGTTGCTGAATGCATTTCCAGGTAAAGTGCGGCTGAATGCTCGGTGCGTGGGGGTAGAAGAATCTGAAGAGAGCGTGACGGCAATTTTTGAGGATGGACATCGGACGACGGGAGATGTTTTGATTGCGGCGGATGGATTGCGATCGCGGTTGCGGCAATATGTGGTGGGGCAAGAGGTGCAGCCCCGATATGCAGGATATGTCAACTGGAATGGACTGGTGACTGCTAGCGAGGATTTAGCACCACCAAATTATGAATCTCTAGACAGTAGGTCTTCAGATACCTGGACGATCTACGTCGGGGAGGGAAAAAGAGTTTCGATGATGCCTGTATCGGAGGGTCGCTTTTATTTCTTTCTAGATGTTCCCTTACCGCTAGGAGAGCCTGTTACGGCGGATCAATTTGTGGCAGAATTAACGCAGTTTTTTCTGGGCTGGTGCGACCCCGTTCAAGCATTGATTCAGCAATTAAATCCTTGGCAAACGAACCGCATTCCAATTCACGACATTGAGCCGCTTCAGGGCTTAGTACGAGGAAAGGTGGCACTATTAGGAGACTCTGGACATGGGACAACGCCTGACTTGGGACAAGGAGGCTGTCAGGCAATGGAAGATGTGAATGTGCTGGTTCGGTACTTAATAACCACAAATTTGAGCGTGGAAGATGCATTGAAGCGGTATGAACTAGAACGTAAGCAAAGAACGAAGGATTTAGTTCTGAAGGCACGGAAAAGAGCCGATCAAATTCATGGAAAAGATTGGCAGATTACTCAACAGTGGTACGAACAATTGAAGACTGAACGACCTGAAGAAGTAACGGGGGCGATCGCTAAAACTATTTTAGGCAGCGCATTGCGGTAACCACTATGAACCTTAGTCAACTAAACAGTATGGAACTGAGTAAATTTGTGGCTGTGTTGGGTGGAGTTTTTGAAAATACTCCAGCGATCGCTCAGCAGGCTTGGGAGCAACGACCGTTTGTTAACGTAGAAGCCTTACATCGGTGTATGGTTGAGGTAATGAATCGGATGAATGCAGATGAGCAGGACACATTAATGCGATCGCATCCTGACTTGGGCAGTAAGGTCAGCATGGCAGAGGCTTCGGTCAAGGAACAGTCCAGAGTTGGGTTAGATCAATTAACCTCGGAGGAATATCAGCAGTTTCAACAACTGAATTGCTTATACCAGGAGCGATTTGGGTTTCCATTTATTGTTGCGGTTAAAAATCATACCAAAGCCAGTATCTTGGAGGCTTTTCAAACTCGCTTAGAGAATTCTCTAGAGGCAGAACGATCGCAGGCACTTGCTGAAATCGTGCAGATCGCTCGATTTCGTTTAGATGAAATGCTGGGTTAGCTCATGCTGCTTTTTCCATATTTCTCATTGCCTCACTTGTGCTTTTAATGGTTGCAGCGATCGGTAATGCCAACACAACTCCAGTAAACCCTGCTACTCTGCCGCCTAGAAGCAACGCAATCACAATCCAAATCGGATTGAGCCCTGTAAATTCACCTCGAATTCGCGGCGCAATAATGTTATCCGTAATTTGCTGAAACACCATGCTAGAAACGACGACTTGGACGGCTGCGAAAGGGCCCTGTAAACCCAGGGCAAGGAGTGTTACTAGCCCAATTCCTATCGTTGCCCCAAAAAGCGGAATCACCTCAAATAAGCCAATCAAAATGGCAAAGAGTAGGCTGAATTTAATGTTAAGGATGAGGAAAGTAGGTAGTACAAGGAAAAACATTGCCAGTGCCAGAAGCAGTTGCGTTAAGAAAAATTGGTGAAATTGTTGTTGTAATGAGGTACTTAAAGCAACTCCTAAACGCGGGGGAAGCAGTTGGATCAGCCCGTGCCAAAATCGATCGCCATACAGCAACATGTAAAACGCCAGAACGACAAGAAACGTCGAACTAAAAAGCTGCCCTAAGGTATTGATAGCAATTCCTGGTAAAAGCCCCACAATGCCCTGAATTTGTAAGGTAAGCTGGTTAGTAATTTCTACCAAATCTAGGCGGAGATTGCGTTCTAGAAGAAAATCTTGAAGCCATTTAAAGTTGCGATCGCCCGCCTCCACCACGCTGGGCAAGCCTTGAATCAGTTGCGTCGCCTGATCCACGACGATCGGAATCAGCGTTATCCCTAACGTGATTAATAAGAGTAAAAATAAGAATAAAACGACCAGTACTGCTTGTGTCCGATTGAGGTTGAGGCTTTCTAGAAAGCGAACCAGATAGTCTAAAATCAGCGCTAAAACTGCGCTCAAAATAGTAAAGGTGAGTAGTCCTTCAAGGTAAATGAACAGTTGCCCCAATACCCAAAGATTTAAGAAAATAACTGGTCCACTTAATCCGTAAAGTAAGTAACGTCGGTATAGTTCGTTAAGACGCATGAGTTAAAGGGATCTAGATACGACATTGCCCAAGACTTTGCGGATCACCGGGTCATCGGCTTGATCGGTGACAATAGCTGCACCAATTTTAGTGGGTAAGACAAAACGAACCTTTCCTGATTTAACCTTTTTATCAGTTTGTAAACTTTCTAAAATTGCTCCAATTTCCAACCCTGCGGGTAGCTTTGTAGGAAGTCCAGTTTTTTCGAGTAAGACCTGCTGACGATCGGCTGAGGACTGCTCCCATAGCCCTAGCTCAACTGCAATTTGCCCAGCGGCAACCATTCCGATCGCCACACCTTCACCATGGTTAACAACTCGATACCCGGTTAAGCTTTCGACTGCATGACCAATCGTGTGCCCATAGTTCAAGATTGCCCGCAGCCCTGCTTCTTTTTCATCTTGGCTAACCACATGGGCTTTTGCCTGACAGGAACGGGTCAGAATAGTTTGCAGAAGTTCTTCACTAACGTAGCGCTGTTGGTCTAGGCGGTTTGCAGCTTCTAGCTGCTCAAATAAATTGGTGTCCCAAATCACGCCGTATTTGATTACTTCT
Organism: Timaviella obliquedivisa GSE-PSE-MK23-08B; assembly: GCA_019358855.1. NCBI lineage: Bacteria > Bacillati > Cyanobacteriota > Cyanophyceae > Oculatellales > Oculatellaceae > Timaviella > Timaviella obliquedivisa. The sequence continues at coordinate 84,528 of JAHHII010000002.1, read as the reverse complement.
GCCATGCCTGCCCGAAATTCTCTGGGGGGTAAGGTACCTAAGACTTGAGGATCAATTAAGACCAATCGCGGTTGATGGAATGCACCAATGAGATTTTTGCCCTGGGGATGATTAACGCCCGTTTTGCCGCCAATGGAGGCATCCACCATCGCCAAGAGAGAGGTTGGCACTTGCACAAAGTTAATGCCTCTGAGCCATGTGGCAGCGGCAAAGCCTGCCATATCCCCTACCACGCCACCCCCCAAGGAGATAATGGTAGAAGAGCGTTCTAAACGCTGGGCAAGGGCTGCATCGTAGATTTTTTGAATAGAAGCAAGCGTTTTATAGCGTTCTCCAGCAGGTAGAATGCATGAGGCAACCTGAAATCCGGCTGTAGTGAGGGATGACAGGAGGGTATCACCATATCGCCGAAAAATCATTGGATTGGAAACCAGCAGCACTTTTTTGCCAAGATTGAGCGGCTGCATCCAGGTGCCTAGATACTCTAGCCCATAGGAGGCGATCGCCACCTCATAGGACTGCTGCGGTAATTCGACTGTAATGACAGATTTCATTGCCTACTCTCTGAAAACCCTTGTGGGCTGATTTTACTGCACAACTGTCTTGTAGTTTGCCGCCCATGATAGCTTTACGTCAATTCAGCAGCTTGCGATATCCCATATAGCCAATGCCTAACAAAACTGCCAAAATCAACAAAAACGAGCTAAACGGCATGTAGGAAAAGAACACAATGTAAATCCTAGATGCCATCCAAGAGAACACCAGGTAAATGCACCCCATCATGGCAATTCCTTGCAAAGTCCGAAAGGCTGGAATTTGTTGCAAGGGCATTCGCAACTGCGAGAGCCAGAGAGAGGTACTGAGATGGTACAGCGGTAAGACTAAGAGAAATACGTCTGCTTGCTGAACAAGTTGTTGCCAGCCGCCGGTATTGGTGACATAGGCTAGATAGCCAATTAAAAAAAGGAGACTAAGCACCGACAGCGACAGGTTAGCACTGAGTAAAAAAGGTTCTTCGTCTTGACCCGGAATGAGACGACACGCTAAGAAGGTTACCCAGGGAGTGGCAAACATCAACAGGATAAGGGGAGTACGGTATTCAGTGAATAAAACTTCTAAGGTCATCGATTCTATGGGTGTTTAGACAGACTGAAAGGAGGAACTTGAGTGTGTCTATTCTATGTCCTACCCTAAGCGGTCGAACAAGTGCTTGAATATAGATATGGAAAAACTTAATGGAGAAATATAAATGGCTGTACTCACTTATTTCGCTTTATTGGGTGGGGCTTTCGGTTTAGCAATGGGGCTGATGTTTGGGCTACGGGCAGCCAAGCTAATCTAGGGCATAATTTTCTAAAAGGGCTAATTTTTGGGTTTCATACCGAAAAATTAGCCCTTTTTAATATTTGAAAAAATGACCCTGCAAGAGTTGAATTAATGGAAGGGAATAGAGTGAACTATTTTGACTATTTTGGATGAGCAGAGTCACATCTACTCATCCAAAATGATTAATTAACTGGCGATCGCCCTGATTTCTTCCGTCGGGGTTTCTTTGACCACTTTTGCCTCTTCTGCTAAGTATTGAGCCAACTGGCTTTCTAGCTGATCACGCACAATCACTCGGTATTCCAAGAAATGTTCGCTAATGGCGCAGATCGAGAGGTAGTGATCCCAGACGCGGGGATTGTGGCGAAGAATACCGATGAAGTTAAGCCAGAACTGAAACCGAGTTTTGCGCACTACGCCTTGCCGCCAAGCAACTAGCAACAGCGCCCGAATGCTAACCCAACTGACTTTACGGAGGGAGGATTTGTGTTTGGGGGTGCCTAACTTGAGGAAGTGACGATAGGTGCGGTTAAGATAGACCATTGGATCGTACAGAGTCCAGAAGGCATCAATGAACTCGCGGGTGATTTCTTCAATCGGGCGGGTTGGCTCGAAGTTCATCAGCGTCGTATTGTTAATGTTGCCATTGCCGCGCATTCGTCCTTCTTTGATCAAGCGATGCCAAAGCGCAGTATCGGGTAGAGCTTGCAACATGCTAAAGAAAGCGGTAGGGATGGCGGTTTTTTCGACGAAATGAACGATGCGATCGCCTGCTCCCTTCTTCTCGCCATCAAACCCAATAATGAAACCTGCCATGACGCGCAACCCTGAAGCAATAATGCTGTCTACCGCTTCCGAGAGAGAATCTCGCGTATTTTGAAACTTCTTGGTGACCGCAAGGCTGTCTTCGTCAGGAGTTTCGACTCCTAGAAAAACAGCGTTGAAGTTACAATCTACCATCAAGTCCATCATTTCTTGGTCTTGCGCCAAGTCAACTGAGGCTTCAGTGTTGAAGTGAAAAGGATAGTTGTGGGCTGCCATCCAGGGCTTCAGTTCCTTTAGCAGGAGCTTGACATTGCGCTTGTTGCCAATGAAGTTATCATCGACCAAAAAGATAGTGCGTCGCCAGCCTAGTTCGTACAAACGCTCTAGTTCTGCCAAGAGTTGTTCAGGATTTTTGGTGCGAGGCTTGCGCCCATATAGCACAATGATGTCGCAGAACTCGCACTGAAAGGGGCAGCCGCGCGAAAACTGCACCGACATATTATCGTAGGCATTAAAGTCGAGAAGCTCGAAGCGAGGCACTGGGGTACCTGTAACATCTGGCTTTTCACCACCTGACCGGAAAATGCCCTGAGTTTCGCCTCTGGCGATCGCTTCAATAAACATGGGCAATGTAATTTCGCCCTCATCCAAAATCAGAAAGTCGGCTCCGGCTGCTTCTGCTTCTTTGGGTAGGGCTGTCGCATAAGGTCCTCCCACAGCAACGCTCTTGCCTCGGCGCTTGGCTTCTTGAATTTGAGCCAGGAAATCTTCCTTCTGAACAATCATGGCGGAGATAATGACTAACTCTGCCCACTCCCACTCTGCTTCGCTGATGGAGCACACGTTGCGATCGGCTAATTTGAATTCCCAGGTTTGGGGCAGAATTGCGGCAACAGTGGCTAAGCCGAGGGGTGGCATCAGCGCCTTGCGATCGACGAGTTCAAGCGCCTTTTCAAATGACCAAAAACTTTTCGGAAACAGGGGGTAGAGTAGCAGAACTCGCATCAGTTTCAAGCCTCACACGTAGCTGTTTAGGTCAGAATTTCATTAAAACTCAAGAACGCAAGTGAAAGCTTGCGAGAGCCCTTAAGTGCATAGATGAGTCTATCATGACCCTTCTTAAAGGGCAGACTTGATTATTCCGCCCTGAGAAGTGTCACATTAGATTTTCTGTAGTTGTGCAACTGTTAAGTTACTTTCAGCATTGCCTGTGTTTAGGGTTGTAGCAGGTTCAAACAAAAGGACATGAACTTCTTCTTCAGCAACTGGGCGATGCTCAACTCCATGGGGCACAATGATGAATTCTCCGGCTTCGAGCCAAACCTGGCGATCGCGGAATTCCATCCGAAAGCGTCCTTGCACCACCAAAAACAATTCATCTTCTGTATCGTGATGGTGCCAAACAAACTCACCTTGAAACTTAACGAGTTTGACCTGCTGCCCGTTGAGTTCGCCCACAATTTTAGGGTTCCAGTGATCAGCAAATACTGCTAACTTCTCGGCAAGATTAACTTTTTCCATTTTGCCAGCACCTTAGATTTAAGCGTCATCGGGTAACGTCAAAATTTCGTTCTCAACTAGCTCTGGAAGATCTTCTGTATGAACGTGGATATGGCAAATAGATCCTGTAAGTTCAGCGAGAAGATCGCCTTTTTGATCGGCTGTTAGGTTAGAAAGCTTAAGTTGACTGAGCAGAGAAAGCACATTTTCACATTCTTCCCCCAGATCATCCAGCAAAGTGGATAAAGTTGGATTTACCTGTAGTGACTGAGCAGTTTTAGAGATCATTTGCCGCTCTCAAAATTAAACTAGCACCTCTACATCTTGACTAGCTATTTGAACCTGCTCTTCATGGGCTAAAAACTCTTGAAGCTGTTGTTCAATTTCGTCGTTAACAATTTGACGATACTCCATGAAGTGCTCGTTATGGGCACAGACCGAGAGGTAGTGATCAAACACGCCTGGGTTGTGGCGAATGATGCTAAACAGGTGATGCCAAAACATCCAGCGGGTGTTGCGCTTAAGACCTTGCCGCCAGCAGACAGTCGCTAACGCCTTTAAGTCTATGAGACTGGGGAACTTGAACGGGGCTTTATGGCGGGGTGCGCCTAGCGTCAGGAAATGGCGATAGACGCGATCGAGGTAGGTTTTGGGTTCGTAAATGCGGCTGAAGGCATCAACATATTCGCGGGCGATGTCTTCGAGGGGACGGGTGGGGATGAAGTTCATTAACGTGGTTTGGTTAATGTTGGCGTACTTGCCTGCCCGTAGCCTGCCTTCTTTTTCCAGGCGATGCCAGAGGGCGGTGTTGGGTAGCGCCTGCAACATGGCGAAGGTGGTGGTGGGAATGTTGGTTTGCTCGACAAAACGAACGATGCGATCGCCAGCCCCTTGCTTTTCGCCATCAAAGCCAATAATGAAGCCCGCCATAACTCGTAAGCCCGTTTTGGCGATCGCTTCTGCCGATTCTGCCAAAGAGCCACGGGTATTTTGAAACTTCTTAGTCATAGCGAGGCTATCCTCGTCAGGGGTTTCAATGCCCAGAAAAACTGCGTTGAAGGCACAATCTACCATCATCTCCATTAGCTCTGGGTCTTGAGCCAGGTCAATCGAGGCTTCGGTATTAAAGCTAAAGGGATACTGATGTTCCTCTTGCCAGACCTTCAAATCTTTGAGCAGCAGCTTAACATTTCGTTTATTGCCAATGAAATTGTCGTCCACCATGAAAACGCTGCGCCGCCAGCCTAGCTCGTAAAGGCAATCGAGTTCTTTAAGAAGCTGAGCCGGATCTTTCGTGCGTGGTTTGCGACCATACAGCACAATAATGTCGCAGAATTCGCACTGGAAAGGGCAGCCGCGCGAAAACTGGACAGACATAGAATCGTAGGCTTCTAGCTCCAAGAGGTCAAACCGAGGAACCGGGGTACCTGTCACATCGGGCTTTTCCCCATCTGAGCGGAACATCCCCGATTTTTCGCCACGTTGAACGGCTTCGACAAACATCGGCAGAGTAATTTCGCCCTCATCCAAAATCATATAATCTGCTCCGGCAGCCATCGCTTCATCAGGAACAGAGGTTGGATAGGGGCCACCCACAGCCACTAACTTTCCGTGACGTTTTGCCTCTTTAATCTGATTCACTAAATCATCTTTTTGGACAATCATTGCCGACAAGATGACAATATCTGCCCATGCCCATTCAGCCTCAGTAACGGCTCGAACGTTGCGATCGACCAGTTCAAATTCCCATTCTTGGGGCAAAATTGCCGCTACGGTGACTAAGCCTAGGGGCGGCAGCAATACCTTACGATTAACCAGTTCCAGAATCTTCTCGTATGACCAGAAGGTTTTGGGAAACAAGGGATAGACTAGCAGAACTCGCATGATTGTTAAACCTCTCACCGTTGTTAAGATTCTAGAGGAAAGATGACGGTTTAGACAGAAATTAGGTTGCGTTAAGACCGAGCCAGCGTTTGAAGCCTTCTGCTCAAGAGGTTATTAAAAGTTCTTGCCTCTGGTTCATAACCCTGAAACTAGCTCTAGTACAAATTATCAGGAAAAGGCTGAAAAACGCTTCAGGGTGTGGTACGCTTGTTCTTAAGAGAGAGTACCACAACTCTATGTAAGCTTTATAAAGTAATTATCAAGCAACTATGGACACCCTAACCGAAGTTCAACAGCAGCTTTATGACTGGCTGATTGACTATATCAAGCAGAATCAACATTCTCCTTCTATTCGACAAATGATGCGGGCAATGGGGTTGAAGTCTCCTGCGCCTGTGCAGAGTCGCTTGGAGCACTTGCGCACGAAGGGATACATTGATTGGACGGACGGAAAAGCCCGCACCATTCGGATCTTGAAGTCTCAAGGGATTCCTATTTTAGGGGCGATCGCCGCAGGTTCGGTCGTCGAAACCTTTCCAGAAGTGAATGAGGAACTCGATTTTTCTAGTTCTATGCTGCGCCCTGGCGACTATGCTTTACGGGTGCGGGGAGACAGCATGATTGACGCTTTAATTGACAGTGGCGATGTGGTGATTATGCGTCCGGTTCCTGATCCAAAGTCCTTGAAAAATGGCACGATCGTTGCTGCTCGAGTTGGAGATGATGGCTCGACCTTGAAGTATTACCATCGGCAGGGAGGGCAGGTGAGTCTGAAGCCTGCGAACCGCAACTATAAGCCTATTGATGCCCTTGCTACAGAAGTCGTCGTTCAAGGAATGTTGGTGGGTGTATGGCGGGGTTATAGTTCACTCTAGAGACTGGCTAGGCAGTGAGCTTTTGGAAGCTTCCTGAGGGGCAACCGTTAGGAGGGCGATCGTGTGCAAAATCGGCGGCTTGACTAGATTCACGACTCAGGCACAAACTGTACTGAATGCTTTTAGCGTTTTGCATCTGCGTTTTGCATCTTCCTCAAGCTCCAGGGTACTTCTTAGATTATGTCAACCCTTGTCCTTGTCTTACTTCAAGTCCCTTTTGGTGATTGGGCTATCCCGATTGGTAGAATTAGGGTTCCGTTGGCTGTGTCAGCCCCTGGTCATTGGTGAAATTGTTGCTGGGATCATGTTGGGGTCATCATTGTTTGGATTGGTTGCACCCGGTTTATCGGCGGCATTGTTTCCACCCGAAACAGTGCCGTCTTTAAATGTGCTGTCACAGATTGGGCTAATCTTTTTCGTGTTTTTGATTGGGCTGGATCTGAACCCCAAGTATTTGCAAGGGCAGATACAGACAGCGATTTTGACTTCCCATGTCAGCATTGTGGTGCCGTTTTCGTTGGGAACTATTTTGGCGGTGTTGCTGTACCCGCAAGTCTCCAATGCAGATGTTTCGTTTACGGCATTTGCTCTGTTTTTGGGAGCAGCTATGTCTATCACGGCATTCCCTGTTTTGGCACGAATTATCACAGAGAACAATTTGCAGGGAACTCGGCTGGAGGCGCTGGCGCTAACTTGTGCGGTGGTGGATGATGTGACGGCTTGGTGCTTGTTAGCAATGGCGATCGCTGTAACCCGCACCAATAGCATCGTAGCCGCTCTGTCAACGTTGCTAGCTTCGGTGTTTTACATTGGGTTTGTGCTAACGCTAGGGCGATCGTTTCTACAACGCTTGTCGAAGTATTATGACCGCACAGAGAAAGCTAACACAGTTTGTCCTGGCTGGGATTTACATGGGTGTGGTAGCTTCGGCGGCAAATTAAGGTATTGCGTTTAGTTGAGTCGAAGCAAGAGGAAGGACATTGAGCATGGAAAGTACAGGCTGGTTGGATGTTTTGGCGGGAGGAGTGGCGATCGCCATTCTAATTGGCGGCTTAGTGATGCTATTAAGTGGCGTTTCTGCGATGGATCGAAAGTGAGGAAATTGTGCTGACTGATTTGTTGTTTGACCCGCAGCTTGCGCCACAGTGGTATTTAGTTCCGTTGATTCTACATTGTTTCATGGGCGGACTTGCGGCGATCGCGGCTCATAAAAAAGGCTTAAACCTCCAGCGCTGGATTATCTTCGGCATGATTGGTGGAACGCCTGCTCTAATCGCCGCAATTCTGGCAAAACCTAAAGCTTAGCGCGTTCAATCATTTGAATCTCTAAGTCTGTTAGCTCGTAGAGTTGATATACAAGTTGATCGATCTGATGATCAAGTGTTTGCAATCGGATGGGAATGGTTTCTGTAAGCCGCTGCCTAATAAGTTTAATCATGAGTGCAGGGTTCTTCGGTAAGCAAATAGGAATTTGTCGAAGCTGGGGCGAACCAATCCGAAGATAATTACCTTTCAATCTATTTCCACTAAAGTAACTCTTCAAGTAGAAGCTGATGAGACTGCTATTGAGAACCCCTAAGAGAGGGTATAGATCACAGGTTTGAGATGAAAAAATGATAGAGGTTGACTTTCCTGCCAGGAAGGAGCCATCCTGATCGATCGCGCATTCTAAGCGTTGAGTCATGCCAGAAACAATGATTTTCGGTTGTTTGGCTTGCTGTAGCCGCTTGGGTGGCAGGCGATCGCATTTTACAATCACAGGATACAAGTAAGACTGTCCCAAATATCGCATTGGTTTTTTGCCCCACAAGAAACAGTAGGGATCGATTGTGCCACTGTTCACCATTCGCAAATGATGATTGCTCTGTCCTTCTGCTTGAGGCTGTCCTTCTTCAATCAATTCCTGCATGGCGTAAGCTTCCGCAACCGTTGCCGCTCCATTCACTTGGGCGATCGCCTCCAGCTTAGGAAAATGATCTCGAAGGCGATCGAGGAGTTGGGACTGCTGAACCGTAGCGGCGATTACCCACACTGCGCCGGGTTCCTTTTTTTCTAGCGGCATAGCTCTCTTTTTAGCGACAAACACTAATGGATAAACTGCCGCTTCAAATGCTGCACTTCGGGAGTAGTCGTGAACAGTAATGATTTGGCTAGCTGTTGCTAAGAGCGATCGCGCTCCAGAGGCATAGTCTGCAGAGGCTAATTTATTAGGCACGACCAGGCTGATTAACCCATTCGGTTGACATAATGTTAAAGCTTTTTCAATAAAAATACAAAACAAATCCCAGTTTCCAGTAGCGCTCTTGTAATGGTGGGTGCAATACTGTCGCCAACCGGGAAGATACTTCGTCATCCACTCGGAATCTACGTAAGGCGGATTACCGATGATAATATTAAAACCATTGGATCGTAAAATATTTGGGAATGCTTTTTGCCAAACTAGAGTTTGGTTTTGAGAAGAATTATGCCCCTCAAAATCCTCACTAATCACTGCGTTTCCACAATGAATATTACGCCTGAGATCGGGCAGGGGTTGCGGCGATGGAGGCTGATTTTCTAGGAGTTTGAGGAGGAGGGAAAGCTGCGTCACTGTGACAGCCTGAGGGTTAATATCAACGCCGTGAATGCAATCTAGCAAAATTTGTTCGCGTTCTATGCGGCTAAGCGATCGCCCCATGTTTTGCGATCGCCGATCCAACAATTCTTGATAAGCTGCCAGCAGAAAGACACCCCCTCCACAAGCCGGATCAAGAACAGTAGGCAACCCTCCTTGCCAAACCCTCACAGTATTTTTAATTACAAAATCTACAAGCTGTGTTGGAGTGTAATAGGCACCGTCTGTCTTTTTTTCGGTCGGATTATGGCTTAAAATCTGCTCATAGATTTCCCCTAATCCCTTAGCATTGATATCTGGAATGGGTGGAGCTTTAATTCCGTGAGTAGGTTGTTGAGGAACTTCAAATCCTGGCAAAGATACTGGGTGCCTTTTGCAAACTTCGTAATAAAGCGTATCTAAAATGTGGCTCTGAACGCGCACGTAGAGTTCAGTCGGGGTTAACCCCGACTCTTGTGTCATTAAATCAGCTGCGATCGCCTTAAACCAAGTATTGACCCACTTCAACGAGGTCGGCTTCACCATGTTAAATACTTAAAACCAACTGTAAACCCTGCTGTGGCTTTGTGTCTTCGGGCATGGGCTCAGGATCAGGGCGCATGGCGGGGCAATATCGCGCGTACGAACAGCGATCGCACTGATTGCTGGGAAACGGAGTCCAGCGCTGATCTTGGCGCAACTCAACCGCTAGTTCGCAAATCACTTCCTCTACCCGTTGGCGATGTTCGGGAGTAGCTTCAAAGCTAATTTTCTCGCCAGTGCGCAAAAATAGCAGACTCATGCGCTTGAGTTGGCGTTGGTAGCGCTGTTCGAGTGCTAAGTAGTACAAGCCAATTTGTAGATCAATCTCGTCGGGTTCGGCGTAATCAACCTCCTTCGCAGATTTGTAGTCGATTAACTCTAAACCGTCGTCTAAAAAATCAAGGCGATCGTAACGCCCCGACAGTGAAAATTCCAGGTTCTCAGCTTGCAGCGTGCCCTGAATTCTACCCTCTATGGCAAGGGGCTTGCGCATGGCAGACTGATTGGCAATAAAATCTTGGTAGTAACGACTGAGGATCGATCGCCCTTCGTTAATTTGGTTAGAGGTTAAACTATGAGCTTGCTGACTCCAGCAATACTCAATCCAATCCAAACGAGGAATCGCATCCTGGTAGTGCCAGTCTTGGTAAATTTGCGCCAAAGCCTGATGGAGAGAGGTTCCCAAGACTGCCGAACCGAAAAACGCAGCGCTTTCGATGCGGCGTTCGTAGCGAAAATAGTAGGCACGGGGGCAACGGTAATAGGTTTGGAGCTTGGCGGCAGAGAGAGCGTAAGTCATAGTTTCTGAGATGATTTGGGCAATCTTTGCTGCTGGGCGATCTCTTTGAAACCCCCCAAGCGGGTCGCCTATCTGCAAAGTCTATCGAAGGGATGGTTCTATAATGGCACCAGATATAGGTTTATAACAGGTTCTTTTGTATTAGTTTTTTCCATATCTAGCGCTTTGTCGATATTTCTTCAGCATATTTCTTTAGAAAACTTTCCGCATTATGCAAAAATCTGCCTCCCACTACTGGTATGTTTTGATACTAGTAGGTACCACGCTAGTTTGGGGTACTACCTTTGCTTTGCTTAAAGGTGCCCTGACTACCCTGTCTCCTGCGGTCTTGATATGCAGTCGCTTCTCAGTGGGAGCCCTGACGCTTTTGCCCTGGTGTCGTCATTTCAACGCACGGTTACTCCGAGATGGCGCAATTTTGGGAGTTATGATTTATCTTTCCGTTGTTACCCAAGTGATAGGGTTACAGACAATTTCCTCTAATCGATCGGCATTTATTACCAGTTTAAATGTGATTATGGTGCCGCTGTTAGGCTTCTTGCTAGGTCGGAGCTTGTCGCAGCGAGTTTGGATATCGGCAGGGCTAGCGTTAGCAGGAATTGGGATTTTGTCTTGGGAAGGAGGAGCGCTAGGCATTGGCGATCTTTGGGTATTTGGCTGTGCGCTGAGTTTTGCCGTCTACGTTTTGTTGATGGAAGCGATCGCCCCCCATCATCCGCCTCTAGCTTTAACGATTTATCAACTCATGACCACGAGCCTACTAGGATTCATTTGGGCATTACCCGAACTGATGGAGCAGGCTCAGGCAATTCAGCAAAACTGGGGAGCGATCGTTTATCTAGGAATCATGGCAACTGCAATGACGACTTGGACTCAGGCGATCGCCCAACGTCATGTTAGTGCTACGGAAACGGCGATTGTCTACGCGCTGGAGCCAGTATTTGCTACCATTTTTTCGTTTTGGTGGTTGGGTGAAAGTTTGGGCACAAGAGGCTTATTAGGCGGAGCAATGGTGTTAGTCGCAACGGTATTGAGCCAGATCAAAACCCAACGATAAAAAACGATGCTTGAGGATTTCATTAGCTAGAAGCTGAGTCTTAATGAAAAAAGTTTTGATAGTTTGCTTGTAACGCTCTTTTGATAAACGCTCTTTTTATAGGGGAGCGACTAAGATTTGACGAGCGATCGCCGCTCCTAATCCAATGTTTTTATCGCCTAACGTAACGACAATAGAACCATTATGAGTCACACTCGCAACCTCAACCTTTACCCCAGAAGCTAACCCTTGACGAGCCAGATCTGATACACACTCTGAACAGCAAATCTTAGTAATTTGAAGGCAATCGCCCACCTTTGCCTGAGAAAGAGAGGGCGAAGAATTCGATTCATTAGCGTGAGTAGATGACTGGACAGTAGCGCAAAAAAACATAAATCCTCGCCAGGAATTTTTTTGAAAGTTCTTTGCTAAACGCTTCATGGCTCACTGCTCCCAATAACGGTGGCTACTGCACAACTCTTGGTTCAAAATCACGCAGCATTTTCTTTAGCTCCAAGCCATGCATTTCTTCTTGCCCAATCATGCCACGAGCAAATTCTTCAAGATAAACGCTGGCATCTTTAACCACACTAAGTAAACTCTTGTATAAATTCAGCGCTGCTGTCTCGTGGTTGAGGCTTTCTCTCAAAATGTCGTAAATAGTATGCTGATCGGTTTCTTCAATAGGGGTCGTCCTCAATGTAGGGTGACCTTCTAACCCAGTTAGTATTTCTCCAGCTTGCTGAGCGTGCAGCAATGATTCACTGGCTTGACCCTTTAAAAAACCTACGATCGGAATGCGATTCGGACCACTAATCATCAATGAGTAGTGGGTATATCGAATAACACCAGATAACTCTGCCTCCATAATGGCATTCAGAAGATAGATTGTTTTTTCGGTATCAAGTTCTTTCATTGAATTTTGAATGAGATGAATGATTGATAGAAAGCTCCTACTTTTAGTTGAGAAACTTTCTAGAATTTACCTGAGATCTAAGAGCAATAAGCTTTGACAAAGCAGTTACAATTACACCAATGATAAAGACTGACAAGTATACAATAACCCCAGCGATCGCTTAGCCTAAACTTTACTACAGTATACGACTACAGTTAAGAAAAGAGTCAATTAGTTAGAAAAATAACTTCTGTTAATGCCTGAATTCTCACTAGTGATTGACTAAGGATATGCTTTAACTTGCAGCTATCCTGTGTCTTCTTTCGTGTATCTTCTCTAGTCTTGCTGCAATCTTGAGTCATCGCATAAGATTTGCTCTCGCCGCGACCATTGAATTACGCCCTCTTGCTGAAGTTGCCCCAATAATCGCGTTACAGTCACTCGCGTAGTCCCCAAAGCTTCAGCAATATCCAGGTGTGTTAAGCGTAAGTCTAGCCGCCAGCCAGACTCCATTTGATACCCAAATCGTTTGGACATCCAGAGCAAAAAATGCAGGAGGCGTTTTTCCATTGAGCCAGTGTGAACGATCTTCAACAGCATCTGGGTTTGCGAGATGTGAGACAGCATCATTTCACGGGAACAGACATAAGAATCTGACAACTTTTGTACTCTCACTTGAGTTAAACACTCGACTTGGTAGGGACTAAACTCTGAGAGGAGATAGCCAACAACATCACCCTTTCCCCAAAAGCCGAGTGGAATAACGGTGCCATTAGCGTCCCAAGTCAAGGTGCGGACAACTCCGCTTTCGATTTGCCAAATGTTCTGTTGATAGTAGGATGGCAAAATTTCTCGTCGGTTAAACGTCTGAAAGGTGATAGGCGATCGTTCAGCATCGACCTCAAAACAGCCGTCCCGGAGCAAAGATGGGTTGACCTGAGCCAGAGTAGTAAACATACATTCGTCTCCAAGCAGATTAGGTGAGGCTCTAAAAACTTTATTTGGCAAACTTTATTTGGCAAGTGTCACGCCAGAGAAGCTTGCTAACAGAGTGCGGTCATACATGACATTCATCACATTCGCATATCATGCCATAAAATTGAGAATCTATCTCAATAAGATAATTCATCTTCTTGAGATTCATCGGAGTAGACAGATAAAAATCCTATGTTACATAGGGCTTCTAGAGGTTCTAGTAAAACTTAACACAAAAATTTTTGAGAAGTGTTGCATAGAAACCTGTAATTATGCTTTTATTTATTGAGTATTAGTCTCATTAGTAATATCGGAGTTAAAGCAGATAATTCAGGTGCAGGGTCGGTATTACAAATTGGGCTAGGTTCCCCTGCACCTTTTTTGTATTAATCCTATATCGAGAGAATTCAGCATGGCAACGATCGGTTTATTTTATGGAACCCAAACAGGCAACACTCAAATGGTGGCGGAAATGATTCAAAAAGAATTTGGCGGAGAAAACGTCGTTGAGCTTTTTGATATTTCTCAGGCAGATGCCGATGATTTTGAACCATTTAGCTTTGTAATTCTGGGTTGTCCAACTTGGAATATTGGAGAATTGCAGAGCGATTGGTTGGGCTTTTATGACGATGAGCTAGAGAAGATTGATTTTTCAGATAAGAAGGTTGCTTACTTTGGTGTAGGCGATCAAATTGGCTATGCCGACAACTTTCAGGATGCGATGGGAATTTTAGAAGAAAAGATCTTAGAACTAGGTGGCACAACAGTAGGATACTGGTCTAGTGAAGGCTATGAGCACAGTGCTTCTAAAGCGATAAAGAACGGTAAATTTGTGGGTTTAGCATTGGATGAAGACAATCAGTCTGAACTAACCGATGAACGGATTAAGGCTTGGGTTATGCAGTTAAAGTTAGAAGGGGTCTGAATTTGTGTAGATGCTAAGGGTTTATAAAATGGGTGCAGATGCGGTTTGCCAAACCTGGTAGCCCTGTACGTTCAGGTGTACACCATCGGTGGTGAGAGCGCGGCGGAGGTTGCCGTCTGCATCAGTGAAGGCGGGCTGGAGGTTGAGATAGTTGACAGCTTCTTGTTTAGTGAGGGCGGAAATATTGTAGTTCAACCAACGTACGCGATTGCTGGGAATGGCTGTGAGGCGGGTGGGCAAAATGGAGTGAACAAAAATTTGGGCAGCAGGGTGTTGTTGCCGGAGCCGCTGCATAATTTGTTGAAGGTTGATGAGAATTTCTTTGTCGGTCTTGCCCTTGCGTAAATCGTTAATGCCGACCATGACATGAATAGTATCGGGTCGGGTTTCGGCAAAGGTCGAGACACGTTTCAAAACGCCTGAGGTTGTGTCGCCAGAAAGCCCTTGATTCAACCAAAATCGATCTTTAGAGAGGCGATCGATAGGAAACCATAGCGCATGAGAGTCACCCAAAATGACCGTGAGGCGACTTCTACCCTGACCGACTGCCATCATTTTGGCTTCTCGGCTTAAGAGCTTTTTCCACTGGGAATAGGTGGGTTGGACAATGCTAGTGAGCCACTCACTGCGAAAGCTATTGCTGGCAAGCCGAGTATAGGTTACCCCTTGTCTAAGAGCGGTTAAGCGCTGCTGATAAAGCTGCCCGCCAGACGTGGGACGATGAGGGAATAAAGCTGAAGTGGCGCTGTTTCTTCCCCTCTGGCTAAACTCTGGACGAAAGACAGCGGCTTCATAGACTGCTGCTCGGGAGATGGGGGAATGCGGGTTGATATCACAAAGCTGTGAAGTAGACTTGTCTGCGCCAATGGGAAGAAAACTAAAGGTTTTTTTAGGAACTGCGAGCTGCCATCCAGGTGCTTGCCCGTGGGTTATAAGGCTTGCTGCAACAAGACATAGACTGCTCATGGACTTTAACTCCTTTAAGATTGACCCGGTTTACCCTTTGTGCGATCGCTAATTGTCTCAAGCCAAGGAACGAGACACGATTTTTCAGGATTCATTTTCTGTTTTATAAGCAATTTACCCGTAAATTTACGGGTGCTTCCGGCAAACTCGCCATAGCTTCACTGTAACTTCACCCAGATTGGGAACCTGAAACTTTCAGGAGCGATCGCCTTTTAAGCCCTTTAATCCGGTCAGCCCGTCATCAAGCTAATTCTTGAGTCATAAGTCGTCGCAGAATTTCTGTTACCTCTGCTGCCATCCGCGCATCTAGCTCAATGGCTTCTTGGTTCGCGTCGTTCAAGTCTTTGGCGCTAATTAAGGTCATGGCAACGGTTCGGAGGATAGCAGGTTTATTCTCAGTGCGAGGACGCTGATCGACGAATTGCAAGAGAGCGGTGTAGACCAGTTCAGTGCGATCGCGGATTGAACTTCTGCCAAATCCTAACTTGGAAAGAATGACTGTCGATCGCACCACACTTGCCAACCCCAGGCGCTCGATCGCCACATCCAAATATCGAGCCGTATCATGACCCATTGCCCGTACTACGCATTCCAGGCTATTCCACTGCCCGCCCGGCAAGCGCGCCTCTAAAGGAATATAGCAATGCCATCCCAGCATAGAAATAAGGCGGGTTAGATCATAGGTAGAAAGGGTATTGCTCTCCAAAGCGGGGATATTGGGGGAGGTCAGCACTTGTTTTTGGGTTTTGGTATCCCATAACTCTGGGGTTTGTAGAAAGGGAGGTTCGCCGTAACGCCCACGGAAGCTCAGAGCGGTGTTGCCCGTAATTCTCTGCACCCAGTTTTCTAAGTTGCTGGGCGTGTCAAACTGTTTGAACATGGCGGAAAGCGCGTTGGAAGAGGCGATCGCCTGTTTGTAGTTGACGACATCAACCGCCAGATCATAGAACTGGTAGCTATTGGCGCTGCCGCTCGATCGCACCACCCATTGATCAGCATCGATCGCTGGAAACTGATTGTTGACTCGTGCTACTACATTCAGCAATGGAATAATTTTTGTGGCGCTCCAAAGCTCGATATTTTGCAAGGCGTTTTTTCCTAACCAATGGCTGCGCAATTTGCCGCCCACAATGCTGCCTACACAAACACAAGCAGCCTTAATGTCTGAATGCAGAAAATCTAGACCTTTAGCATCAATTTGCGGCAGCTTACCCCGAACCGGATAAGGGGTGAAACTTACCGTTTGATGCGTGCCTGTGAGCTTAATTGTTTCGCCCAAAGACATAACCTCAGTTCCGTCTGGAACCTCGCGCAAGCGATCGGGGTAGTAGGGCAGGTCAGCTTTGTAGGGCGAATTTTGAATGCCCCGGTCTAAAAACGCGAGTTTGTCGGCGCTGGCTCCGATTTCTTGTTGCAGGTACTCGTTCAATATCTTTTGACGATTCTGAGTCTGTTTTAAAATAAACGTGACGGGGACAACGTTCAGTAAGGCTTGAGCAAATTTTTCGTCAAGCTGCTTAGTTTGAGCATTCGGCAGGTTTGAAACCGTGCAAAACTCGGCGATCGCTGTTTCCAATTGAGAGCCATATTTTCCATTTAACCCTTGTTCACTTGGATGGATCTTCAGGGTACTGAACCGGGTTTGCAGTTCTTTAACTAATTTGGCATTTGCCTTCAAAACTGCAAATGAAACGCTCATGTTGCCTTTGATATCCTGTAAAAGCATCGCCCAAGTGACATATTGCGGCGGCACTACATTCGGAATCGCCAATGCTTGACACCATAATGCTGCCACTTCACCGCGAGTGGTTGCTTTATTGGGCTGAAGATGACGAACGTTAGGATAGTTAACGACCAAGCTTTTAAGAGTTGAGATGGCGATCGCTCCTTTAGCATAATTAGGAATCGCGATCGCATCATCAAAGTATTGCTGTAGAGTTTCTTCGGAAGCTGGAGGAAAGACGTACTGTAGCGCAGCCGCAAGAACTGCGATCGTTTGCACCCTGGGCATGGGAATGTCGGGACGAAAGGTGTGGTCAGGATAGCCCGATAAAAAGCCCCGCTCGTACGCCCATGTTACGGTCGTTTTTGCCCAGTAAGTTGCCGGAACATCGGCAAAGGTGAAGGCAGGTCGCACAGGTAACGAATTGGGGAAGACACTGTAGAGCAATGCCGTAAACTCGGCTCGACTAACTGTACCATCGGGGCGAAAAGTGCGATCGGGATAGCCTTTGAAGATATTGCGTTCTGCCAATTTTTCGATACAGGCTTTTGCCCAATGACTGTTGATATCGGTAAAAGTGACAGTTAGCATCGCAAATCCTTCAGAAGAAACGTTTAATCATGAAGGCGCGGGCTTAAAAAAAACAGTAGCTATAAGGAGCATTTAGGACAAAATCATCGGAGAAATCATGGAGAATATGAATTCTAAGCTAAATCGGAGGAGGGTTGAATTTGAGGCTTAAGCGATCGCTGCACCGGATTCATGCGTTTCTCTAGATAGCTAAACGCCTGGGAGGAAAGCAGTGTTAACACCAAATAAATTACCGCAACAATTGCATAAAGTTCAAAGGGACGATAGTTCTCTGCAACAATTAATTGTCCTTCTCGAAACAGTTCTTCAAAGCCAATAATAGCGACTAAACTGGTGTCTTTTAACAGCGAAATAAACTGATTACCTAGCGGCGGCAACATGCGCCGAAAAGCTTGAGGAAAAACGACAAACTGCATGGTTTGGACTGCACTCATTCCCATAGATTGCGCCGCTTCGGTTTGTCCTGTCTCAATAGATTGGATGCCGCCGCGCACAATTTCGGCAACGTAAGCAGCACAGTTGAGCGTCAGTGCTATGACCGCTGCTAAAAAGCGATCGAAGGCAAACTCAAAGCCTAGTGCCTGCACCAAAGCTGGAATTCCAAAGTAGACCATAAAGATTTGCACTAACAACGGTGTGCCCCGGAAAAAGTCAATATAGGCTCTAGCAAGCCATCGCAATGGCTTCATAGCAGATAAACGCGCAATACCCAGCAACGAACCCCCTATTAGTCCTAGAATGCCAGAGAGAATGGTCAGTTGTAAGGTCACTAACGCCCCTTTGATCAAAGCAGGTAACGCATTCAAAATAACGTTTCTTGAACTCAAAGCAGTCTGCTGAGATGATTGAGCAATGCCAGGTGCAACGCTAGGAAGCTGAGGAGGTTGAGCATTAAACCATTTGCGATAGAGGCTTTCGTAAGTGCCGTTCTCTAGAATAATAGTTAGACCTTTGTCGATGAGGGGCAAGTTGGGTGAATTCAGAGGCGTGGGAATGCCGTAAAGCTCTTCACTGAGCAATTCGCTGTTGATCTCAACGTCTTTCAAATTTCCGGTTTTAATGGCATACAACATTACAGGTGCATCGCTTAAAACTGCGTCCACATTTCCGTTACTGAGTTCTTGTAGAGCTAATACTGCCGCATTAAAAGTACGAACATTGACATTTGCAACTTGTTTAACAGCTTCAGCGCCCGTAGTACCAATCTGAACTGCAACTGTTTTGCCTTCTAGCTCTTCTACTGTGGCGATGGGAGGATCGCCTTTTGGAGTTGCGATCGCCAAGCCTGCTTTAAAGTATGGACGAGAAAAAGAAATTGCCTCTGCTCGTTTAGGCGTAATCGTCATAGCTGCAACAGCGGCATCAACATTGCCTACTTGCAGCGCCGGAATCATGCCATCAAAAGCAATACTTTGAAACTTGACCTGAAAGCCCGCCGCTTCCCCGATCGCACGCATGATATCTACGTCAAATCCTTGCAAGCTGCCATCTGCCGCTTTAAACTCAAACGGAGCATAAACGGGTTCAATCGCAACTGTTAATGTTTTACTATCGGCTGCTCTACTAGTGCCACATAAGACTATTAGTAAACCACTCAAGCTGAGCAACAGGAGCCTTACGGCTCTCCTCTTAAAAAATTGCATCATACTTTTACCGATTTTTAGATTTCTTGGAAAGTATTTTGAATAGTGACGGATCTTTTTAGAAAGTATATCTATCTGTAGATGAATATGCTGATCTGTATAAAAGAGGAAACCTTTGGGCTCAGCGTTCCATATAACTAAAGGAATGGACTTTTGAAGATCTGAATATTCTTCCTCCCAGGCGACCTATGAACTCTTATGCTATTCAAATTGAGCAAGTAGAAAAAAGCTATGGTTCTTTCCCAGTTCTTAAAGGAGTTACAAGCTACGTTAATACAGGTGAAGTGTTTGCTGTTATTGGAACATCGGGCTGTGGTAAGAGTACGCTGCTCCGTTGCTTGAACCGATTAGAAACAATTAACTCAGGGAAAATTATTATTAATGGGATGAGTCTAGCTCCTTCAAGCATGGACTACCACCAACTTCGTCAGCTTCGCTCTGATGTGGGCATGGTGTTCCAACAGTTCAATTTGTTTCCCCACTTAACTGTCTTAGATAATCTTACGCTTGCCCCTCAACAGGTCTTGGGGCAATCGAAGGCTGAGAGCCGAGAGCGAGCTCACTTTTATTTGCAGCAAGTAGGATTAGGAGAAAAAGCTAAGGCTTACCCAGAGCAACTTTCAGGCGGACAAAAGCAGCGAGTGGCGATCGCCCGTAGCCTTTGCATGGAACCTAAAATCATGTTGTTTGACGAACCTACGAGTGCGCTTGACCCAGAACTAGTTGGCGAAGTATTACAGGTAATGCGTCAACTTGCTGACCAAGGAATGACGATGGTTGTTGTCACTCACGAAATTCAATTTGCTCGTGAAGTTGCGCATCGAGTTATGTTTTTAGACCAAGGCTATGTTGTTGAACAAGGGGAATCCCGTGAGGTTTTAACAAATCCTCAAAGCGATCGACTCCGAGCATTTTTAAGCCGCATGAATCAAGCCGCTGAGGTTAGAAGTTAACTCACCTTAACTACGACTAAAGTTACGTTTGGAATAATCCTCAAGCTAGATAGAAATTTGGAAGCTGTCAAGCAAACTATCAATTAGTTACTCGATTGCATTGACCTAGCCCGCTAGTTGCAATCAATCCAGCAATCGAGCCAGTAATTCAAACTCTCCGTTGTAAATCCCAATATCGTAGAAGAGGAACCATGAAATTATCTCAATTTTCCAAGCCCCTTTGGGCAACAGCGATCGCTCTTAGCGTTGGTACGTTACAGGTCTTGCCTGCTGCTGCTCAAACTGGCACAACCGATACGGCACCTGGCACGACGGCTCCAGGCTCTATCCCTGATGCAACAGCCCCAGGCACCACTACTGATCCTACAATTATAGATACAACAGTAGATAATGATGACGGTTTTGACTGGGGTTGGTTAGGCTTGTTAGGATTAATTGGACTAGCAGGTCTTCGTAAGCCCGAAGAGCGCGAAGTCTACCGCGATCCAGGTATTGATCCAGCCCGAACCACAACTCGTACTAGTGATTACAACCGCTAATTGATTTACTCGCTAATTGGATTAATTAATTGCATTGAAAAGTATCAGAACCCGGAAAGCCAACCAGAGGAAGATCGCTACACTGTAGTATCTTTCTCTGGATTTTCTGTTTTACTGTGAAAAAGTGATTAAAAAAAAGCGTTGCGAAATGAAAGTCTGAAACCCTATTCTTCTGTGAGGTTAGGGCTAGGGATAGTTTGAGTTGGCAACGCAGCCAGACCTCCCCCAACTCCTCTCCTTTAGGAAAGGGCTTTGAATCGATTCACCCTTCTATTCAGCAACGCTTAAAAAACACGATTAGGAAAAGGAGGACTTTTCCAGATGATTGAATTGCAGCTACATGATCAACCTTTGTCTGAATTGGTCGATCGCCCCTCCCCAGTCAATACCACGTTAGGTGACTACGCCTACACCATCATTAACAAGCAGTTTTACGCTTTAAAGAAGCAAAAGCAGAACGTTTTAGCTGATCAAAACCCAGAGCATTTACACAAAATGCGGGTTGCGGCTCGACGATTACAGTCGGCTCTGCAAGTGTTTGATACTGTTATAGAGTTACCCAAAGCTGCCCAGCTTAAACAAGTTCGCTTCCTCGGAAAAGCTCTAGGCAAACTTCGTGATTTGGATGTTCAAACTGCCGCAGTTAAAGATCATTATTCTCCACTGCTCAATTCTTCGGAACAAGAAACTGTCCAAACGCTGCTTAAGCATCTTCAGAAAGATCGGCATCAAGCTTTTTCGGCAGTAGAGACAATATTGACCCGATCGCCCTACAAGAAAATTAAAGCAGCCTACGAAGACTGGTTAAGCTGCCCACAGTATCGGGCGATCGCTCAACTGCCCCTGGCGATCGCCATCCCCGAGTTAGTTAATCCACTTTTGTCTGCCCTATTGCTCCATCCTGGTTGGTTAATATCGGCTCAGTTACCAGAGCCGTCACAAGATACGGAAGCTCACATAACGCTCCACGATTTACGTAAAGCTTTTAAGGCAGTGCGCTATCAATCAGAATTCTTTGAAACTTTCTATGATTCTGCTTTTCAAAATTGGATTGAAGAGTTGAAAACACTACAAGAGAATTTAGGAAAAGTTCAAGATGGCTACATCTTATTAGAAATATTGCGATCTCAAAAAGTTGAAGTACCAGGATTGCAAGACGCTATTAGCAAAGATCAACGACAAGCAATGGCTAACTGGGAACCCATTCGACAACAATACTTATCGTCTGATTTTCGGCAACAGCTACATCAAATGATCTTGGGTAATGCTTGATTTTTCCTTTCTACACAAGCCCCTATCATCTCAGCTTCTCCTGGTTCTTCAGCATCTCTGCGTACGCTTGTCTCACTGCCTTGTAAACTAGATTGAGGGGAAGAGGAAGACTGGCGGTTGCAGGCTTTTGCCTGAGGAAAGTCCGGGCTTCCAAAAGACCAAACTTGCTGGGTAACGCCCAGTGCGGGTGACCGTGAGGATAGTGCCACAGAAAGATACCGCCTGGTCAGTTTTAAATTTTAGATTTAGTTCAAATTTAACAATAGCCAGGTAAGGGTGCAAAGGTGCGGTAAGAGCGCACCAGCAACGTCGAGAGGCGTTGGCTCGGTAAACCCCGGTTGGAAGCAAGGTTGAACGGAGCAAGGGTTGGTCTTTTACCCGCTTCGGGTAAAGGTAGGGCAACCTGCCTTTGCGCAATCCGCTAGAGGTGTCTGGTAACAGGCATCCCAGATAGATAACCGTCCTTCGACAGAACCCGGCTTATGTCTGCCTCTCCCCTCTCATTTTCCTCTGCTCGAAGAGAACGACCTTCTGGATCGTTTACATGCTATGCCGCTTGATTCGCGCCGTCAAATCCAACTGCATCGACTGGTTGAAAAACTGGGTATTGCCAACCCTGCGGCTGTGCGTTGGCAGCTTTTAGATTTGGCATTGACCCATCCCACTCTCTCTGCTGAAGCCAACTATGAGCGGCTAGAGTTTGTGGGCGATGCTGTGATTCGGTTAACTGCGGCAGAGTTTTTATTTGAAATGTATCCTGATGCAACTGAGGGTGAACTGTCGGCCATTCGAGGAATGGTGGTGAGCGATCGCGTTTTATCACAAATTGCCAGCCGCTATGGACTCGATCGCTACCTGCTCATGTCTGACAGCGCATTGGGCGATAAAGCTGGACAAGAAGGTCGCCTGGCTGCTGCCCTTGAGGCAATTTTGGCAGCACTTTACCTCAGCACCCATGACCTTAAACTAATCCGTCCCTGGCTCGACTCCCATCTACAAGAATGGGCAGAAACGATTCGGCTTGACCCAGCCTTTCAAAACTATAAGGGTGCGCTTCAGGCATGGACGCAAATTCATCACCAAACCTTGCCTGAGTACCGGGTCACTGAAGTTGGGCAAGGACACGGAGACGCAGAGCGGTTTGCCGCAGAAGTTTGGTTTCAAGGCAAGTCCTGGGGACAGGGCAAAGGGCAATCTAAAAAAGCGGCAGAGCAGGCAGCGGCACAGGTGGCGTACTTCCGGCTGCAAGAGGCTGGCTCGCAACCCTCTACCCCGCCGCAACCTGAGTCTCAATAAATTTGGTCGGGCGTTACGTCTAAAAATGGGTCGGGAACACTGGGCTGACATCCTCTAGATTTATTCAGAATCTAGAGAAAACCGACGGAGAACCCAACTTTGACCCTCAGCCCTCAAGTTTTCTCAACTCAAACTAAATCTGTCGTATCGACTTCTCAAAGCTTTTCGTTTCCCCCTTCTCGTACAATTGGGATGGCGTTGCTTGGGTGTGGGCGTTGGGGAACGCATTTGTTGCGAAACTTTTTGGAGCTACCTCCAGCCAATGTGGTGGCGATCGTTGACCCATTTGCAGAACGGCTGGAGCAATTGGCGCAGAAGTTTAGTTTAGATAGCCAGGTGTTACTGACCACAGATTGGCTGAAGGCAATTCAGCTACAAGGTCTTGAGGCTGTGGCGATCGCCACTCCTGCCGCAACTCATTACCCTCTCATCAAAGCTGCCCTTCAACAGGGACTCCACGTTCTTGTCGAAAAGCCCCTTACTCTCAATTCTGCTGAATCGCTTGAACTTTGCCAACTTGCGGTGACACAGCAACGGCAGCTTGTGATTGACCATACCTATCTCTTCCATCCAGCCGTCCAGCGCGGACAAGAAGTGATGAGACAGCAATTGCTCGGCGGTTTGCGGTATGGATATGCCGATCGCACCCATTTAGGGCCCATCCGTCAAGATGTAGATGCGCTCTGGGATTTGGCAATTCACGATATTGCTATTTTTAATTGCTGGCTCAACGAAACTCCAATCCAAGTGCAGGCACAGGGTACAGTCTGGCTTCAGCCCCAAACAGAGCCTCTTTTTCCTAAGGGCTTATCTGATTTGGTTTGGGTGAAGTTAACTTACCCAAGCGGGTTTCAGGCGTTTATTCATCTGTGCTGGTCTAACCCCGATAAGCAGCGGCGGCTGTGTTTGGTGGGCGATCGCGGCACCTTGGTTTTTGACGAGCTTTTGCCCGCTGCGCCGCTCACTTTCCAGCGCGGTCACTTGGAGGCGATGGGGCAGCAGTTTTCCCCAGTGAATCAGCAACAGCAAATTTTGGAGTTTGCTCAAACTGAGCCGCTTCGAGAAGTCTGTCGGCATTTTTTAGACTGCGTTCAGCAAAATAAACCCTCGCATATTTCGTCGGGTGGGTTGGGTGCAGCGTTAGTAGAAGTATTGTCGGCTTTAACGCGATCGCTCAACCAGAATGGGCAAGTCATAGAAGTTAAATCGACAATTTCCTTGCCCTAAGTGGCTTTATCCTGGCTGGCTCATGACCGAGGGCTCGATCGCTGTCTTCATTTCGTCCCCTTCTATAAGCGGTACCACAATAGGTTGAGCCGTCTCAAAAACGGGTAAAGAAATCCTTACCGTTGTCCCTAGCCCCATGCCATCACTGTAAAGACTAATCCGTCCCCCCATTAGCTCAATCAGGTTCCGAGAAATTGCTAGCCCTAACCCTGTCCCTTCAAACTTACGAGTAGTGGTGCCATCCACCATCACAAACGGGCGGAATAACTTGTGCTGCTGGGCTGGATCGATGCCAATGCCCGTATCTTTCACTGAGAGAATGACCCAATTTTTTCCTGATGCATGGGCAGAATGCCCGTTTTGCTCACCCTGAATTTTCTCACCTTGGTCTGAGCCATGAATCGAGGGTGCCGAGTCTATACGAGTCTCAACCGTAATGCTGCCTTCGTCGGTAAACTTAGCAGCGTTATAGAGCACATTGAGCAACACTTGCCGCAACCGCGCGGGGTCTGCTCGCACCATCAAGGGCTGGGGCCAAGCTTTAACAATTAGCTGCAAACCTTTCTGATTAGTCTGTACGGTTTCGAGCGCTACTGCATCTTTAAGAATTTGCCGGATATCAATTGTTTCAATGGCTAAGGGCAGCTTGTCTTCTTCAATTCTTTGAATATCAAGGAGGTCATTGATGATTTTCAGTAGATGAATTGCTGCCTTATCTGCCTGCTCTAGAAACTCTACTTCTTCTTCATGGCTATCGCAGCAGCCGTCTTTAACGAGCCGAATGCAGCCGATAATAGCGTTGAGTGGAGTCCGAAGTTCATGGGAGGTATTGGCGAGGAATTCGCTTTTAATTTGGTTAGCGGCTTCTGCCTCTTGCCACGCCGACTCTAACTCTTTGGCACGTTCTTCTAAGCGCCCCACCATGTTGTCTAGCACTTCTGCCAAGTGGTTAAGTTCACGAATTCTAAAGTTACGAGGCGCTCGTTCAGAGGAATTGCGCCGATGAATTCGCAGGGCGTATTTGCCTAGCTGTTCAATGGGTAGTGCCAAATCACGTGCCATGTAAACCATGGCTAACAAATGAGCCGCTAGTAGCCCTGCCGTTAGAATTAGCAAGCTCTGCCTGATATTTTCTAGCCCTTGGAGGGCGCTTTCGGTGGTAGTAACGGCTAGCACTGCCCAATTACGGTTTTCATTGGTTGGGCTAGACAAGGTAAGGGGACTAAATCCTGCTACCCATTCGGTTTCAGCATCTGAAATGCCAAAAACTTGCCGTACGCCCGGTTCGTTTATTTTGACGTTATTTAAAATGTCTTGGAAGCGAGTGTTGACCTGTTGTTTGCCCACGCGATCGGGGTAGGGGTGAGCCAGGAAAGTACCATTTTCGTCCATTACGGCGGTGTAGCCTTCTAGCAACGAGTCACCACCGCTTTCCAATTGCTTTAAGATCGTTTCTGCTGAGAGGCTGTAGCGAAGCTGCCCACTGGGGGTATAGATGGGAGTGCTGATAATCAGGTTAAGCTGGCTGGTTCTGTCAGTTTGGGTGACCCGCTGGGTGCGATCGAACTCAACGGCTCGGACTTTGAGGCGATCGGGGTCAGTTGCGTCTTCTTGCTTAGCCCAGCTTTTTGCCGTAGCAAGGTTGAAAACTTGGTTACCGCAGGTACTGGCAACTGTCCGACCTTCCCAAAGATCTTTCATTTGCAAGCAGCGAACATCGGGAGACAGGGTGGGCAGGAGTTGGGTTAAAAATGTTTTAGAGGAAATGGGGGATCCGTTCTTGAGGGCTGCCGTCTGACTGGCGATCGCCAAATTGTTTCCCACAGCATCAATATGGCTTTGAATGCTTGCCGCTTTTCGCACCGCGCTCTGCTCCAAATTAGCCTTGGCGGTTCTGAGTAGACTTTCGCGCGCTTTGCGAAAGGTTACTCCTGTGCCTAGGAATAAGATAGGAATACTGAGCAGCAGAATCCGCAGCAGCAGAATTCGACGAAAAGAGGACTGACCTAGCATAGCCATAGTGATATTTCGACTTGAGGTGTCAGACTTAGCACAGAGACCCGCAAGCTGCATCTAAGTATTACTATTCAGCTTACTCCCCTAGTCAATGGGACAACTGAGGCATCCGTATGTAAAAATACGATTCTTCAATGTTTCTTCATGCACATAAAGATGTAATCACAAAGATACAGAGAAATGCAAACTAGCGATCGAGAATTTTGTAAAGAATTAGAGCGCATCTTTATAATATGGCTGCCAATCTAGCTGCTTTCCCAGAGCCTGACGGTTCTAAGACGCACCGCCCCCACGTTACTGTTGTCCTGGCGATGAGTGCAGATGGCAAAATTGCGGATGCTGGGCGATCGCCTGCTCGGTTTGGGTCTGCCCAAGACAAAAGCCACCTAGAAACCCAAATTGCCCAAGCCGATGGCGTACTGTTTGGAGCAGGCACTCTTCGTGCCTATGGCAGTACGCTACGGATCACTCACCCCAATCTGCTCCAGCACCGCCAACACCAAGGGAAATTCCCCCAACCTGTCCATATTGTCTGTTCTCAATCTGCCCAATTTGACACTCATTCCCTCTTTTTTCGGCAAGCTGTTCCCCGCTGGCTCCTAACGACAGTCTCCCAAGCAAATCGGCTACAGATAGAAAAGTTTGAGCGAGTGATCAAAGGAAAACAGGGGGCAACAGGGTTAGATTGGGTAGACGCATTACAGCAGTTGCGGCAGTTGGGCTTGGAACGGCTGGTAGTAACTGGTGGTGGTGAAGTGGTGGCTTCTCTCTTAGAGGTAGGGGGAGTTGATGAACTATGGTTGACGGTTTGTCCGTTGTTACTGGGAGGGAAGGACGCGCCCACTCCTGTAGAAGGTCTGGGAGTGTTAGAGGGAATTGCACCACGATTAGAATTGCTGGAGGTAAAGGCGATCGCCCAAGAGGTATTTCTCCACTACCAAGTCTTATAACTCAAAGGGGTAGGCATTTTCTTTTTCTAAACTGAATCAGACTAGATGCCTACCCTTCTAGAAATCAAGCATTAGGTTAGGGAGTTGCGTGAAAATAAAACCCCAATGGGATGCATTGACTTATCAGATCCCTAGATCCCCTATTCTGGGGGACTTTGACAGGTTCGGAAGTCCCCCAGAATGGCAGGGCTGATCTATTGAAAGAAGGAAAATACCTCTGCTCCTTATCCTTCTGTTGAGTATTGGTAGACACCCATATAAGCTCAAACCCAAGAATGCGGGTTATGAGGTTTTCCTCTAATCAATAGATCAGCCCTGCCCCAGAATGGGGGATTTAGGGGGCGGTTCGGGGCGTTATTTAATCGCAACTCCCTTAGCTTTCGTAACGAGTGACCATGACAGGGCAAGAAACATTCGTGCCGCCTAAGCCACAGTAACCACCGGGGTTTTTCGCCAGGTATTGCTGGTGATATTCTTCAGCGTAGTAAAAGGTGGGAGCGGCTACGATTTCGGTGGTAATCTCTCCGTATTTTGCTTCTGTCAATGCTTTTTGGTACATTTCTCTAGAAACCTCTGCTGCTTTGCGCTGAGCCTCAGAATAGGTATAGATGCCCGAACGGTACTGAGTTCCTCGATCGTTCCCCTGCTGCATTCCTTGGGTAGGATTGTGGCTTTCCCAGAAAACTTTCAGCAGATCTTCGTAGCTCACCACTTTGGGATCGAACGCCACTAAGACAACTTCATTATGTCCTGTCATGCCCGAACAAACTTCTTGATAGCTTGGGTTAGGCGTGATTCCGGCAGCATAGCCTACGGCTGTGGTGTAAACGCCTTTGACCTGCCAGAACTTACGTTCTGCTCCCCAGAAGCAGCCTAGACCAAACACAGCAGTTTCTATGCCAGCAGGAAAGGGCGGCTGGAGCGGATTGCCGTTGACAAAATGTCGAGCCGGAACAGGTATCGCTTCTGACCGTCCAGTCAGCGCTTCTTCAGGAGTAGGAAGCACTGACTTTTTGTTAAACAGTCCAAATAAAGACATGGGTTCCTCAGGTTTCGATATGTATCTTTACATTATCTCCCATGTTACGTTGCCAAGCTGAGCGATCGCTGAGGAGAGGATAAGGGATATCCGAATTTGAGCGTCGAAATTTAAGCGTCGAACACTACCGAGTGCCATGCTTTTTTAGCGTCGCCTGTAATGTCGAACATGACATGTTTAACAACGGTGTATTCTTCCAGGGCATAGTGCGACATATCTTTGCCGTAACCACTTTGCTTCAATCCGCCGTGGGGCATTTCACTGGCGATCGGCAAATGATCGTTAATCCACACCGTCCCGCACTCCATTGCCGCTGCCATGCGCATGGCTCGCTGCACGTTTAGTGTCCACACACTTCCTGCCAAGCCGTAGGGCGTATCGTTTGCTAATTGAACCGCTTCAGCCTCATTGTTAAATCGATTGACCACAATGACGGGCCCAAAGATTTCGTCCTGAACGCAGCTTGAAGACTGGGGTGCTTCCGTTAGAATAGTTGGCGGATAAAAATACCCTGCATCGGTCGGCATGACTCCACCTGCCGCAATCCTTACGCCCTGTTGCTGCGCTTCTTCAACAAAACTATGCACCTTTAGCCGATGGGTTTCGCTGGTGAGCGGCCCAATATCGGTGTCTGCGTGGGCGGGATGACCGACTTTGAGCGTATTTGTCAGTTCAATTAAGCGGTTGAGGAATTGATCAAACACTTCATCTTGCACATAAATGCGGGTGGCGGCGGTGCAGTCTTGTCCCGTGTTCATAAATGCCGCTGGAATTGCGCCTCTGGCGGCGGCTTCCAGGTCAGCATCGGCAAAGACAACGAAGGGAGCTTTGCCGCCCAGTTCCAGGCTGACGCGCTTGACGGTAGAACTGGCTAAGACGGCAATACGTTTGCCTGTACGGGTGCTGCCTGTAAAGCTAATCATGCCCACGTCGGTGTGGGTACAAAGGGCTTCACCCACTTCTGCGCCGCCCGTAACAACGTTGATTACGCCTGGGGGCAAGCCACATTCCAATGCAATTTTTGCGAGTTCAATTGTAGTTGTAGGCGTGTTGGGAGCAGGCTTGATCACGATCGCGTTACCTGCGGCGATCGCTGGGGCGATTTTCCAAATCGCCATCATAAAGGGGTAATTCCAGGGCGTAATGGCACCGATCACGCCAATGGGTTCCCGCCGGATCAGGCTGGTGTAGCCACCCACATATTCGCCTGCTGCTGTACCATCTTGCCGACGTACTACGGCTGCAAAATAGCGCAAATTATCGATCGCAAAAGGAATATCTCCGCCTGCGGCTAGCTTCATGGGTTTGCCCGCATTTTGGCTTTCTAGCTGTGCCAGCATTTCGCTTTTGGCTTCTAGCGCATCGGCAAACTTCATCAGAGCGACACTTCGTTCGCCGTAGGACATTGCGCCCCAACCGACTTGCGCTTGCTTTGCAGCAACAACGGCGCGATCGACATCAACGGGAGTTCCCCAGGCAGTGGTCGCAAAAGGTTTTCCGGTAGCAGGTTCAATCAAGTCTTCGTTGCCTGTCGTGACGAGTTCGTCACCAATCACCATAGGATAATGAGTCAGTTTGTCCATAATTACCTCTGTCAAGAGCTTCTGAGGAACTAAAATATTTAACGATAATATTTAATGATGTTGATCATCTGGAGGACAAGGACTAAGGACTATTGTACTGACTATAGACGGGCGATCGCTTATGTAAGATTAACCGACAAGATTAACCGACTTCTAGGTACCGCTGCTCTAGTTGAAGCTCATGAAATTATGAAGGTGCAGAGTAAAAGGCACTGCCGTATTTATAGCGAAAATATCGCGTAGGAATTAAGCGAATCGCGATCGCGCCTATGGTAAATAACAACACTTGCCAACCTAACTGCGGCAACTGCAAAATTCCTACAAACAATAATACAATTGCAGAACTTTCTGACCAAACGCCTTGAATTGAAAAGGTTTTGAGACTCTGACGCATGGTTTTGCGTTTGGATTTTAGAAATTGAATCAAAGTGTTCTGCGCTATCACTCGAACCTGGAATTCCACAGGCATTGACGTATATGCTGGCGACTCCTGAGCGTCAACGTTCGTATATGGCATGGTTACTAATGGGAGTAACTTTATCTTTCTCAAACTCGTGCACCAACCCATTCCAAGCTATGCCTTGTCAGAGGAGTTTATTCTTAGACGAACAGGTGATTTATTCACCGTATTACAAGTATTGAAGCGGTTTGCTGAAGTCATTTAGCTGATGAAAGTGGATCACTTTTCCAAGCTCAACTTCTTAGCTTAGATTTCTTAGCTTAGAGATAGGACAAAGATGCAGGTGAGCATTACCTACTTGCATCTTTGTCATTGCCTACAAACAGGTTACACTTTTACCTTTGCAGTGCTCAAAGCTTCAACCAAACTCCGCACTACGGCAATCATTTCAATTTCGCTGCTGAGTTTGTTGATTGCCGAGCCAACCCCAATGCCCGATGCACCTGCTGCGATCGCCATCGGTGCCGTTACGCTCGATAACCCAGAGGCACACAGTACAGGCACATTAACCACGTGAGCAATCTCAAAGGCGGCGGCTAAGGTGGGAGCAGCTTTTTCAATTAACCCTAAGGTGCCTGGGTGGGTGGGTAGGCTGCTGGTGCCGCCTTCGGTTTGAATGATGTCGGCTCCTGCTTGAACGAGGGCTTCAGCTAACTGCACTTGTTGATCGAGCGGGAGAATATGAGGGACGGTGACAGACAGGGTTGTGGTCGGGAGGAGCGATCGCGTTTGGCGAGTTAGCGCTAGGACTTCTGCCGCCTCAAATCTGCGCCCTTGAGCATAAAAGGCATCAAAGTTACCAATCTCAACCAAATCGGCTCCGGCTGCCACGGCTGCTGCCAGCTGATGGGGTTCGATCGCGGATACACAAACAGGAAGGTTAGTGAGTTGCTTCGCTAGACGCACCAAATCAACATCTGCTGCAATATCTACAAACGTTGCGCCGCCTCGATCTGCCGCTTTAACAATAGTGGCAACATTGGCTGCATCAAAGTTAGTTAAGCCACTGATGACTTTCAAAGCCTTTTTCTGCTGAAAGGCAATTTGAAGAGTGGGATGAATCGCCATAAAGTTTTCCAAATTCGACAGTTCATTTTGACATTAACCGAATGCTTTTGCGATGGAGCCGCTAGTATTGGGTCAATTAATTCAGTTGAATGGGACATGAGACAGCAAATTTTAACAGTTGGCATGGTTTTGTTGGCTAGTGTGGCGATCGCAGCCTGTGATCCTACGACTGCTGCCAATCTTAGTCCGCCTCAAGGTTCTGAACCCATCCAGATCACGAGCACTGCCTTTGCTCCAGGGGCGCTGATTCCGGTTCAACAGACCTGCGATGGCAAAGATCTGTCGCCCGACCTAGCTTGGGAAGGTATTCCGGCTGATACTAAAAGCCTTGTCATTATTGCCCAAGACCCAGATGCCCTATTTAAACCCTTTACTCACTGGGTGCTTTATGATCTGCCACCCAACACTCGCCAGATCCCGGCAGGCTTGCCGCCTCAGCCTTTTTTGACAACGGGGGGCGGACATGGCAAAAATGATTTCGGTCGCTATGGCTACGGTGGCCCCTGCCCACCAAACGGCACCCATCGTTATATATTCAAGGTGTATGCGCTCGATAAGCTGCTAGATCTGCCAGCCGGAGCAACGAAAGCAGAGGTGTTGGCGGCGATCGGCGGACATGTCAAAGCAACAGGTGAATTGATGGGAAAATACAGCCGAAAGAAATAGCCACTGCAAAAACGAAAAGATTGTTACAGGATTGAAATACGAATGTCAAAGCAACGCAAAATGCAGAAGGCAAAATAAATATAACTCCCCTTTCTTCACCCATGGCTAAAGTTGGACTGCGCGCCCGATTATTTCTTTCCCATGTCGTAGTGATGATGGTGGGGTTGCTAACGCTATTTGCGATCGCCAAAATCTCGTCTCCCCGGTTCTTTGCCCTGTCTCTGCGCCAGTTTGAGGTGGGTGGCTTTAGCGTAGGACAAGTTCGTACTCAACTCATTCGTAGCTTTGAAGATGCTTGGAACCAGGGAGCATTTTGGTCGATGGTAGTTGGTGCAACGACCGCAGGCGGGTTGAGTTATCTGGTGACTCAGCGCATTGTAAAGCCGCTGATTCAGATGGAAGAAATCACCCAAAAGTTTGCTGAAGGTCATTTGAAAGAGCGAGTTCCGGCGAACGAAATTCCAGAAGTGAATCAGCTTGCTCGCAGCTTTAACCGCATGGCGGCAACGTTAGAAGGGGTTGAGCAACGCCGTCGAGAATTAGTCAGCGACCTCACCCACGAACTGCGCACGCCGCTAACAGTGCTAAAGGGATATTTGGAAGGATTGGCAGACGGGGCGATCGAACCTTCTCCCGACACTTATCAACGTTTATCTCGTGAAATTGTGCGAATGCAACGGCTAGTTAATGATCTGCAAGAGCTTTCTAAAATGGAAGCAGGTTACTTACCCATTAATGCGCGATCGCTTGATTTAACGCCCTTACTTTCGGCAGTGGTACAAAAATTTGCTGACCAGCTTTTGGCAGAAGATAGTCCCCAAGTCTTGCTGGATTATCCTCCTAATATGCCCTTAGTTTTGGCAGATCCAGAACGGGTTGAACAAATTTTGGTGAACCTAATTGGGAACGCTTTGCGCTACACTCCCCATGGCTCTATTACCGTCCAGGTGCGCCTTCCAGTTAAGCCTGAAACAGACAAACTTTGGATTGCCGTGATCGATACTGGAGTGGGCATTGCGGCGGCAGATTTGCCCCATGTGTTTGAGCGATTTTGGCGAGCCGATCGATCGCGCGATCGCAACTCTGGGGGCACAGGCATTGGGTTAGCGATTTGTCGGCGCTTGGTGGAGTTGCAAAACGGGTCAATTGAGGTAGAAAGTCAGGTGGGGAAAGGCAGCACGTTTCGGTTTTCGCTACCGATTTCCGCTAAGAAAGGAGCGGGCGATCGCAACTTAGCGTTACGACGGCAGGATGCAAAAGAGACAGGCGGTGCAAATCCTGTTAATTCGATCATTAGAATCACAATGGATAAAGGTTAACTCATAAATATTTAGGTGAGTACACTCTTCGGGATATATTCAAGGAATCGTCTTGAGATACCTATAAAAGAGTGCTAAACTTATTCCCTGATAACCTTTGCTTTCCGCCCAAAATGAACAGAAGTCAGAACGATCGCTAATACCAAAAACATCAATGGCGAAATTTGTTCTTTGAACAGAATTGAAGATGCAAAAAACGTCACGAATGGCTGCAATAATTGCACTTGACCAATCTTGGCAATTCCACCCATTTGCAGACCTTTGTACCAAGCAAAGAACCCAAAAAACATACTAATTACGCTGACATAGATAAATCCAATCCAGGCAGGTAGCACATTGTATTGAGAATTCATTTCAGAATACAGTAGTGTAACAGGTAAAGTAATGGGAAGTGAAATGACTAAGGCATAGCAAATGACACGCCAGCTTCCTAACTCTTTTGCAAGCCTCGCCCCTTCTGCATAGCCGATCGCCGCACTAATCACAGCTAGTAACAGCGCTGCATCGGCAATGTGCAAAACGCCACCCCCTATATAAATGGAATAGCTAATAATAGTTCCACTTCCGACTAACCCTGCCACCCAATACCCAGCAGAGGGCTTTTCTTTCGCTAACAAAACGCCCAATAGTGCTGTAAAGAGCGGAATTAACCCTGTAATAATTGCCCCATGGGAAGCCGGAATAGATTTCATGGCATAGGCACTAAAAAAGGGAAAGCCAAAGACTACGCCTAATGCCACGATCGCCAGCCTCAAAAGCTGCTGTTTTGTGGGTATTTTGCTGCGGGTTGCAACCAGCAAAACTAGCCCTAAAATGCCAGCAATCACTGCCCGTCCTAAACCCACTGTGACAAATCCAAATAAGGGAACTGCGGCTTTAGTTGCGGGTAATGTTAGTCCAAATGCTACTACTCCTAACAACCCCCAGAGATAAGCTTGTGTTTCCTGTTTCATGAATAATAGCGACGCTCCAACCAAACTCTAGCTTCATGGGTCGTTTTGAAGGTGTGAGTTTTGCGAGATGCGGGATCGTACACTTCTAGGTAAGAATATCCCTGGCGATCGCGCCGATGATAAACCTTGGGTTCCCGATCGCCAGATAACAGACTGACCAGTTTTTGAGCCATTTCCCCTAGCCCAAAGCCCTTCCAAGGGCGCAACGTTGGCGTTGAATGCTCAGTACTGGTAGCGCGAATAGATGGTAATAAATTTTCTAGTTTCATCAACTCTCCCTCCAAATTCACCAGCTTCTATCTTGATCGATCTCTTTTAACCAGAACAGATGCAATTAAGCTAAATTGTTATGAATACAGTTTAATTTTTTGAAACTGTTATGGTGATAATAGCGGGTAACTGTATAGGTCACTACGAAACTGATCGATACGAAAATCTTGGAGTTATGGGACATGATTAAGGTCAAAGTGATCGAAGCATCGCCAGATCAAAATTTGTATGAACAGGTTGCCGATCGCATTCACGGATTAATTAAAGAAGGAACACTGCAACCGGGCGATCGGCTGCCTTCTGTGCGCAAACTCCGCGAACAATGGTCGGTTAGCGTTTCAACTGTCTTAGAAGCCTATCGACTTTTAGAAGATCGAGGCTTTATCAGTGCCCGCCCGCAGTCGGGATACTACGTCAAACAACCTCTTCAACAGTCCTTAGCACCTGCTGAACCCAACCCTTCAACGCCCTCCCGTCAAGCACACAGCGTTGATACCTCTCTAGCGTTCCAAGTCAGCAGAACCTGTCATAATCCTAAAGTCATTAAGTTGGGCAGCGCCATTCCCTCCTGCGAAATTTTGCCGATCGCTGCTCTTAATCGGCTCATGGGGCAAGTGTTGCGAAACCAGCCTGAGATTTCGCATTCCTACGATGTGCCGCCCGGCTGCGAACCGTTGCGCCATGAAGTTGCAAGGCGATTATTAACCGCTGGCTGCTCGGTCAGCCCTGATCAAATTGTTACCACTAACGGCACTTTTGAAGCGGTTTATTTATCCCTTAAGGCAGTCACAAAGCCCGGCGACACAGTGGCGATCGAATCTCCTACTTACTACGGTTTGTTAGAAGCTTTAGAAGTACTGCACCTTAAGGCGTTAGAACTGCCCACCCATCCTCGTGAGGGGATGTCTTTGCCCCATTTAGAAGCAGCGTTAGAGAAAAACCAAGTGGCAGCTTGTGCAGTAGTCTCCAACTTCAGTAATCCTTTAGGAAGCTGCATGGATGACCTTAAGAAGAAACAGTTAGTTGAACTGATTACGCAATATCAAGTGCCATTAATTGAAGATGATATTTATGGCGATCTTTATTTTGAAGGAACTCGCCCTAAAGCGCTTAAAGCATTTGATCGAGAGGGACTCGTTTTGTACTGCGCCTCGTACAGCAAAATTTTGTCGCCCGGAATGCGAATTGGCTGGGCATTGCCAGGACGATATCAAATGAAAGTAGAGCAATTGAAATGGGTGATTAATCAAACGACTGCGATCGCACCTCAGCTGGCGATCGCAGCATTTCTGGCTAATGGCGGCTACGATCGCCACCTCCGCCAACTGCGCCACGCCTACCAAACTCAAATGGCACATATCACCCAAGCTATCTGTACCTACTTTCCTACTGAAACTAAAGTTACGCGCCCCACAGGTGGACAAGTCCTATGGGTAGAATTACTTCCTAGCTTCGACTCAGTGATCCTGTTTCAGGAAGCTCTTCAACATCATATTAGTATTGCTCCCGGCGTTGTTTTCTCAGCTTCAGGAAGCTATCGTAACTGTTTTCGGCTTAACTGTGGTCTGCCTTGGTCTGCTGAAATTGAGCGGGCAATGCAGACATTGGGGTATTTGATTAAGCAGCAGATTTAGGAGGCCCTTTGGCTCAGCCCTCGGATAAACATTGATCAGATTAGATCTGGATCTTCTCCCAGTTCTCGTAACCTTGCCGCTAATCGATCGCCCCGCTGTTGCTCTTGATCCGCCCGCTGCTGCTCTTGCACTAACAAAGCCTCAGCCTCTTGCCGTGCCAAAGTTTCTTGCCGCAATGCTTGCACCAACTCATCTGAAGCCAATAGTTTCTCCCCAGTGTCTTCCCGGTAAAAAGCAATCAGCGACTCATCCACTTCCAGGCGCAATTGCAATGGCTCACTGCGACCATCGGTGATAGGAACATAAACGCCATCGCGTAATCGATATCCCCTCAGCTTCTCTAGAATCCACTCTCCCTTCGGGTCAAACTGCCAATACTCCGGCACATCCAGACTTTCATATAAATCTTTCTTGACGACCTCATCCCGATCCTTCGTTCCCGCAGAAGTCATTTCAAAAATGACCGAAGGCACCTGTGCTTCTTCCCAAACCTTGTAGTTGTCTCGCGCTCCGGGTGGAACGTTAAAAATTACCATGACATCAGGTGCCACACGAAACTTGGGAAACCCCTGAACGTAGTAAAGAAATTGATCAGCTAAGACGATCGCCTGCTGCCCTTCTACATAATTTCGCAACGCCACCACTGCGTTAATAATTGCGTCAATATGCACAGAAGTTTCAGCCAAAGGTTCACCATCCGAGCTTGGATAAACGACTTCAGCCCTTTGAGAGATTGCAGTTTGCGGGAGCGGTAATAGCGAAGTCATAGGGAGTATTTAGAACGCGCCTGGGCTAATTTTAACAGGTGCTAAGGGGAAGAAGACGGTAATCTAAGAGCAGCCCAATTTCTGGCGAGGTTTCCGTGGCACAGCAACTTGAAGCATCTGAAACATCATCCATGCGATCGCTCCAGCGCGTCCTCAAAAGTCTGGGGGCATACCGTTGGCTTTCCTTAGGTGCAGTGGCAAGTTTGCTGCTGTTGACGGTGGCTAATGCTGCTACGCCACAGCTTTTCCGGTGGGGCATTGACGAGGGCATTGCTAAAAAAGATTTGCAGGTGGTGCTGTATGGGGCTGGAGCAATGGTGATTGCCGCGATCGCCCGGGGCTTGTTCAACTTTGGGCAAAGCTTTTGGGCAGAAGCTGCATCACAGGGCGTAGCTTATGATTTGCGCAATAAGATTTTCAGCAAAATTCAGAACCTCAGCTTTAGCTATCATGACCAGTCTCAGACCTCGCAATTGCTGACTCGCGTGACTAGCGATATTGAACAAGTGAGAACGTTTTTGGGAACGAGTCTGGTTCAAGTTGTAAGCTCTATTGTGACGTTGGTGGCAATAGCGATCGTGCTGCTGATTATGAACTGGCAGTTAGCCATCATTACCCTCACCGTTGTACCGGCTGCCGGATGGTTACTGGCTCGATTTTTTACACAAAACGGTGATCTATTTCGACAAGTTCAAGAACAGTTAAGTGACCTTAATGCGGTACTACAAGAAAATCTAGTAGGTATTCGTGTCGTCAAAGCTTTTGTCCGAGAAAAAACCGAGGCACAGCGCTATACCGATCTCAATCATGTCCTTGTTAGGACAAACATGAAAACGATTCGGGCAATTCGCAATACCTTCCCCCTCATCTTTTTACTCAGCAACTTAGTAACGCTCGTCGTCTTTGGCTATGGCGGTTCGGAAGTTATTAACGGGCAGTTTTCTATTGGCGAACTGGTGGCGTTTAACTCTTACCTCCTGCTGATCCTTCAGCCCGTTTTGTTGCTAGGATTTGCTGCCCCCGCGATCGCCCAAGCTGCGGCTTCTGCCGAACGGATTTACGAAGTAGTTGATGCCGAAATCGAAATCCGCGATCGCCCCAACGCCACCCCGTTCACAAGCTGTAGTGGTCGAATTACCTTCGAGCACGTTTCCTTCCGCTATCCGGGAGCCACCACCGAAGCCCTCAAAGCCGTCTCTTTTGAAACCAAGCCTAAAGAACTCATTGCCGTTTTAGGCATGACGGCTTCGGGAAAAAGCACCATCATGAACCTGATTCCTCGCTTTTATGATGTGACGGCTGGCTCAGTGCGAATTGATGGGCGAGACGTGCGAGATTTTACCTTAGCAAGCCTGCGATCGCAAATTGGCATTGTGTTTCAAGAAACCACGTTATTTTCAGGCACACTTCGAGAAAATATTGCCTACGCCAAAGCCAACGCATCGTTAGAAGAAGTGATTGCGGTGGCAAAGACTGCCCAAATGCACGACTTTATTATGGGCTTGCCTGAAGGCTATGAAACCGTCGTGGGGGAACGAGGCGTGGGTTTATCGGGTGGGCAAAAACAGCGAATTGCGATCGCCCGTACCCTGCTCACAAATTACAGCATCCTAATTTTAGATGACAGCACTTCAGCAGTGGATGCCCAAACCGCCGCCCAGATCCAAGCCGCGCTTGATGATTTAATGCAGCAAAAAGCTTGCACTACGTTTGTGGTAGCACAGCGGATCAGTACCGTGCAAAACGCCGATCGCATTCTTCTAATTGACAAAGGACGGCTAGTGGCACAAGGAAATCACGAGCAACTAATGCAAACTAGTCCTCTATATGGCGCTATTTTAGAGTCTCAAGTGAAGCGATCGGAGTAACATTAGCAGCAGCAGCGTGCCCGTGCAGGTCGTCCATATTGGCGTACATTAGATCATATACAAATAAATCGTTAACTTGATCCCCTACCCAACCGGAGAAAGGCTTGAATGGATATCAATCTGATTTTGTCGAATTTTTTAAGTCCGCCCATTTTATTTTTCTTTTTAGGAATGCTGGCGGTAGCCGTAAAATCAGATTTAGAAATTCCGCAGCCGTTACCCAAGTTATTTTCCCTCTATTTGCTATTTGCCATTGGCTTCAAGGGAGGGGTTGAGCTAGCCAAAAGCGGACTCAGCCAAACCGTATTTTTAACCATTTTGGCATCTATTCTGATGGCTTGCGTGGTACCGCTCTATACCTTCTTCATCCTCAAAATAAAATTTGACACCTACAATGCAGCGGCGATCGCCTCAACTTATGGTTCCATTAGCGCAGTCACTTTCATCACCGCTAGTTCTTTTCTAGACGGACTCAACATTCCGTTCGATGGCTACATGGTTGCTGCCTTAGCGCTAATGGAATCGCCTGCGATTATTGTCGGATTGATTTTGGTTAATCTATTGAGCGATCGTAACAAAGGCGAGGTGTCTTGGTCGGAGGTTTTACGAGAAGCGTTTCTCAATAGTTCAGTGTTTTTGTTAGTAGGCAGTTTAGTAATTGGCGTATTAACAGGTGAGCATGGTCAAGAAGTCTTGAAACCATTCGCCTACGATATTTTTTACGGAGTCTTAACCTTTTTCTTGCTCGACATGGGCTTGGTAGCAGCCAGAAGAATCAAAGACTTAGGAAAATCAGGTACGTTTTTAATTTCGTTTGCTGTTCTAATTCCACTGCTTAATGCTGTGGTTGGAGTATTGTTAGCAATGATGTTAGGTATGAACAAAGGCGATGCACTGCTGTTTGCAGTTTTGTGTGCCAGTGCTTCTTACATTGCCGTTCCAGCCGCAATGCGAATGACAGTTCCAGAGGCTAACCCCAGCCTCTATGTAACGAGTGCCCTTGCCATCACTTTTCCGTTCAATATTATTATCGGCATTCCATTATACCTATCGTGTATCAACTTGCTCTGGAGATAGACTATGCAACCTGTTAAACGAATCGAAATTATTGCCAGTTCCCATGAAACCAGTCGCATTTTAGAGCGCATGGAAAAAGCAGGCGCTCCAGGCTATACCCTTATTCGAGATGTGGCTGGTAAAAGCCAGTGGGGTAGCGTCGATGATGATTTACCCGTGACCATGTTAGGCAACTCTTACATCATCTCGTTCTGCCCTGAAGAAAAGATGCAGCTGATTGTGGATGCCGTTAAGCCAATTCTTGATAAGTATGGTGGTGTTTGCTATGTTTCTGATGCTCTATCGGTGCCCACAGCGCACCGCGTCAAACCGTTTTAAGCTCAGGTTTTAATTAGGGGCGGTTAGGAGAGGCTAAGTTGCGGAATCGCGTAAACTGTGGCTCGAATAGAACTTTGACTGTTCCAACCGGACCGTTTCGATGTTTCGTAATAATCACTTCGGCAATGCCGCGATCGGGCGTATCTTCGTTATAGTATTCATCCCGATACAGCATGATAATCAGGTCTGCGTCTTGCTCAATTGAGCCACTTTCTCTCAGGTCTGACATCATGGGGCGCTTGTTGGTGCGAGATTCTACGCCTCGGCTAAGCTGAGAGAGGGCAATGATAGGCACGTTTAATTCGCGGGCAAGCCCTTTCAGCGATCGCGTAATTTTTGACAATTCTTGCACCCGGTTATCGCCGCCGCCTTCCATCAACTGCAAGTAATCAATCATAATCAGCCCCAACGCTCCGCCATTTTCGGCTTGCAATCGCCGTGCCTTAGAGCGCATTTCTGAGACGGTAATGTTGGGCGTATCATCGATAAATAAAGGCAGTTGAGATAAGACGCTGATGGCATGACCTAGTGGCTCCCACTCGGTTTGGCTAATTCTGCCTGCGCGCAGCCGTCCGCTTTCCACCTGTGCTTCACTGGATAATAAGCGGTAAACTAACTGTTCTTTAGACATTTCCAAACTAAAAACAGCGATCGGGATTTTGTGGAAAGCGGCAATGTTCCGAGCGATGTTCAAAACGAATGATGTCTTTCCCATTGCCGGACGCGCCGCTGCAATAATCAAGTCCGATCGCTGAAATCCCTGAGTCATCGCATCCAGATCATAAAACCCGCAGGAAATTCCAGGCAGCACCAATCCCAACGAGCGACTTTCAATATCCGAGAAAGTGGAGGTCAAAATATCGGCAGTAGCAGCCAGCCCCCGATTTCCTCGATCTTGAGCCAGACTAAATACTTTTTGCTCCGATTGATCTAGAACTTTCTCAAGGGAAGAATTTGTGTCGTAGCCCAGCTGGACAATTTCTGTCCCGGCTTGAATCAGCTTACGACGAGTGTATTTTTCAGTAACAAGCTGGGCGTATTGGTCAATGTTGACAGCGCTAATGGTGCGATCGACCAATTGCGCCAAACGTCCCTGCCCACCAATTTTGTCAAGAATGCCCCGATCGCTCAGCCAGCTTGTAATGCTCATCAGGTCAGTGGGTCTACCCTGAGCTTGAAGCGCGATCGCCGCCTTATAAATTTCTTGGTGAGCGCTTGTGTAGAACGCCTCAGGACGTAATAGCTCCGTAACTCGACCGATCGCCTCTGGGTCAAGTAAAATGCCGCCCAGGATCGCTTCCTCGGCATCGACGTTTTGGGGCGGGATGCGATCGCTGTAACCCTGGAAGCTGAGTTCTTGAACCATTGGAGTGAAAAAGTAAAGAATGAAGGATCGGCAGTCCGAGTATTGTAACTTGCTTACTTCCTGCGTCTCTCCCTACTCCGTTACACAACGTAATGCTAGGTCAGCATCATACCTCACCTTAAAACACCCCGACTTCTGAAAGAGGTCAGGGTGCTAAAACAAGGTTGAAACCTCGGCTGAAAGTTTAGTTAGAAACCACCTGAATCTCAATCGTAGCGCTGATTTCAGGATGCAGCTTAAGCTCAATCCGATAAGTCCCCACGCTATGAATTTCGGGAACTGTAATGCCCCGGCGATCGATTTCTAGACCTGTGACAGCTTTAATCACATCCGAAACTTCTTGATTCGTCACGGTTCCAAAAATAGCGTCATTTTCGCCCACTTGCTTCTCAATTGAGAACTGACCTGATTTTTCGAGGGTTGCCTTTTGAGCTTCAGCAACTTTTTTAAGTTCCAAAAGCCTAACCCGCTCTATTTCGCGTCTGCGCTCAACCTGCTTCAAAATGCCTGGAGTCACCCGCACTGCCAGCCCTTGAGGCATGAGGAAGTTGCGAGCATAGCCTTGAGCCACTTCTACCAAGTCACCCGAATTGCCAAGCTTACTAACATCTTTACTGAGAACTAACTGAGTCCGCTTCTTCGCCATGAACCTTACCTTACGCTATGTCCCTTGATTTTTCACACAGTCTAGTATAGTAGCGAAACGGATGGGGCGATCGCAATCCCCTATCTAGAGATTCTACCAAACGTCTTTCTACGATATTTCCATCGCCATGCCAACGACCATCACCCTCACTGCTTCTCACCTCGAAAACCTCGATCTTGCCCCTGCCCAAGCCATTATCGAGCCCTTACTGCCAGACGGTGCTACCCAAGACCCCAAGATTAGCTTTGCGATCGCTCTCCCCCGCGAACCCAACGATCCCCGCGAACTCTCCGAGATCCCTGAAGTTCGTCTCTGGTTCATTCGCCTGGATGCCCAATATCCCTGGCTTCCCTACGTTTTAGACTGGGAAGGCGGAGAACTAGCTCGCTACGTTGCCATGCTGGTGCCCCACCAGTTCAGCCCCTCTGAGGGCATTCAGTTCAACCCCGAAGCGCTAGAAATTTTCATGATGCATAAAGTCTTTGTCTTAGCCAACTGGATGCAACAACACAATATTACGAGCCGCACTAAGCTTAAATTTATGACCCAAATGTTGGGCTATGAGCTAGATGATGGCTTTTTTGAACTGGTCGGAATCTAACAGTAGTTAAGATGAAAAAGAGCCTCCGAGATCCTAGAGGCTCCTAAGTTGAAATTAAACCTAAGCCAAATTTAAGTTCTTAACACTAAGCGCTTAACACTAAGTGCTTAACACTAAGTGCTTAACACAAAGTCAACATCGCCCGTTCCTTCAGTTTCGCCTTGTCCTGAAGCCAATTTTTGACTGCCCACTTCCACAGCAAAGGGAGTCCCTGCCAAGTTGAGGTTGTAGTCAGTGGTTTGATTGGTGTATCCCACACTGGCAATCATTTTGCGACCTTCAGGCGTGTAGGTAAACGCCATCATTTGGTTTTTGTTCTTTTCGGTATCTTTAGCCCAGACAACCATGTACTGCTTGCTTTGATAGTCAAATACTTTAGCGGGTCGCACAGGAACATAGCGCCCTGGATCGCCAAAGCTCACATCTAGGAATTTCTGTAGAGAAGCATCTTCTACCTTGGCATAGCTAACTTCTTCAGCAGAAGCGGGGGCTTGATCACCCTGAGCCTCATCGGGTGTAGCTTCTTCACCTTTGTTCTTAAAATAATCGACAGCAACTTTGGTGCCGATCGCCCCAACGGTAGCGATACCTGCACCCGCCAAAATATTACGGAGAAGATTACTCATCGGTTTCTCTTGTGATGATGGATTTGAGACGCTAACGATTGTAGCTGAAAGTCTAGGTTTTTTTGTGCGCCCCTCAACACGCTTCCTACCCATGCGCCCGAAAGAAAGCGTAGGACGAAACAAACAACGGTGGATCACCTCATTCAACTGAACAAAACGCAAAACTTTTTAGTGCCCACATTCTCTAAAATATAGAAATAGAGACTGATCCCTAGATCTCAGCCTCACTTCATACTCAGATACCCGATCGTTTTCCCCTGTAACCCTCATGTCTCAAACCGTTGCCGACATCATGACACCCGATCCTATCGTGGTTAGTCCTGAAACCCCGCTCAATGAAGCCATCAAAATTTTGGCTGAAAAACGTATTAGCGGTCTACCCGTGATCAATGCCGTTGGGAAGTTAGTCGGAGTCATCTCCGAAACTGATTTGATGTGGCAAGAAACAGGAGTCACCCAGGCACCTTATTTTATGCTGCTCGATAGCGTCATTTATTTGGAAAACCCTGCCAAACACGAACGCGAACTCCATAAGGCGCTGGGGCAAACTGTGGGAGAAGTCATGACGGGGAAGGACATTGTGACCATTAAGCCCGATCGCGCTGTTCGAGATGCGGCTCAGATGATGCATGAGCACAAAATACATCGTCTACCCGTTGTTGATGCCAATGGCAAAGTGATTGGGATTTTGACCCGAGGCGACATCATTCGATTCATGGCAGCTAAGCAATAAAAGCTGCCACCCCTATAAAAAGCGACTGGCTAAA
Source organism: Timaviella obliquedivisa GSE-PSE-MK23-08B (assembly GCA_019358855.1). Taxonomy (NCBI): domain Bacteria; kingdom Bacillati; phylum Cyanobacteriota; class Cyanophyceae; order Oculatellales; family Oculatellaceae; genus Timaviella; species Timaviella obliquedivisa. Next base: position 40,208 of record JAHHII010000002.1, on the reverse strand, counting down.
AGCAGCTGGTTAAAAAAGCATACAGCGAATAAAAATATTAAGAGAGCAACCCATGACAACCCCCGAAGCCGTTCAAGAGTTGTTAAGTTCAGAAGATTTTGGCAAACGATTAAGCGGGATTAATCAACTGCGGACGCTTGATCCAGAGTTGGCATTCGCCATGATTCAACCCGCGATCGCTGATAAAAACGTCCGAGTTCGCTATGCTGCTGTCAGCCAAGTATCAACCTTGGGCAAGCAGAACCTCACATTGGCTTTAGATATATTGCGGCGCTGCCTCCTCGAAGACCCTGAACCCGATGTTCAAGCCGCTGCCGCAGATGCTCTAGGAGGATTGCAACTAACTGCTGCCTTTGAAGACTTGCAAAACCTTTACCACCGTAGTTCTGAGTGGCTAGTTAGGTTCAGTATTATTGCTGCCTTAGGAGAACTGGGCGACACCAGAGCGTTTGAGCTTCTAGAAACTGCGCTTCACTCTGGAACAGAATTAGTTAAAGCCGCTGCGATCGGCTCTTTAGGCGAACTGGGTGACGATCGCGCCATCCCTCTGCTCCTACCCTTAGTCACTGACCCTGATTGGCAAGTCCGTCACCGCACCGCCCAAGCCTTAGGACACTTCGATCGCCCAGAAATTCGGACAGCCCTAGAAAGCCTATCTCATGATGAAGTGGAAGCCGTAGCCCAGCAAGCTCATGACTTTCTAAATCGGTAAGCAGCCTCAATCGGTAAACCGTCTGGGACGGTAAACCTCAGTAAACAAAAAAACTAACCCTCAGTACTTTTGAGTACAATGTCTGAGGTTGAGCGACGAGAAATGAACTGACTGAACCCCAATCATGCATAAGACTTTTGATCTCCATGTGGTAGAAACCCGCCCGCTGATTAGTCCAGCAACTCTCCATAGCGAATTCCCCATTACCGAGACGGCAGCGGCACTGGTGACCCAAACCCGCGATCGCATTCGCAACATCCTCCAAAACGAAGACCATCGCCTGTTGGTGATTGTGGGGCCTTGCTCGGTTCACGACATTAACGCTGCCTATGAATATGGCGAAAAGCTGATCGCGCTCCGCAAAGAATTAGAAGACGATCTCGAAATTGTTATGCGAGTTTATTTTGAGAAGCCCCGCACGACCGTAGGCTGGAAAGGGCTAATCAATGATCCTCACCTAGACGATAGCTACGACATCAACACAGGTCTACGTCTGGCGCGGCAGCTTCTAATTGGCTTAGCAGACCTGGGCTTACCTGCTGCTACCGAAATGCTCGACCCGATTACCGCGCAATACCTTGCCGATATGATTGCTTGGACGGCGATCGGCGCTCGGACGACCGAAAGCCAAACCCATCGGGAAATGGCTTCTGGGCTGTCTATGCCGATCGGCTTTAAAAATAACACCGATGGTGCTATCAGCGCCGCTACCAACGCCATGCTGAGCGCCAGCCAATCCCATAGCTTCTTAGGCATCAACACCGATGGACTTGCCAGCATTGTCACCACAACGGGCAACCCCGACTGTCACCTGGTTTTACGAGGCGGCAAGCAAGGCCCTAATTACGGTGCCGACCATGTGCAAAAGGCAGTCAATGAGCTAACTAAGCTGGGTGTGAATCCTCGCATGATGGTAGATTGTAGCCACGATAATGCCGCCAAGGATCACAATCGCCAACCTGTTGTGCTCCAAGACATTGCTGAACAATTAACGAATGGCTCCAAGTCAATTATGGGAGTCATGGTAGAAAGTCACTTGGTTGCAGGCAAGCAGTCGATTCCCAAAAACCTCAGCCAGTTGACCTACGGGCAAAGTATTACAGATGCCTGCGTTGATTTTGGAACGACAACAAGCATGTTGCGATCGCTGGCTAAATCAGTCACTCAGAACTGTTTGCAGCTTAACTAAAGGTTCAGAACTCCTAGCTTTCAAAAATAAAGGGGCAAAGATAAAGGGACATAGAATTCTATGCCCCTTTCCTTTTAATAAGCGATAACGAATAGTGATTAAAACTGCTAACATCCTCAGTTCTGAAAACGCTCCTCTGGACGGTGAAGGCGGCTCCAGCACTTTTCTAAATAACGAACTTGATACAAGTGAAAATACAAGCGAGGACTCAGGATTGCCGGACAATGTTCATCAAACAACGATTGGGTTAGATACTGCCAAACCGGGAAGTTGATTTTGTTGATTTTAGGCATGACCAATAGGCGATAGAGGAGAACTGGGCAGGAGTCCCCGCACCGCCAGTGGCTGTGCAATTGGACTATCCTGCTGTCAGTTTTCCCATATTTCTTTAACAAGTTTCTCTTGGTTGAGTGAGCTATGTCACTTAATCTTGACGCGTTTTGAGGGAAAAAGCAGGAAATTATGGGCGATCGCCCCGAAAAGATCAGTACTACCTCAATGGTTTTAATAATTCCAGAACATAGGCTATTCTGTCTTTGGCTGGCATTAAGAGCTAAAACGAGCATGGAGGGACTCGAACCCCCGACACCCAGGACCGGAACCTGGTGCTCTATCCACTGAGCTACATGCCCTCAAACCTTTAGAGAGTATAGCGCACTTTTAAGATACTATGACCCAAACGCCCTACAAGCTTCTATTCGTCTGCCTTGGCAACATCTGCCGATCGCCTTCTGCCGAAAGTATCATGAACCATTTGGTTGAGCAGAATCATCTGCAAAGCCAAATTGAATGCGACTCTGCCGGAACAGGTAGCTATCACATTGGTAATCCGCCCGATCGCCGCATGGCAGCAGCAGCAATGCGCCGAGGCATTACGCTTTTGGGACGTGCCAGACAATTTCAAAAAAGTGACTTTGAGGCGTTTGATTTAATTTTGGCAATGGATCAAGCCAATTACCAGGATATTTTGGCGCTTGACCCGCAGGGCAAGTACTGGCACAAGGTAAAACTAATGTGCGATTTTTGCGGTACGTACAATGACCAGGAAGTGCCTGATCCGTATTACGGCGGTTCTGATGGGTTTAACTATGTCATTGATCTGCTGTTAGATGCTTGCGAAGGGCTGATGCAGTACGTTGAAAAGCAAAAGCAGGTGATATAAAAAACGATGAGTTGAGTTTGGGGAACGCTCAGATTATTGAATTGTTTTAAGAGGTTGTCTGAGAAGTCTAGCTTGCTATCCAATCCGCCTCCTAAATCCCCCATTTTGGGGGACTTTGAAGAAGGAGTGGCTCGGAAGTCGCCCCAAAATGGGGGTTGGGGGGCGAGTGTAAGAATCTTTGATACTTCTCAGACATCCTTTAAGGTTAGCCTCTGCCTCTTTGTCTCCTGCTGATTCATGCAAATTCGCCTCTTTTGCTTCTATTCCTGCAAAGATGAATTTCTGCGCCAGGAACTAGAAACCCAGCTTAGTACGCTCGATCGCCAAAGCTTAGTGACGGAGTTACTGGTCATTGGTTGCGATGGTGCGATCGCCAAGGTAACTGGCTCTTGACTGACACAGAACAAGAAGAACGGGAAAGAGAACAAGCGCAACGTCAAAACGAACAGGCACAACTCGAAAAAGAACAAGCCCAACGTCAAAAAGAACAGGCGCAACTCGAAAAAGAACAAGCCCAACGTCAAAAAGAACAGGCGCAACTCGAATAAAAACCAAGCACAAGCACAATTGCGGCAGGTAACCCGAAATCTGTTAGCTACTGGGATGGCAGTATCTCAAGTGGCTGATCTCATCGGATTGTCGGAAACACAGGTGCAGGATTTTAGTCAGGAAAATTAGCAGCCAGAGGAGTTAGCTTTTTTAAGCTGCAATATTCCTAGTGCTAGTGTTCCTGCAATCAATCCCCAAAACGCGGCTCCAATGCCAAACAACGTCACGCCTGATGCCGTCACCAGGAAAGTGATAAGGGCGGGTTCTCGGTCTTTCTCATGAGCGAGGGCGGCGGCGAGTCCATTGCCAATGGTTCCTAGGAGCGCTAGACCCGCGATCGCCAACACCAATTCTTTGGGCAGTGCTGCAAACACCGCACCGACTGTTCCGCCCAAAACTCCAATCAACAGATAGAATACTCCTGCCGCGATCGCCGCCACATAGCGCTTGCCAGGATCTTCATGGGCTTCTCTGCCCATACAAATTGCAGCAGTAATGGCAGCGAGGCTAAGGGCAAAAGCTCCAAAAGGGGAGAGGGCGATCGTGGCTGCGCCTGTCCAACCAATGAGAGGCGAGATGGGCACTGAGTAGCCAGATGCGCGAATTATCGCAACCCCAGGCACATTTTGAGATGCCATTGTGACCACAAATAAAGGTAATGCCACCCCCACCAGCGCACTGACCGAGAATTGGGGCGAAGTGAAAACAGGCTGTGCCCATTGCAAGCTGACTGTCTCAAAATGCAGCAGTCCTTTAACGCCAGCAATGAGCAGCCCCAACCCTAAAGCAGAAATCACGGCATAGCGTGGAATCCAGCGACGAGCCACAAGGTACAGCAAAAACATAGCAAACGTCATCACAAACTGCGTTTTCATGGCAACAAACACATCTAAACCAAATCGCAACAGCACCCCCGATAGCATTCCTGATGCGATCGCCAGAGGAATCCGGTTAATAATGCGCTCAAACCAGCCGCTGAAGCCACAAAGGGTAATGAGTAGCCCTGAGACTAGAAACGCCCCGATCGCTTCTTCCATCGAGACTCCAGCTACCGTTGTGATCAGCATGGCGGCACCTGGCGTAGACCAGGCAGTGACGACTGGCACCCGATATCGCCAGGAGAGCAGAATGCAGGTTGACCCCATGCCCATTCCTAGGGCAAACATCCAGGAACCAATTTGAGTGGGTGAGGCGTTGAGGGTTTGGGCAGCCTGGAAAACAATGACCGCAGAGCTTGTAAAGCCAACGAGCACAGTGACGAAGCCCGCAATAATAGCAGAGGCAGAAAGATCTTTGAGGAAAGTCATGGGTTTGGCTAAAAAGGTAGAGCGATTGCCCTACTCAATATCTCGCCTCTGCGGTAACTTTTTCTGCACAGTCAAGACTTTTTTAAGATGAACACAGTGCCGAACTCCTTGACTCAGAGGTGTCGTTACCGCCTCCACTGCCTCAACCTCTCCACCCAGTTTTATAACGACAGATTTTAGAGCGATCGCCTCTTCCTCTGTCCACTGTCCTCGATAGAGCACCGCTGTACCGCCCACCTTTAACAGCGGCAAACAATACTGAGCACAAACTACTGCACTTGCCACCGCTCGAATCAGTACCAAATCATACTGCTCTCGATGCTCAGCACTTTTGCCTAACTGCTCGGCGCGTTCTACCCAAGTTTGAGCATTCGTAATGCCTAGCGAAGCTAACAATGAATCGAGGAAGACCAGTTTTTTACGCGTGGAATCTAGCAGAGTCACGAACCAGTCAGGACGAGCGATCGCCACAGGCACCCCTGGAAACCCACAACCTGTCCCAATATCAATCACCTTATAGAGAACTTGAGGATCTTCAGAAGCCACCTCTGCCTCTGCAATATCTGTTAGCCAAGGCTTAATCCCCACTAAAGAATCCCACAGATGCTTCTCCCAAAACTCTTGCGGCTCGGTAATTCGGGTCAGATTCAGCAGCCGATTCCCCTCTAGAATTTGCTCATAAAGCTTCTGAAACTGACTTTGCTGAGCCTCAGTCGGTTGCCACCCTAAAGTCTGATGCCAAACCTCATGCAGCGCTGGCAAATCAGGCTGTACTGAATCGGGCTGTGGTAAATCAGGCTCTAAAAAATCAGGCTGCGATAAATCCGACATGAACTCTCCTTTTTGCCCCACCTATCATCCCACTACCCTTGCACGACGGGTTGCTTGGTGACAAAACTTGCAGGATCAGCAGTAGCTAACTCTCCATGCTCTAGCGTCCAGCAGCGATCGGCGATCGCCATTAATTCTCCTGGCTCGTGAGACACAATAAGCAACGTCCACTCCTTTTTTAGTTCCCCTAGCAAGCTAATCAACTGCTGCCGCATCGACCAATCTAGCCCCGCTGTTGGTTCATCTAGCAAAAGGAGATAAGGCTGCCGAATTAATTGCACTGCCAAAGCCAACCGCCGCTGCTGCCCACCGCTGAGGGAACGGGGCGAAGTGCCCAGCGCAAGATGACTCAGGCGAACCGCAGCCAGCGCCTGATCAATCCGTTCCTTCCCCAATTCAGGATGTCCTAACCGGAGCTCTGACAGGATAGTGTGTCCACAAAAATGGCGTTCAGGAAATTGAAACACCAAACCGCCCAACTGCTGAAGATGATCAGGACTGAGTTCTTGATCGCGCCACAAGATTGTGCCCGATGTTTTCTTCGCCAAGCCTGCCAAAATCTCGAGAAGCGTGCTTTTCCCAGAACCACTAGGGCCCACAATTAAGCCCATTTGCTGAGGTGCTAACTCAAGGTTGATAGATTTAAGAATTGCTGATGGAGTGGCGGGCGGGTGGTAAACGAGATTCTTGAGATACAGCATTAAATAGCACTAGGATTGTTGACTCCATATTAGTGGAGGTTTTTGGGGATTTGGAAGGACTTAAGAGAGGAGCGGGAAGAAATGTCCGACGGGACCTTGCCCTTTTCCAATTCGGAGGGCATGGCGGAGAGCATGGGTGACGTAGATCTTGGCAGCCTGGGTAGCGGCGAAAGGAACATGACCCAGGGCAAGATTAGCGGCGATCGCGGCTGCTAAAGTGCAGCCTGTGCCATGGGTATCAGTGGTATCCACCGTCTCGGTTTGAAGAATCTCCAGGCGATCGCCATCAAACCACACATCTAATCCCCGTAGCTCATTCGCCATGCCGCCGCCTTTGACCAAAACGGCTTTTGCCCCCAAGGTAAATATTTTTTCGGCAGCAGTTTTCATTTCTGCCAAAGTATCAATGTCAATGCCGCTGAGAATTTGGGCTTCGTAGCGGTTGGGCGTGAGGACAGTGGCGAAGGGGATAAGACGATCGCGCAGGGTGGCGATCGCCTCATCATCAATTAACTGCGCTCCAGTGCGGGAAACCATCACCGGATCAACAACAATATTAGGTAACTCCAGCGCCTCGATTTGGCTTGCAACCGCCGCAATAATTTCCTGATTCAGCAGCATTCCAGTTTTTGCCGCCTGAATACCAATGTCCTCAACCACGGCAAGGATCTGAGCGACTACCGCAGCAGGCGGCAATGCATCAACCCGTGTCACGCCCATTGTATTTTGAGCCGTGACACAGGTGAGAGCGCAGGTACCATGAACTTGGTGAAAGGCAAAGGTTCGTAAATCAGCTTGAATGCCTGCCCCACCGCCGCTATCTGACCCCGCAATAGTCATGGCAACAGGGACGGTTGAGGAAGATATGGCAGTCATAAATAAGTAATCTGACCTGAAGAGGTAGTAGAAGGATAGTGTAAAACCTTTAGCGTTCTCAATCAACGCAGCCATTCAACATTTCCGTCTAAGATGAGTAACAGTGATAGAAAGATAGAAACATTAGAGATTCATGGATAACGAACAGATTGTCCTTTTGTCGAGCCGAGAGATTGAAAAGATGCGTCAGGCGGGGCGCGTTGCGGCTGAACTACTCGACTACTTGGAACCGATGGTTAAGCCAGGAGTGAGTACCCTAGCCCTAGATCAAGCCGCCGAAGCTTGGACGCAAGCACGAGGAGCGAAGAGTGCGCCTTTGGGTTATCCGGCAGGAAGCGATAATCCTTTCCCGCGATCGATTTGCACCAGCGTTAACGAGGTTGTTTGTCACGGCATTCCCAACGCCAAAGAAATTTTGCGAGATGGCGACATTATCAACATTGATGTTACGCCCTTGGTTGAGGGATATCATGGCGATGTCTCTCGCACCTTCTTTGTTGGAACCCCTTCACCAACAGCGCGACGGCTCGTAGAAGTGACCCAAGAGTGTTTAATGCGTGGCATTGCTGCTGTGAAACCCGGAGGCAGAGTCGGCGACATTGGGGCAGCCATTCAGGCTTATGCAGAATCCCAAGGCTTCTCGGTCGTGCGTGATTTCGTGGGACACGGAGTGAGTAGAATTTTCCATACGGCTCCCCAAATTCCTCACTATGGCATTCGTGGGAAGGGCAAAAAGTTTAGACCTGGCATGGTGTTTACTATCGAGCCAATGATTAATGAGGGCACCTGGGAAGTTGAGGTAATGCCCGACCAATGGACGGCTCTAACAAAAGATCGCAAGCTCTCAGCGCAGTTTGAACATACGATCGCCGTCACCCCCACAGGTGTCGAAATCCTCACGTTGTTACCCGCTCTCACCCCCAGCGTTTGAGCCGTTGATTTCAGAGAGCACTGGTTTATCAGGAGCATGAGTGACGTGAGCGGGATTGCCCAAACGTTAGAAAGCATTGTTGGATCATCAGGAGTAAAGACCTGGGAAAATTTGAAAGGTGAAGAGCGACTCCTTGCAGGTAGCTCGCAGAGCACGTGCCTGATCGCAGCCCTTGCCCCGAACTCCCTAGTTCAATGCATCGCCTACCCTAAAACCTTAGAAGAGCTATCGGAAGTTCTCGCTTGTGCTGATGCGAACCGCTGGCGAGTTTTGCCTTGCGGTCAGGGTAGTAAGCTGCACTGGGGCGGTTTAGGAGAGGTCGATCTAGGGGTTAGCACAGCGCGGCTAAATCGGCTGATTGACCATGCTGTGGGCGATTTGACCGTAACGGCTGAAGCGGGCATGAAGGTAGCAGACTTGCAGTTAGAACTGGCGAAAGGGGGGCAGTTTTTGGCGATCGATCCCTCATACTCTGCGACTGCAACCCTCGGTGGCATTGTGGCAACAGGCGATACTGGCGCACTACGACAACGATATGGTGGCATTCGAGATATGCTGATTGGGCTTTCCTTTGTGCGCAGTGATGGGGCGATCGCTAAAGCTGGCGGTCGCGTGGTCAAGAACGTTGCTGGGTACGACCTGATGAAGTTATTTACAGGCTCCTATGGCACCTTGGGCATTATCAATCAGGTCACTTTTCGGGTTTATCCTTTGCCAGCCGCAGCCCGGACAGTGATGTTACAGGGTGATGCGGGGGCGATCGCTGAAGTCACGAAAATCCTGCTCGCTTCGGCGTTAACACCAACTGCGATCGCCCTCCTCCCGGCTCAAATAGGGGTAGATAGCATGGGACTTTTGATCCGCTTCCAAAATATTGAGGTCAGCGTCGAACAACAAGCCGCCCGACTGCTCCAAGTGGGTGAAGCGCTAGGGCTAAAAGGGCAAGCCTGGGCAGGCATCGAGGAAGCCCAGTTATGGCAGCAATTGCAAGAACAAATAGAGACGCACACCCCCGCTTTTCCCATTGCCTGCAAAATAGGAGTACTCCCATCGAAAGCAGTCGAGACATTAGTGCAGATGAGGGCGATCGCTTCCGTCACAGGCTGTATTTACGCAGGTAGCGGTTTAGGAATGCTCCGGTTCAGCAATCTAACTGCCCCAGCCCTGCTTAGGCTTCGAGATCTCTGCCAGGCGCAAGGAGGTTTTCTCACCGTTTTAGAAGCACCCATTTCGCTCAAGCAAACCGTAGATGTTTGGGGCTACTCTGGCAATGCCCTGGAACTGATGCGAAAAATCAAAACCCAGTTCGACCCCAAAAATCTCCTCAGTCCCCGTCGGTTTGTCGGCGGAATTTAACAATGACTCAAACTGCCGATCCAACTAGCCCCAAGTTTGACCCCAATTATCCCCCCGACCCTAAGCTCATCGATGCTTGCGTTCACTGTGGCTTTTGCCTTTCCACTTGTCCCAGCTATCGGGTATTAGGCACAGAGATGGACTCCCCCAGGGGACGCATTTATTTAATGGATGCGATTAACGAAGGCGAAGCCCCTTTATCGCCCACATCGGTGCAGCATTTTGACTCTTGCCTGGGGTGTTTGGCTTGCGTCACCACTTGCCCCTCTGGTGTGCAGTACGACCAACTCATTGCCGCCACTCGCCCACAAATCGAGCGGAATCATGAACGCGGGCTGGGCGATCGCCTCTTCCGTCAACTCATCTTCTCGCTGTTTCCCTATCCCGATCGCCTTCGCCTTTTCCTCGTTCCCCTTGCCGTTTATCAATGGCTAGGACTACCCAAACTCATTCGCTCTAGCGGATTACTTCAGCGCTTATCGCCTCGTCTTGCTGCAATGGAGTCGTTGCTGCCTGCTGTCACCGCGCGATCGTTTCAAGACAACCTACCTGATGTCGTGCTGGCACAGGGCAAACAGCGTTACCGCGTCGGCATGATTTTGGGTTGCGTCCAGCGGCTATTCTTCAGCGATGTTAATGAAGCTACCGCTAGAGTCCTGAGCGCCAACGGTTGCGAGGTCGTCATTCCTAAAAGCCAAGGCTGTTGTGCGGCACTGCCCCAACACCAAGGACAAACTGACCAAGCACAGGCTTTGGCGAGACAAATGATCGATAGTTTTGAACACACAAATGTCGATGCCATCATCATTAATGCAGCAGGCTGTGGGCATACGCTAAAAGAATATGATCATATTTTGCAAGACGACCCGGAATACCGAGATAAGGCAAAGTCGTTTGTTAGCAAGGTTAGAGATGTGCAAGAGTTTCTGGCAGACGTAGGTTTAACTGCCAAGCTTTCTCCATTGCAAACAGAGCCGTTAACTATGGTTTATCAAGATGCTTGCCATCTTTTACATGGTCAAAAAATTAGTCTTCAACCGCGTCAACTCTTGCGTCAAATTCCCGGTGTAACGGTACGAGATCCTATTGATGCAGCATTATGTTGCGGAAGCGCTGGCGTTTACAATATGCTGCAACCCGAAGTGGCAGACGAGTTAGGGCAGCAGAAGGTAGATAATTTGCTGAACACAGGAGCAACATTAATCGCATCTTCTAACCCTGGATGTTCGCTACAAATCATGAAGCATTTAGAGAAGAAGGGAAAAGCGATCTCTTCGAGAAACCTGCAAGGGGTCGCTGTCATTCATCCTATTCGCTTGCTAGATTATTCCATTCGGGGAGTAATGCTAGAGGCTCAGTCTCGTTAAAAATAAAGGTTCAAAACGTTACTGCCAACTAAGTTGGGAACGTTCTTATATCATTTCTACAACAGCATCTCAATCAGCCCGTAATGATCAGTGACGGTAGTTTTAGCGGTGAGTGAAAGAGGGTAGCGATCGGCAACTAAAGCCGTCTAACGACCAAGTTCACCAGACGCAGATAACTTTTGCAACTCACCAATTAAATGGCAACGTTCCGGTGCAGCGACTTTATGCGGCGATCGCCACCAGTCAACTGATTGCATCTTAAAGGTCTGTCGTATGCCATTTACAAAAAACATTGACCATTCGGTTTAGGTAATGCTACTATGCCATCATGACCAGAGGGCCTGAGAAGCAATTTGATCCTGAAGTTGCCCTTTCAAAGGCAATGGATGTGTTTTGGGCACGAGGATATGAGGCAGCAAGCCTTTCTGAACTGCTGGAACACATGGGAATTGGCAAAAAGAGTCTCTACGATACGTTTGGCAACAAGCGATCGCTTTTTCTCAAGGCATTAGACCACTATGTCCACACAGAGGTAAAGTCCATTCGGAATCAGCTTTCGGCTCCGGGGTCGCCCCTAGCAAACCTAGAGCAAGTTCTACAAAATTTGCAGCACCGACATTCATTACCTAGAAGTCAAGGCTGTATGTTAGGCACTAATATTGCTGATTTCGATACAGAGGAGACGGAGATTGCATCCATTTTGCGTCACCATCTTCAAGGACTGGAAGATGCTTATTGCGTCGTCATTGATCGTGCTCAAAAAGCAGGTGAAATCAGTGCAGTCATCATCCCCCGCAACCTTGCCCGTCTGTTGCTTTGTACAACCCAGGGAATGGCTTTAATCGGTCGGGTCTTGGAAGATGAAACGCTTTTGCATAGCACCGTAGAGGCGACGTTGGCACTGCTCAAAACCGGTTAAATTTTTTGCCTTAACTTAGACCAATCAGTCTAAGTTTGTTATCATTTATGAGGTACAACTATGGCACGCTTGACGAACAAAACAGCCCTGATCACTGGAGGAACGACAGGGATCGGGTTTGAAACTGCCAAACAGTTTGTCGCGGAAGGGGCACAAGTGATGATTACTGGACAGAACGAGGAACGTCTGCAAACTGCTGTCAATGAACTCGGTGAAGCGGTGATTTCGGTTCAAGCAGATGTTCGCTCCCTCCGGGACTTGGACGCATTAGCAGCACGGGTCAAAGTAGAATTTGGTACGCTCGACATTCTGTTTGCAAATGCAGGCATTGGCTTGTTTGCTCCACTCGCTGCGATCGACGAAGTGTTCTATGATGACCAGTTTGACATCAACGTGAAAGGCGTGTTTTTTACCGTGCAGAAACTTGCTGAACTCCTGAATGACAGGGCAAGGGTGATTTTGAACGCATCCGCTGTGAATGAGAAGGGCGCAGCAATGGGCAGCGTATACTTTGCCACAAAGGCGGCAGTACGATCGTTGGCTCGAACTCTGGCGGCTGAACTAGCATCCCGTCAGATCCGAGTCAATGCCATCAGCCCTGGTTTTGTGCCCACGAATTTTCAAAGCAAAATGGGATTGCCACCAGAAGCACTGAATAGCTTTGGTGACTATGTTAAGCAGTCTGCCCCTTTGGGGCGGTTTGGGAAACCAGAGGAGATTGCTGCGGGTGTCGTTTTTCTTGCCAGTGATGAGTCTTCCTATATGACAGCAGCAGATCTCGTCGTTGATGGTGGGTTTATGAACGTTTGAAGCTAAGTTGGACTGTTACTTGACTAAAGCGCGATCGCTCTGCATTATTTACCGTTAGAGCGATCGCCTCTCACCCCATGGTTACGCCTTCATCAATAGCTTGAGCAGCGTAACTTCTTTTGAGAGAGTTTTTCCGTACATCACTCTAATTTAGGTCGATCGCAAGAATTCTTCTGCCGATCTCCCTAAATCCGGTGGATCGCAAGAATCTTTCCGCACATTTTCAGGTTTGTACGGTTATATGTGAGTATCATCAAGCACATAGCTATTGCTTTGGCTCAAGTGCTGATAGAGCCACACTCGAAAAAACTTTGATGGTGACAGTTTCTCTACGGGGTTAGACTGCGCCTGTGTACCTTGTGCTTGCGAGTCAAGGATGTTGATTTTGCCTACCGTTAGATGCTAAAGCGCGATCGCAATATTTCTTCGACAGGTTTGCAAATCTGCTACAAAAGCATCTGAGATAATATCAATGCCCTCCTCAACCCGTCCTCCTAGCTGCTGCAATTCCTTAGATGCAATGACGACAGACTAGAAACGACAGTTTCTTGCCGTGCTCGCAGTTGAGGGTAGTACTCATAACCAATGCCCCGATTTGCACCCGTAATTAAGTACGTTGTTATCCAAATTCCTCTCGTTTCATTGAAGCGATTTTTTCAAAAGACACTGATAGATTAGCTCAAAGTCTCGCCTTCGACTAGCATGATGTCGCTCCACAAAATGATATTTATTTCTTTGAAAATCTCATGAAACAACACTGAACTCTTCGATTACATTTCCCTTAAAAATTGATAACTAAGAATCTCAAAGCTTTAGTTTAGAAAACCTTGGGGTGAAAAGTGAATGTGATGTTGATTGCTTCGCCTTACCCTAAACACAAGTTCTAAAGTTGTTTGTGTTCTTGTACTTGCTTAGTTGCACAAGTATCCCTAAACAAAGTGGGTCAGTAGCTGCTAAAAGCTATGACCCACACTTAGTTAACGTTAACAACTTGTTAACGTTAACGAGTTTTGATGCTATTTAAGCGGTTGCTTATGCAGGAAGCAATACTGTATCAATAATATGAATAACGCCATTATCAGCAGCAACATCAGGTGTTACAACTGTAGAATCATTAATTTTAACGCCGTTAGAAGCATCAATTTTAACATCTGAGCCTTCAACTGTTGTCGCCGTTTTCAGCTTAACAACATCAGCCGCCATTACCTTGCCTGAGACAACGTGGTAAGTCAAGATCTGCTTGAGCTTAGGAATATCTCCAAGCAGACTCTCAACTGTTCCAGCAGGAAGTTTAGCGAATGCTTCATCAGAAGGAGCGAAAACAGTAAAGGGACCTGCGCCTTTAAGAGTTTCTACTAAACCAGCAGCTTTAATTGCAGTTACTAGGGTGCTAAAAGAGCCAGCACCAACAGCGGTATCAATAATATCAGCCATGCGTTTTACCTAGTTTGTTTTGCGTAGACCGTTACAATGTAACGTACTTTTAACAAAAAGTGTAACCCTAAAATTTTGCTAAATAATCTTGAGAAACTTTGAATTCTCTCCTCAGCGCCGAAGAAGAGAAAACTCTGTTGCAACAAGGGTTTTCTCTGTTAGTCCTGTAGTTAGCGCGATCGCTCTTCTGTAAAAAAGTTAGATTTTCTAGCGATCGCACAAAGTTCTTAACAAGAAATTAACAACGTCTTAAACTAGTGTTCATTCCAGCGCTTAGAGCTTTCAGAAACTTTAACTTTAATCATCCAAAGACGGTTGTATCGATTACTTAGCTACGTTGATAACGATATTTTATGTCAGTAGAAACTGTCTGGTAAAGGCGATCGCTTTAAGATCAATTTTGTGATTAGTCTGAGGGCGATCGTAGGTAATCGTCCACTATTTAGCAGAACTAATTGCAACTCCAATCTAGAATCTAGATACTACCTTTACTTCATAACCTCCTTACGATATGCACAGCAATTACCCTGTACGTAAAATGTCTGAAGAAGAGCGATTTCAGTCTGACTATTTTGCCTACTTTGAACAGCCAGAAAATGCCACTCGTTATACGCCAGCCGTTCACTTTATAGAGGAAGCATTTAGAGAGAAACCATACTCTTTGTTAGACTTGGGCTGTGGAAATGGGGCTTTGCTCAAATATTTATCTTCTCAATGCGAATACTTGGGGATTGATCATAGTGCATATGCTATTGAATACTGTTCAACTAAACATCCTGATCGAACCTTTGTTTGCCAAGACTTATGGGTCTTTCTGCGGAAACTAGCTGCGGAAGGCAGAAAGTTTGACGTAGTGCTACTAGGTGGAATGATATTCCATACCGTTGATAAGGAAAGTCAGCAGCATAAGGATGAGCAACAAATTATTCAATTTTGTTTAGATAGGATTGTCAGCGAGAGTGGATACTTAATTATTATTGTGGGATTCAATTATGGTGACCATCCAGCACATAGTCTGTTTGTTCGAGCAGAATGGCTGTATAAGTTAGTCGGAACAATGCTGAGAACCGCAAAAGCAAACATTGCTTATGAAAATATGTCGTTGCAAATTGGCTTGAACGAAAAGATTCAACAGCAAGAGGTGGTTCCTGATTGGTTTGTTCCAGACAGTACTGCTGACTACTTAAGTCAGTTTTCTGGAACATACGTGGCAAGTTGGACGTTTATTGTTTCCTCATATTCAAAAAATAAGAGGAATTAGCGGATTGAGAAGGAGACTATTTGGTATTTCTGATCAACCTTGAGTAATGTCGATCGCCCCTAAAGTTACGGTTGCTCTTCCCTGATCGGTGTTATCGCCCAGAAACAAAAAGCTAGGTAAGACGTATGGGCTAGCAGGCAGCGGCGGATTGCTAGTTGCGGGATTAAACTCGTAGGTTCGGAGTGCCCCTTTAAGGATAGAGGCGTTGTTGGCAAACAGTTCGTAGCCGTCGCCCTTCACTGCGAGTTTGTAATTAGTAAAGATATTGGTGCTAAAAATAGCGGTTTCAGATTCGGTAAAAGTGCTGGATTGAGCAAAAATGCGATCGCTCTTAAATCCTAATTCAATTCCCTTAGCATCTTCGCTAATTAAAGTAATGCTAAACCCTGCCCGATCAGGATTACTCACTTCTGAAGTCACAGCAAGCCTAAATGAGAGACTGTAACCTGCAGTGCGATCGAGCGTTGGGAAGGCTGGGTTAACCTTTGCAGATTTAAAGGTCAAAGGAAATGGAGTTGCAATCGTGGCGGTGTAGTTGCTGTAGCCTGCATAGCCTTTATTCAGATCTGCGGTTGTCGCAATACCTTCATCGGTTTTGAACGTGACACCCGTTGTACCTGAAGTTTGAACAACAGTTTTAGCAGTGTTTGACAGAAAGGGCGGTTGATTGATCAGGGAAGAGATTGGAATTTGGTTAAAGTCTAGCCAGCCTTGCGTTTTAGGCAATCCAGTGCCGCTGAAAAGGGATGTGGTGATTCCAAGAGTAGGAAGTGAATTGGGAATTGGAACTAAAACAGGGGGAATCGGAACTGGATTTGGAATGGGATTGGGATCGAAAGTCGGGAGCGGTTCAGGATCAGCGATCGCGGTCGGGCTGCTAATAGCAACGCTGTAATTTATTTTATTTTTAGACGATCGCACCCGCAAATAATAATCACCAGGATTTAATGTGGCAATACTGATTTGGGGAACGTTGCTGCTACCAGAACGAGCAACGCGGATAAGATTTTTGCGAATATCTTTTCTTTTAAGGTTGCTGAAATCTATTTTACCGATTTTTTTAATAGCTTTGCGATTCTTTAGGGTAAACAGTTCAGCCGCGATCGCTCCTGAAAAGTTCACGTTCAGCCCACTGCTGCTACCCACGCTGAAGGTATACAGATCATCGCGATCGCCTGAACCTATAGAATCTTTGAAGTTTAACGTTTTGGCACCCAAGCTGCCCAGTTTTTTAGCAGATGCCAGAGTATTACCTGCGAAATCTTTCATCTTGTTCTACCTTTTAAATTTAGTAAGCTTTGGGCGGCTTCCTAGGTGCAGCCAAAATACGGGCTGCCACTACGCCCCCAATGAACCCAAATAAGTGCCCCTGCCAGGAAATTCCTGGCTGTTGTGGTAGAACACCCCAAAGTAACCCTCCATACAATACTCCAACGGTGACAGACAATGCCATAGAGGCAAAGTTGCGCTCGAAGTATCCTCGGAAGAGCAGGAAGCCTAAGTAGCCGAAAATGATACCGCTGGCACCAATATGAATAGAGAAAGAGGGCGCAATCAACCAAGTGCCCAACCCGCCAATGAGGGCAGCGATCGCCGTTACAATCCAAAAGTCGCTAGTGCGACGCAACATCACTAACCATCCTAAAGTTAAAAAAGGCACTGTATTCGCAATTAAGTGAGGGAAGTTCCCATGTAAAAATGGCGCAAATGCAATTCCCCGCAGTCCAATGATCCTACGAGGAATAATGCCGTACAGATCCAGGTTTATACCAGGAAGCTGATCGATGATTTCGATCGCCCACATTAAAGCAACGAGTCCGCCCAAAGTTAAAAGCTGGGTTTTGAGTTCGTTCGCAAGTCCCTTCATTTCATTCCTGCTCATGGATCTCCTGGAGTAACTGCTGCTAGTGTCGTTAAGTTAAATGATGCGACGACTAGCCTAATTCTAGCCAGGATTTTTTAGAGCCGACTGCTCAGCCCGTATTGCGCATTCCGGCAGCAATGCCATTAATGGTGAGCAATGCACCTCGGAGTAATTCACCCCGGCTATAGCGAGAGCGAATGGCTCCAGAGGCGGCGTTAGTTTTGTGTTGGCGCAGACGCTTGATTAGCGAGACTTGCAAAAAGCCCAGGGGAACAATGGTGCCATTACGAAGCTGCACCGATCGCTGTAAGTCGGGGTCGCCATCGAGTAATCGTTTGTGCCCGGTGATGGCTAGCACCAGTTCGCGGGTGAGGTAAAACTCTTGAGCAATTTGGGCGAACACTGCTTCCAGGCGATCGCGGTCTTCGGTGTGGCTGAGTTCATTGACATAATGGTGAGCAATCTCCAAATCTACCTTCGAGAGCGTCATTTCGCATTTGGAAATCACCATTTTAAAGAAAGGCCATTTGTAGTAGAAATAGCGCAGTAGCTTTAAGTTCTCTTCGGGTGCTTCCGTCAAAAAGCTTTGCAGGGCAGTGCCGACTCCATACCAAGAAGGCAGCAAGAAGCGGGTTTGAGTCCAGCTAAACACCCAAGGAATAGCTCGGAGGCTAGCGAGATCTTTTTTACCGCCGCGACGAGCCGGACGAGAGCTAATTTGGAGTTGGCTGATTTCTTCAATCGGCGTGACTTGGTGGAAAAAATCAATAAAGTCAGGTTGTTCGTAGATCAGGTTGCGATAGTGACTGCGCGATCGCGTGGCAAGCTCTTCCATAATTTCGTGCCAGGGTTGAATATCATCAAACCCGTTGCGTAACAGGCTGGCTTGTAATACAGCAGTAGTCACTGTTTCCAGGTTATACAGTGCCAGTTCGGGCATATTGTACTTCGATGCCAGCACCTCCCCTTGCTCCGTAATTTTAATGCGCCCGTCAATGCTGCTACCGGGTTGCGCCAGAATTGCGTCGTATGCCGGACCACCGCCCCGACCCACCGAACCGCCCCGTCCGTGGAAAATCCGCAGGGCAACGCCATACTGCTCGGCAATTTTTTGAAGGGCTTGCTGGGCTTTATGAATTTCCCAGTTGCTGCTGAGGAAGCCTGAGTCTTTGTTGCTGTCAGAGTAACCCAGCATGACTTCTTGAATGGGCTGGGGAACTAGGGTTGGCGAATCTGGCTCACCGCTGTAGCCGCCCGACAGCATGGCGCGATAGAAGGGGAGTTCAAAAATTTCCTTCATTACGGCTGGGGCGCGCTGCAAATCTTCGACGGTTTCAAACAAGGGGACGACGTTGAGACTGCCAGAACTGGTTGATGGGTCGTAAAGTCCTGATTCTTTGGCTAGGAGCAATACCTCCAACATATCACTGGCGCTGTGGCTCATACTGATGACGTAGGTTTCGCAGATGGCAGAACCAAACTCCTGTTGCAGACGGCGCACCATGCGGAAGGTGCGGATGGTTTCGACAGTTTTTTCGGAGAAGGGCAGTTCACCTGGAATGAGTGGACGACGAGTTTGTAGCTCGGTGCAGAGCCAGACGAGACGTTGCTCTTCTGAGAGGTCGTTGTAGGAGCGGGGCAGGATTTGTAGATAGTCGGCAATTTCGCTAAGGGCATCGGAGTGGCGCGTGCTTTCTTGGCGCACGTCCAGGTATGCCAGGTTGAAGCCATACACTTCGACTTGGCAAATCAGGTTTTCTAGCTCGCGGCATTGCAGCCCGGTTTCATGGAGGTTGCGGTGGATCAAGTCGAGTTCGGCTAGGAGATCGGCACCGGAACCGTAGGTTGTAGCGGGGTTGATTTCGGGAATTTCGGTATGGAAGCAGTCACCGTTGTAAAGCTGAATGCTGCGATCGCGCGTATTTTCCAGCCGCTTTTGAATGTAAGCTAGCTTCAGTCGATAAGGCTCCTGCCGATAGCGAATTGCTAGGCTTTCGTAGACCTCTGGAAGCTGCATTTGGTCTTGCTCCAATGATTCCAGTAGCTCTGGCAAGACATCGCTCCAGTGCAGGCTAAGACTGAGCAGGTTAGTCAAATATCCCATCGAGCTAATGTACTTACCCAGTACCAGGTTGCGCTGATAGCCAGCGGTTTTCCAGGTAATTTCGGGTGTGACGGACGGGTTGCCATCGCGATCGGAACCTACCCACGAGCCGAATTTACAAAAGTTTTGGCTAGGCGGGCGAAGGCTGGGGAATGTGGCTGAGAGCGATCGACAGAAGCGATGATAAAGCTGGGGGATCGCGTCAAACAAGACCTCTTGGAAATAGTGGAGGGTGTAGTCCACTTCATCTAATACAGTAGGCTTGAACTGGTGTAGCTCGTCGGTGCGCCACCAGAGGCGAATTTCTTCGGTCAACTGCTCCCGTAGCTCGTTGGCTTCCCAAGACGCAGAATGCCCCATCGTTTGCATTCCTTCTTCTGCCTGGTCAAGCTGGCGCAAAATTTTGGCAATGCGGCGCTGCTTATCACGAATGGTGTGGCGGACAATTTCGGTAGGGTGTGCGGTAAACACGAGGCGTACATCGAGATTATCGATCAACTGCTGAATTTGGCGCGGGGGAACGTTTAGCCGCAGCAACTTGGGGAAGAGGGTTTGCAGCGTTCCGGCTTCTCGCCAACTAGTCGTATCCTGCATACTTTTTTCTAGCATGTCGGCTTGCAGAGCGCCCTGACATTCTTCAGGATCGCCTATATACTTAATCGGATTGGAGGCAAAGAACGAGGCGCTTTTACCGTTATCGTTCGCTTGCTGCTCGTAGGTAGCGCGGTATTGCTGCTGTTGTCCGCGCTGTTCGTAGTGTTGCTCGACAATGTTGATCAGCTGAAAATAGAGAGCGAAGGCGCGGGCAGCGCGAATGGCTTCATTCAGGTCAAGGTTTTCCACCACTTTGAGCGCCTCTGAACCGATCGCCGCTGGCACCTGCCCTTCAGGCGAACAGAGCGATCGCAATTGCCGTAATAGGTCTACTAACTCTTGCCCACACTCCTGCTGTAACACCGACTGCCACAGATCTTCCACAATCTTGAGGCGATGGCGCAGAAATAGCTCAGCGGCTGACGCAATTTCCAGGTTTAGATTTTGTGCGTTTAGGGGTTCTGTCACGGTGCCAATCCGAAAAGCATCATCAGAAGAGTGAAGGGTAGAACTCATGGGGTCGCCTATGATAGTTATCCGGGCAGTGTGATAATTTTATGGTCTTTGGGAGTCAAAGAATAGTGGGGATGAGCGTTGTCTATCTAGATGTCCACTAGCTAGATATCTACAGGAGAAAGCGAGGAGAAAGCAAGGATGAAGAACGATTTAAAAATCTTTGCCTACTCCTATAGCAATCCCCTGATTAGCGCTGCGCCAGATGCCTCAGCTTGGGGCTGGGAAATTGATAGAGTGTATCAGGATTTGGGGGGACGATTTCAGTTACAAAAGCTACTGCAAGATTGTCAGCAATACTCAGGAGCCTACTTATTAGTCCGACGGCTGGCAGAGTTGGGTGACTCAGTGGCAGAGGTGGGCGATCGCCTCGCCCAATTAGAAACTTTAGACATTCATTTAATTGCCATTGAAGAATCGGTGGGCAGTAATGATCAACCTTTGCGGCGATCGGACTTACTCCATGTATTAAAGACTGTACAGGACAGCCAACGCAGTCAACGATTGCAGCAAGGACACGCCCGTAATCGGGTGAAGGCACTCCCGCCGCCAGGGAAAGCGCCCTATGGCTACCGTCGGGGCAAAGATCGCTACACGCTCGATCGCAGCACGGCTCCGGTCGTCAAGGAGTTTTTTGATCATTTCCTGCTTTATGGCTCGCTTCGAGGCAGCGTCCGGTATCTGCAAAAGAAATATAGCAAGAAAATCTCAGCTTCGACGGGGCAACGGTGGCTGACCAGTCCAGTTTACCGAGGCGACTTGGCTTACCAAAATGGTGAAATAGTGCCCGATACTCACACTGCAATTCTATCGCGAGATGAGGCAGCGCAGATCGATCGGTTGCTGCGGCGCAATCGGCAAATGCCGCCCCGAACTGCCAGTGCCCCGCGATCGCTCTCTGGCTTAGTCACCTGTGGCACTTGTCAATCTCCCATGACCATTAGCCGGACGACCTCTCGCAAGGCAGAATATCTTTATCTGCGTCCAACTACTTGCCCCAACCAGCCTAAATGTCAGGCGATCGCCTACGATGAGGTGCTGGAAAAAACGATCTACCAGATTTGTCAGGATTTGCCTGTAGCAGTGGGTCATGTGCCCAGTTTTGATGGCATAAAGTCGGGGATCACGGCTCAGATTGCGTCAAAGCAAGGAATTCTAGAACAGATTCCGGCATTGGTAACGAGCGGCGTGCTGGATGGCGAAACGGCAGAGCTACGAGCTTATAAGGTGCGGACAGAGATGGCGGCGTTGCAGGCAAGAGCCGCACAGTTACCGCCCGATAACCTGAAAGCGATCGCCCAGGTCGTGTCGTTGCCGCAATTCTGGTTAGATTTATCCGAGGCAGAACGACGATTTTATTTTAGGGAATTTCTGCGGCAGATTCGGCTAGTGCGAACCGAGGAAAGCTGGAACATTCAACTCGTTTTTATTTTCTAAATAACTATCGTCCCTGCGCTAAAATTCTGTCGCAGGTGTCGCCCATCCTTTTCTGGCTAGAGACAAATGATAAAAAAATTATTTAATAAAAAGCTGAAATCTCTTGTGCCCCTGAGTGCCGCGATCGCCCTAACGGGTGGGGGTATAGCGCTGTGGTGGGTAGTGCAACAAAACACTCCGGTGGAAGGGTTGCCCGTGGGTTCGGAAATCTTGCCCCAATCCACGGCAATGACCTTAGCTTTTACCACTAACGAAACCCAATGGCAGCAGCTTCAACAGTTTGGCAATCCGGATACGAAGGCAGCTCTAGCAGAAAATTTTGCTAAATTGCGCGATCGCTACCTCACTGCCAACGGGCTGGACTATAACCGCGACATTAAGCCCTGGGTTGGGCAAGAAGTGACCGTGGCGTTTCTGCCGCCCATAGCAGAAAATAACTCACCTGCTATCCAATCCTCTAACCCGAACGGATTGGTAGATACGCCACCCGTGTTTATCCTACCGATCGCCAATCCTGCCAAAGCTCAAGCGCTGATGGCAACTCCCAAAACCGCTGCCGGACAAGAATGGGTAGAGCGCGACTATAAAGGACAAAAAATCCGAGAAGTCCACGGCAAAGAAGAACCCGCCTACGCTGCTACAGTCGTCAATAATCGCCTTGTCGTCGTATCGCCCAGCGCCAAAGCCATTGAGCAGGTCATCGACACCTTCAAAGGTAAGCCGCCTTTATCGCGCATTTCAGAGTATAACCAGTCGTTCAAGCAGCTTAAAACTGTTGCACCTTTCATGCGGCTATATGTCAACGTACCTGCCGCTGAGAACATGGCAATTAGTAACCCTGCGTTGCCGATTCCACCCCAAGCCCTCAGCTTGCTCCACAACAATCAGGGCATGATCAGCACGGTCAATTTGGGGCAAGAAGGCATGAGAATGCAGGGCTTGTCGTGGGTTGATGCTAACAGTAAAGTACGGTATCGAACCGATAACAAAGCCCAACGAATGCCCAGCCTGTTGCCTGCTCAAACTGTCATGATGACTTCGGGCGGCAGCCTTAAGCAGTTTTGGCAGGAGACAAGCCAGAAGAATGAAAAAAATCCTGCTCCTCGTACCTTAGGCTACAGCACTAACGCTGTGCAATCAGGGTTAGAAAATTTGACGGGCATGAATGTGGAAAAGGATTTTCTGCCTTGGATGGATGGAGAATTTGCGCTGGGCTTAATTACAGCGCCAGCCAACTTAGATCCCACTCCCACGGCTGGGATTATGCTGCTAATGCAGGTGAGCGATCGCCCTGCTGCTGAGCAAACGCTCAAAAAGCTTGATCAAGTGATGAGAGATCGCTACCAGTTCCAAATTAGCCAGAATGATGCTGGAGTCGTTAAATGGGTGTCTCAATTTACGGCGTTAAATGCAACCCACGGTTGGCTGGATGGGAATGTGCTGTACTTGGCGATCGGGCCGGGTGTCTCCAGCCTAGTTGCCCCCGCAGCCGGAAAAACATTGGCAGAAGCTGACCTATTCCGAAAAGCAACGGCGACTAATTTAGCAGCCAACAATGGTCATTTTTTCTTGAATGTGCAGCCGTTGGCAAATAACACAAACTTACCTTTTCCCATTTTGCCAACCGACAATCGGGCGCTTTTAAATGCAATTCGGGCGATCGGAGTAACGTCTGCGGTGCAAGATGGGCGCACCTTCCGATTTGACACCCAGGTTTTACTACAAAACTCTCAGACTAGTGAGGCAGTGCCAGCCCCGAGTGTCAGTCCAAGCATCAGCCCGTCGCCATCGCCCTAACGTTCTGGTTGAGCAGCAAATAACTTTTGCATCACCACCAAGCTCTCTCGCTGGTTCGCTCCAACAGTCCGCTCCGACCGAAGTGTCATGCCGCTTTATTGAACTTGTGGTGCTAAGCCGTTCAATACACCATTGCTTTGTCATGTTCACTGCTTTCGAGTTTCACGCAGGCTATTTGAATTCGATTTATAAGAGTTTTTGATTAGAATATTGCTTGACCATTCTCCTGAAAATTTGCAAATACAGTGCAAAACCAAAAAATGATATTAATAGATAAAGTAATGCATAAAAAATATTTGAATAACACAGAATTATGAACGGTAGAAGAGTAACGACGATAGCAAATGAAATGGTAAATGTTCTGTATGATAATTGGTAAGATGAAATAATAAATTTTGCTTCTTCTTTGCCCATATTAAAGTTAAAAATTTGTGAGTCTTCTACCTCACCTAATTCTTTTTTAATCTCCATCTCATAAGCTTGTAAATTATGCACAAAGTACCATGCATAGGATTGTTTAATTAAGTTTGATAGTGCAATTAATCCTAGAACTGTAAGCAGACTCAGAAAGCCTAAAAATAGAAATAGACTGGAATTGAGCCTTGGGCTTGCGGGTAAAGTGAGTTCAGCAATAGGCTTCCAAATAAGGATAACTGCACCTACTACTCCAAATAACTTGAAATCCTCAAAAGTGCTTTTGATAAGATCATCTGCCTTATCATTGAGTCTTACATATTCTTTGTAAAGATATTTCAATCTCTGGCTAGAGTCTGAATCCATTGTCAAGCATCCCACAAACAATCTGAAAGTATTTCCCACAGGCAATTTCAAAGTAACTTGCCTTGGGGTGGCAATAGGCAGGCTTCAAATGTTTCCTCTTCTAATAAGCTTGCGGCATAACTTCTTTTTAGAGAGAAACGTTTTGCATATCACTCTAATTAAGGTGGATCGCAAGAATCTTTTGGCATGTTACGTTAATGTTGATAGATCTCCACAAACTTTCTGCGTATCTTCGGGGTCGTGGAGGTAAATTTCGATCGCAGCTAGGGTCAGGTTGTTTGGTAAAGTCTCTAAAAGAGTTCAGCAAGTTAACCATGGTTGCAACCGCCAACGCTCAAATTGAAATCCGACCCGTTACCACAGCCGCAGATGGCGATCGCTTCCTCGATCTGCCTGCCAAAATTTATAAAAACGACCCCAACTGGGTGCCACCGTTGCGCAGCAGCATTGCTAAACAGCTTTCTCCTCAAAATACTTTCTTTCAATATGGCAGGCTACAACAATTTATTGCCGTTGTGCCCCAAACCCAAGAAGTTGTAGGGCGCATTGTTGCAGCAATTAATGATCGCCTCATTCAACGCGAAGGCGTAAACATTGGACTATTTGGCTATTTCGAGTGTATTGAAGATTTTGCAGTAGCGCAGGCATTGTTCCAAGCGGCGAGTGATTGGCTGAGAGGCGAGGGAATGGCGATCGCTCGAGGCCCGATCGATCTGTCTACCCACAACAACTGCCTCTTGTTAGTGGATGGCTTCGACTCGCCGCCGATGGTGATGATGCCTTATAACCCGTCTTACTACCCCAAATTTATGGAACAAGACGGCTGGGGAAAAGCCAAAGATGCTTATGCCTACGACCTTCCCCTTAACCACAATCTCACCGAACAGTTTGCCAAGTCCTACCGCATTGCTTGCAAATCTGGTGTTACCTTTCGCCCATTGCGTCTTAAAGGCGATGGCTTCGAGCAAGACTGCATTGCCCTCTATAACTTATTTAATAAAGCTTTTTCGGGCAATTGGAGTTCAACGCCTCGTACTCAAGCAGAATTTTTAGAAGAAGCCAAAGATCTACAAAGTTTAGTTGATCCTGATATCTTTCCGATCGCCGAATATAACGGTGAAATGATTGGCTTTTGGATGGCGCTGCCTGATTATAATATTGCTCTCAAACATATTAATGGCAAGCTGAACTGGTTAGGCGTTCTCAAATTCCTCTGGTATCGTCGGCAAATTGACCAAGGTCGAGTCATTGCTGTTTGTTCTTTGCCCGAATATCGCCGCAAACTTGTTCCTCTCGCCCTCATTTACCTCGGCATGAAAGGCGGTATTCAGAAAGGCAAGCCCTACAAACGCGCCGAACTTTCCTGGGTTTTTGAAGACAACATGCCCTCCCGAAAACTCATCGAAGCTTCTGGCGGCACCATCTATAAAACCTACCGCATTTACGAAAAAGCTCTCTAGCCCTCTCCTTTTACTTTATGAAAACTCTCATCACTGGAGCCAACGGTTTTACAGGCTCCCACTTGGTCAAAGCTCTTGTAGAGCAGAGTGAGCCGAGTCATACTATCATTGCCCTTGTCCGCAAAACTAGCGATCTTTCCCGCCTCACTCCTACCAATGTCCAACTAGCCTACGGCGATATCACCGATCGCGCCTCTCTTCAGTCCGCCATGCAAGGGGTCGATCGCGTGTTCCACACTGCCGCCTATGTAGAACTGGGAATCGTTGATGCTGCCCGGATGGAGCGCATTAATGTTGAGGGAACTCGCAATGTTTTGGAAGCGGCACAAGCTGTGGGTGTTCAAAAGATGGTCTATTGCAGCACCATTGGCGTATATGGCGATACGCAAGGTCAAATTATTGATGAAAC
Source organism: Timaviella obliquedivisa GSE-PSE-MK23-08B (assembly GCA_019358855.1). NCBI lineage: Bacteria > Bacillati > Cyanobacteriota > Cyanophyceae > Oculatellales > Oculatellaceae > Timaviella > Timaviella obliquedivisa. The sequence continues at coordinate 13,845 of JAHHII010000002.1, read as the reverse complement.
TTTTGAGCGTCAACAACAAGGGTTTTCCTCTGCTTACGACTCGACTAAATACCAGGCACAGCAGATCGTCGATCAATTTGCCGTAGTGGGTTTTCCGGTTGTCAGCGTGATGCCATCGGGAATCTTTGGAGCCGATGATCCGCACTTTGGTCCAGTAATGGATACGTTTCTGAACGGCAAATTGAAAGTTTGGGCAGGGGGCGATCGCATTACAGGTATCGTCCATGTCGATGATTTGGTTAGTGCTATGATTCTTGCTGCCGACCATGCTCCCTCAGGTTCTCACTACATTATTTCTACTGGGGATCTTTCTACTCGTGCAATGTTCCAATTTTTGAGTCAAGAGACTGGCATTCCTGCCCCCACAGAGGTTCCTCAACCTGTCGTTCGACTGGTCGGCAATATTCTTGAACCCATTGGACACTTACTGAGTTGGCAGCCGCCTATCAGCCGGGAGCGGGTTCATTATATTTACGATCGCTGTGTTCGAGTCAGCGGTGATAAAGCCAGAAAAGAATTAGGCTGGAATCCTCGATCGGTAGAAGAAACCTTGCGGCAATCTCTAAAACGGTAGCGATAAGATACTAGCTGGCACAAATTAAGATGGCACAAATTAGCGACCTAAACAGTCTGCAAAACACCATCTTCTAAGTTTGTTACCCGATCGGCTACATCCATAATTCGTGGATCGTGGGTCACCATTAACACTGTCCGATTATGCTCTTTTGCAAGTTGACGCAAGAGCGTAATGACCGCATGACCGCTTTGAGAATCTAAGGCTGCTGTCGGTTCATCTGCCATGATGAACTGAGGACTTCCGGCGAGGGCACGGGCGATCGCCACTCGCTGCTTTTGTCCACCTGACAGATCGCGGGGAAGACTCTTCGCTTTATCGGCTAGCCCCACCTGTTCTAGTAAAAACAGCCCCTCCTTATGCACTGCTCCTCCCTTAAACCCTTTGAGCTTCAGGGCAACTTCTACGTTCTCAACTGCTGTCAGAGCCGGAAAAAGGTTAAATTCTTGAAAAATAAAGCCAATATTTTTGAGCCGGAACTTAGCAAGCTGCGATCGCGACATTTTAGTCAAGTCTTGTCCTGCTAGGCAAACGCTGCCTGATGTTGGAGTTAAAATTCCACCCAAAATTGACAAAAGCGTCGTTTTGCCAGAGCCTGAAGGGCCCATCAAGAGTTGAATATCACCTCGGTAAACATCTAGATTGATAGTTTTGAGGGCGTGATATTTCTGGTTGCCACTCTGAAAAACCATTTCTACACCCCTAGCAACAATCGCCCTTGTTCCCATGAATGGGTCAAGTATCTCGTGAGAACTTGAACTCAGAACTGTGGGAGGCTCTGTTAGATCGACTTGAAATTGAATCGGCGTGGCAGTCATTCGCGTTTAGTTGAGTAGGGGGTGCAGATATTCAGATCTTTAGTCTATCGGGCTACCGGATTTGAGGTAGATCCTTAAATTGAGTGAACCCTGTTTATTTTGACCAAGTCTCTTAAACCAATGGCTTTAGACTTATGTTTTAGTATTGAGGCAAAATGTTCAATCTCTATCTATGAATGTGCAGGACGTTAAACTGTTCCATCTAAATTTGCTGGGATGAGTTGTCAATCCTTCTAGGACGATCGCCTCCAATCCGGACTCGAAACTGAATACTACATAACATCTTCTTTTCAACGTCTATGACTTGAAAACTACCGCAGGGTCAACATGAGTTACCTTCTGAATCGCAAACACCGCCGAACCCACACACATAAAAACAGTAATTCCTAACACGCCAGTTGCCATCAGCGGCGTTACTAAAATCGTTACCCCCTGGGTCGCAAATGTCCAAGCTCCAAGCCCCAAGCAAATCGCCATACTGGGAAGATAACCCAGTACTGCCATCCACAAAGACTGTTCAATAATAATGCTGTAAAGCACCCGGTCAGATACACCCATCGCTTTCAGGGTGGCAAACTCTTTTAAGTGATCAGACACTGAGGAATAAAGAATTTGTCCGACAATCACTACCCCTACAATGAAGCCCACCGTGGCTCCTAGCCCCAAAATAAAACCCACTCCAGTTCGACGGAGCCAATAGCTGCGAGTGATCTGCGCCATTTCAGCGCGGGTGTAAGCGCGAGTGTCGGGCAGGTTGGCTTCGAGTTGGCGCTTAAGTGCTTCTAGATCTTGTCCGGGTTGGGCGCGCACTAGGATGTAGCTAATAGGATCGGTCGCGGTTAGAGGCGTTGGGGCGATCGTGGCAGGATTCGAGGCAGGCGACTGTTCATACACATTGGTGCAGAGAAACTGGTCGGCTTCCGTACGGCAGTTGAGGTTGGCAGTCCGATTTCCGGTGGCGTAAGCTTTCGTATTTTCGATGGATGCAAACAGAAAGTTGCCCGAAGCGATCGACTGAGATCCTTGGGTCATCCCGACCACCTCAAGGCTGAGTGCGCCGATGGTGGCAGTATCACCCACTTTCTCAATGTTCAGGTTTTTGAGGTTGGCACGGTCAACCATGATCGAGTAAGGCTGCTTCAGTGCATCTAAGCTGCCTTCCGTAACTTCAAAAGCGTTGAACAGTTGCCCTGCCGGATCAAAGCCAAAAATGCGAGTGGTGCTCAGTTTCCCTTCAGGGTTACGCCAAATTCCACCGCCTAACAGCAGCGGTTCGGCTCTGGCTACACCCGGAATTTTAAGCGCTTGGTTAAGATTGCCAGCAGGCATGGGCAACGTTAGTTCTAGGTAAACCATGTCTTTGCTGGTCACCCAAATATCAGCTTGGGAGCGATCGATCAAAACGCCTGTAGAGCGAGTAAAGCCGTTAAGAATTCCAGTTTGAATCGTCACCAAGCTCACTGCAAACATGATCCCTGCTTGCGCGACTAAGAAACGGGGAATGTCTTCAAATAAATTTTTGCGGGCGATAGAAGCCATGAGCCAGATGCCAACCCAACTTTACGACAAGTCTAATTTATAGTCCTTAACTTCTATGGCTTTAACTTGAATGTGCCAGAAGAATAGGCTGCCTTCAGAAAACTATCTGCAAAGCACAAAAAAACTTTAAGAAATCCTCGTCAGGATTTTTAGAAACGCTTTAATCTGGGGCGTTAGTAGAGTCCGACGATAGGCATCTGCTGCTTTTTTAATCCCTTCGGCTTGGGTTGGATACGGATGAATGACGCTTGAAAGCTTGCCAAGTCCAACGTTTCCAATCATGGCAGTGGTAATTTCGCTAATCATCTCTCCGGCGTGTCTGGCGACAATGGTTGCTCCTAAAATTTTGTCGCTGCTTTTTTGGTGAAGAATTTTGATGAAACCTTCTAATTCACCATCAACGATCGCCCGATCGACCTCCTTAAAAGGGATTTGTATTGTGCTGATCTCAATACCTTGCTGTCGTGCCTGAGACTCATAGAGTCCGACATGGGCAATCTCTGGATCGGTATAAGTAACCCAAGGCATCACTAAACCACTCAACTTTGAGCGACCTAAACCCAAGGGCGAGAAGAACATATTTTTAATCACAATTCGCGCCGCCGCATCTGCCGCATGGGTGAACTTCCAATCCATGCAAATATCGCCTGCCGCGTAGATTTTAGGATTAGTAGTTTGCAGATAATCATTGACTAATACGCCCTTTTTGGGGTCATAGTCTACCCCGACTCCTTCTAGATTAAGTCCTTCTATGTTGGGCGATCGTCCCGCCCCTACTAAAATTTCGTCTACGGTAATAGCGTCTTCTTGGTTCTGCGACTTGAATGTAATCACTTTGCCATCTGTCGTTTTTTCTACCCGCTCAATCTGAGCATTTAACATTAAGCGAACGCCTTCACGAATAAAATTTTGCTGCACAATTTCTGCCGCATCAGCATCTTCTTTGTCAAGTAGATGAGAGCCTTTGTGGATCAGAGTTACCTCGCACCCTAACCTTTGAAACGTCTGTGCTAACTCGCAGCCAATGGGCCCGCCACCGATCACAGCTAGGCGATTAGGGCGATCGGTCAAGGAAAAGACAGTTTCGTTGGTTAAGTATCCCGCTTCCTCAATGCCAGGAATGGAAGGACTGGTAGCGCGTGCGCCCGTGGCGATCGCCGCTTTTTTGAAGCGAAGGGTCTGATTACCGACTTGTATACTTCGCTCACTAGTAAACCGCCCGTCCCCTAAAAAGACATCTACTCCAATGTTCTGAAATCTTGAAGCCGAGTCATTGGGGCTGATGCCTGCTCGTATCTGTCGCATTCGAGCCATCACTGCTGGAAAATCGATCGCAATCTGATCAGGAGGCTCAATCCCAAAAGGCTTAGAATCTCGCATATCAGCCACCACTCGTGAAGATCGAATCAAGCACTTAGAAGGCACACAACCCACATTTAGGCAATCGCCACCCATCAAATGTCGTTCAATCAGCGCTACTTTCAAGCCCACTCCTAACCCTGCTGCACCTGCCGCTACAACTAACCCTGCTGTGCCTGCACCAATAACAACTAAGTCATAACAGCTTGCCGGAGCCGGGTTCACCCAATCTGGCGGATGAACCTGGGAAACCAGGGTTTGATTGTATTCATCCATTGGTAAGACGGTTACACCCTGAAAGGCAGACTGAGCCATAGTTTTTTCTCCCTGAATGGTTACTGCATTCTAATAATCAATGGGACAATTAACTTCGGTCTGGCACTCCCTCAGATATCACACTCTCTGCTAGTGCTTTTTGAGCAACTCTTGTGATATAGAAGGTGACCGCAACTGTAGCGATAAAGCTAATGAGCCGAGTTGCCCATTGCACCACAGGATCGGTCGGCTGCTCTGCTGAGCCAATCAGGGTTAAATCGTGAGCAAGTGAACCGATATAAACATACAGAATGGTGCCAGGAATCATGCCGACAGAACCAAAGAAATAGTCACGTAGAGAAACCTGGGTGATACCCAAAGCATAGTTCAACAAGTTGAATGGAAAAACAGGGGATAGGCGAGTTAGTAAGACAATTCTGAAGCCGTCTTGTCCAACAGCCCGATCGATCGCCTTGAATTTTTGATTGCCTTCAATCTTTTTAGAAACCCAACCGCGTGCAACATAGCGACCCACTAAGAAGGCAAGAGTAGCGCCTAAGGTAGCACCCACAAAGACATAGATAGAGCCTTGCACCACTCCAAATACTACGCCTGCTCCTAAGGTGAGAGCAGAGCCGGGTAAGAACAAGACTGTGGCAATAATGTACAGGACGATGAAAGCGATCGCTCCTAGTATTCCTAACCCTTCCATCTGCGCCAAGGCATCCTGTAGGAAACTTTGTGGACTAAACTCAGCACCTGCGAAAGCTGGAGCGGTTGCCGTCCCAAGCGCCACAGCTACAAATCCAAGGGTTTTCAAGATTCTTCTCAAGGTTCTTGAAAAGACAGGGAACGCAGACTGAATTCTCATGGCTAATGTCGTTGAGATGGAGGAGCACGCTTTTACTGTAAAGCATTATTTGCTGAGAGAATGATGCGCGTCTGAGTCAAACATTAAAGTTGGCTGAGAGCAAAACTTGGAGGTTGAAGAGGCTAAGGCGCTCGCTTTAGATATCACTTACCTTCTAGAGACGAAGACTCCGTAAGATTGCACAGATTAAGTATAAAAAATTATTCCTTAATCTTTACCTCGTGTCATGGATCGAGAGGCATAGATTGATCCCTGTGTTTTTATTCGCCTATCTAAAAAGCTTTAGCTGTTTTACGAGAAGGTGAGATGTCGCACCCTTGACCGTATCGGGCACTCTATTCTTAGTATTTTTTGATACTGAGGTAGAACATGTCTGGCGATCGTGTGGGAAAAACGTTGAGGCAAGCGACACTCATTAATTTAGCCAATGGCAAACAAAATATTGGCGATCGGCTCAGCGGTAGTAATAAAAACGACTTCTTTCGCTTTGTTCTAGGTAGCCGTAGCAGCATCAGCCTATCTCTGAGCAGATTAAAAGCAAATGCTAATATTCAACTTTTGGGCGATCGGGGACAGGTGATTCTGCGTCCTTCGCTTAAAAGCAATACGAGTAATAAAATAATCACCACTGTTTTAGAACAAGGAATTTACCACATTCGAGTTTTTGCAGGCGGAAGGGGAAAAAGTGGACAAAACATTCGCACTCGCTACAGGCTTCAAACATCGGCTGAACCTGCTGTACTCTCTGCGTCAAGTTCTCCTGAACCCGTTCCAGCCGCGATCGCGCTGAAGCCCGCTGGCTCTTTCAATATCCAGTTCGACTACCGATTTGACACTCAAGGCTGGTTTACTCCTGCTCGTAAAGCTTCCCTAGAAGCCGCCGCCCGCATTTGGGAAAGTATTATTGCCGATGAATTTCCTGATACTCCTATAGGCACAGCCACCCCTTTTGTCCTCAATCCTGAAACTAACGAATACGTTGGCAACAACAATATCTTCACTACCGATACCCCGATTGATGATGTCACTATTTTTGTCGGAGCCAGAGGTTTGGGTGGGGCGACTCTAGCAGTAGGCGCACCGTCAGGAAACTACACCAATGAAGCTCGCTACAATGGCAGCGATTTCGAGCCTTGGCTAGGATCAATTTCCTTTAATGACAACACCAACTGGTTCTTTGATCCCACCCCTAATACTGCAACAGACATTCCCCTAAACCAGACTGACTTTATCTCTACGGCTGTCCATGAGGTAGGTCATATTCTTGGATTTAACCGCTCTGCAAGTGCCTTTAACAACCTAGTGGTAAACGATTCCTTTGTGGGCACTAATGTATTAAGGGTCAACGGTGGAAACCCCCTTCCTCTGCAACCAGGCGGTGCGCATATCCGAGACGGCTACGAGTTTGGGGGTTCAGGCGAAACTTTGATGGATCCAACTAGCAGTTCGGGTGGACGGCAACTGCCCACAATTCTGGACGCTGCGATTTTAGATGATGTCGGCTACACCATTAATTACGATGCAGTGTATCGTAATCAATCTATGAACGCTCGGACTGCTGCTGCTATTACTTATGGACGCTGCGGGTGCCTGAGTTGCATGATATCATCTCAGATGAACACGATCGGTTCTAGTGATTTGAGTCGCCTAGTAAATTCACCAAATTTGGTGCCTAATTGACTAAGCCATGATCCATGGCAAACCGAACAAGTTCTGCTCGGTTACTGGTTTGGGTTTTGCGCAAGAGGCTACTAACATGCTTCTCAATAGTGCGGGGGCTAAGGTGGAGGCGATCGCCAATTTGTCCATTCGATAAGCCCTCAACCAATTCTGCCAAAACCTCTTGCTCTCTTTGAGTAAGTTCAAGCGCCAACATCGCATTGTTTTTATCGAACAGCGGCTGTTCTTCTGCCTCGACCGATCGCAATCGCAGTCGCCACTCCGATTCCATCATTTGCGATCGTTCTAATAAATTCCGCACGACCGCCACTAATTCGTTTAGTTCAAAGGGTTTTGGCAAGTAAGCATCACATCCCAACTGATAGCCTTTAATCCGTTCTTGGGTATTCGTTCGCGCCGTTAAAAAAATGACTGGCAATAATCGAAAGGCAGGCTGACGACGCACCCGACGAATTAATTCATACCCATCCATTTGGGGCATCGTGACATCTGTCACAATCAAATGGGGTTGATACTGACTCACCATTTCCAGCGCACTTTGACCGTTTTCGGACATCACTACCGAATAGCCTGCCATTTCCAGGGAATCGCTAACCGATAACCGTATCCCCAAGTCATCATCGACAATCAATATAGTCAAAGGCATAGACACGAGGGAGTTCAGGAACCGTTGAGAGTTAGCTATTAGCGTATCAGTAACAAGAGTTTTTTCGTGGGTAAATCTAACACACTCCCTTCCTAGCTGCTGCGATCGAGACTATGAGGAGAAAAGCGATGGACAGGATAAGAACTGACACACTGCTCCATACGGCGACATAGCTAACCTCAGAAAATATGATCGCCTGATAGGATGGGTTTGGAGGTAACTTTAGAATTCTTCATATAGATTCAAGTTATCTTTACTGTGAAGGTGTGGTGTAGGGGAGATCAGGAGTGGAGAATTTATCAGAGGGGCAGGTAACTGCTCAGGGACAGCGTTATCATTTGGAGCCTATCCGCATTGGTGTCATTGGCGTAGGCAACATGGGGCAGCACCATACTCGCATTCTAAGCTTGCTCAAAGATGTAGAATTAGTCGGCGTATCTGATATTAATGTGGAGCGAGGACTAGATACAGCCAGCAAGTACCGAGTTCGTTTTTTTGAAGATTATCGGGACATGCTGAATCATGTTGAAGCAGTTTGTATCGCTGTTCCGACTCGTCTGCATCATCCTGTGGGTATGACCTGTTTGCAAGCAGGCGTTCATGTCCTTATTGAAAAGCCGATCGCTGCCAACATTGTTGAGGCTGAGTCCTTAGTCAATGCTGCTGCTGAGTATCACTGTATCCTGCAAGTCGGTCACATCGAACGCTTTAACCCAGCTTTCCAAGAGCTTCACAAAGTTCTCAGAAATGAGGAGCTACTAGCTTTAGAGGCTCATCGCATGAGTCCTTATTCTGACCGTGCAAACGATGTCTCTGTCGTTTTGGACTTAATGATTCATGACATCGATTTAATGATGGAGCTAGCAGGCTCGCCCGTCATCAAACTGACTGCTAGTGGTAGCCGTGCCTCAGATTCAGGATATCTAGATTACGTCACCGCTATTCTAGGATTTGCCAATGGCATCGTAGCAACCCTGACTGCCAGCAAGGTCACCCATCGCAAGATTCGCCGGATTTCAGCCCACTGCAAAAACTCTTTAACAGAAGCAAATTTTCTCAACAATGAGATTCTGATACATCGCCAGACAACTTACAACTGTCTCACTGATCATGGGCAAGTTCTCTATCGCCAGGATGGTTTGATTGAGAAAGTCTACACTAGCAATATTGAACCGCTTCATGCCGAACTAGAACATTTTGTCAGCTGCGTCCGAGGTGGCAAGCAACCGTCAGTTGGGGGTGAGCAGGCTCTCAAGGCTTTACGGTTGGCAAGCCTTATTGAGCAAATGGCTTTAGATGGTAAAGTTTGGCATGAACCTGATTTGAGTTCGCTGTATCCAGAAACGGCGATCGCTCAAACTGCTCATTCCTAAATAGACCTTTACTTTAAGCAGGGCATTTTAGAGCATTAGTGAGTCAATCCTTATGCTTAAAATGCCCCTTCCTATTAAGCCTATCCTTACTCCCTATTGAGCCGGAAGGATTCCTGGCTGAATCGATAGGTCTAGGGTTTGCCCTTGACGACGTAGCTCGATCGCCAAATCCCCTCCGACTTTACTCTCTTCAACCTTCTGCTGGATCACCTCAGCACTAGCTGCATCCTGTCCTCCAATTTTCGTGATCACATCCCCTGCCTTTAACCCTGCTTTTGCGGCTGGAGAATCTGGAACGACTTTGAGGACAACAATTCCTTTGTCTTCCTGAACGCTGATTGGACTATTAGGATCATCGCTCAACCTCTGCTTTAAGTCGGGGGTAATGGTTGCCATCTGAATCCCTAAATAAGGATGATCCACCTTTCCATTGGCAATTAATAGGTCAGAAATTCGTTTGGCAGTGTTAACAGGAACTGCAAAACCTAAGCCCTGTGCGCCGCTGATGATTGCCGTATTCATGCCTACTACTTCCCCTTTTTCATTGAGGAGTGGACCTCCAGAGTTCCCTGGATTGATGGCTGCATCAGTTTGAATAAAGCCTACCCGCCGATCGCCCACGCCAATATCAGCACTTGATCGACCTGTTGCACTAATGATTCCTGCTGTGACGGTGTTGTCCAATCCCAAGGGGTTTCCAATGGCGATCGCCCATTCTCCTGGCTGAAGCAATTCTGAATTGCCTAAGCTCACTGCGGGCAGGTTACTGGCTTCAACCTTCACTACTGCAACATCAGTTACTGGATCTGCACCTAAAACTCTACCCTCCAGCCTGCGACCATCTTTCAAAAGTACGCTCACCTGATCCGCCCCATCAACAACATGGGCATTAGTTAAAATCAGACCACTCGCATCGACAATGAACCCAGAGCCAGTCCCTTCTTCAACTCTAGAGAAGGGTCGCTGGGGATTTCGATTTCCAAAGAAACGCCGCAACGTCGGGTCATTAGAAAATTCGTCTGGTACACCTCGACTGACCACTTGGCGCTTCGAGTCAATTCGCACAACTGCCGGACCCACCTTCTGAGCCGCCTCTGCGATAAAATTTGGATTTACTGCACTCAGGAGCCGTCCCGATCCACCTGAGTTATTTAGATTGCCTGAGCTTGCAGCAGGCACTTGACTAACTAATGACTGAGTCACAGACTTTTGCTCAGCTTGCGCTGTAGAAGCTAATAAACGGCTGCCTCCAAAAGCGCCTCCTGCTCCTAGCAAAACTAAAGATAGATAAGTAATAGGACGTTGGAACAGAAACTTACGAGTACTTATGTTAGTCATAGTCGGGTTGGTTACCCAGATAATTCAAAAGTGGAATATGCTTCGATAATAGCTAGAATACTTAGCCCATATGGCAAAGAAATGTCAGGGTGATTTCAAAAATGTGAATTTTTTAGAGAGGAACGATCGCCTTATCCTGCTCTAAGATTTATCTTTTAGCCCGCATAAACTCCTAACTCAACTTGTCATCTAAACTTCACATCGACATAACAGAATCGACAAACCCTACGAGTAACTTAAATGAACAGGTGAATGAATGCTGCGGAGGAGTAGTTGTACCTTAAGAGACTGAAAAGTTAATCTTAACTGCAACTACCCTCCTTTTCTGTTCACTAAACCTACTAAGCAGCTTTTCCTTCATTATCTTTTAGTAGTGGAAATCCTAGCTCTTCTCGCTGTCCCAAATATAGCCCAGCTATGTGTCGCGCCAAAGTACGAATTCGCCCGATATAGCGTGTTCGCTCTGTCACAGAAATGACACCTCTAGCATCTAATAAGTTAAAGGTATGAGAGCACTTCAATACATAATCTTGAGCAGGCAAAACTAATTTCTTCTCAATTAGCTGTCTTGCTTCCTGTTCATATAGACCGAACAAGTTGAACAGCATCTCTGCGTTTGATGCCTCAAAGTTATAAATAGAGTGTTCAATCTCTCCTTGAAGATGAACATCGCCATAGGTCACCTGCTCGTTCCATTGAATCTTAGTAAAAGCATCGACCTCCTGCAAATACATCGTTAATCGCTCTAGCCCATACGTGATTTCAATAGACACTGGGCGACAATCAATTCCACCGCACTGCTGAAAATAGGTAAACTGAGTCACCTCCATTCCATCTAGCCAGACCTCCCACCCTACCCCCCAAGCTCCTAACGTCGGTGATTCCCAATTATCTTCTACAAATCGAATGTCGTGGTCTTCAGGACGAATTCCTAAAGCCCGCAACGAGTCTAGATAAATGTCTTGAATGTTCTCAGGCGAAGGCTTAATTAAAACTTGGTACTGATAATAGGATTGATAACGGTTTGGATTTTCCCCATATCGTCCATCTGTAGGTCTACGACAAGGTTCAACATATGCTACAGCCCAAGGCTCTGGTCCAATAGCCCGTAGAAAAGTATGTGGACTCATTGTACCAGCCCCCTTTTCTGTATCGTAGGGCTGAACAATGATGCAGTTGCGATCGCTCCAGAACTGATGCAACGTAGCAATAACCGATTGGAAATTCACAAAAACCTACCTTTTATCTAGTTTCACAAAATGTCTTGTCCTCTCCAACTACCCGGGGCTGATCTAGGTTAGCTAGTAGAATTTGCTCATTTTAGTAGAAAAGGTCATCTAAGCATTTCAAAAGGTTGGTTGTGACAGGCATACTAAGCGTCACTTATTAAACCTATGAGGGCGATCGGCATCTTCTGACCCCTTTTTAGTCATATATCCTAAACTACATAGGACAAATTCTCTTAAGAATTTGTCCTATGTAGCAACTTGCCATACTTTATTTTTGAGGATGGAAAAAGTAAAGTACCTTAAACCCCCCTTAACCACGCAGGGCTGATCTATTGAAAGAAGGAAAATAGTTTCCTGACATCATGCGCTAAGAACGGTAGTCCTTTCGTGATGGAATCAAACCCATTCAGCCGAAAAAGATTGACTCCGAAAGTGCGGACAATTCCAAAATTGACCAGGGCATTGCCATCACAGAGGGGCGATTCATCCTCTTTCAACACCACATCTTTGACCCAATGCAGCCGATTCTCAATCTGCCAGTGCGCTCGAATCTGTTGGGCGAAGCCAGCCGCATCTAACCTCAAAGAACTGATGTAGAACATCGTCTCGTCATAGGGTTTGCCCGCACGGCTGCCCGTTCGCTCGACTCGAACAATCCGTTGGATGCCGACCCATTGCGGATCGATGGCTGGAATTTGGTCTAAAACGCTGACCCTGCGGTGCGTCACTCGATCCCGCGTCCGTTCACTTTGATGGTCAACACTGAGGGGCGGCAGTTGTTCAAACTGAGTCTGCAACTGGTTAAACAAAGTCTGCTGATTGCCTTTGACGGTAATTAAGTAATCATTGCCACTGGCAGTGATCTGCTGCGTTGTTTTTTTTGAGTATGGAGGGCATCGAGACTGAAGCAAACGCCTTGGAGTTGCAGTTTCTCTAGCAACACTTGAGCGGTCTTGATTTCACTACACTCACCATTACGCATTGACTCTAAACCCAGCACCACGCCTTGCTGGACACTGAAGGCGGAGACGACGCTGACAAAGTCTTGGTACGACTGGTCATAATCACGCAGGCTGGCTCTAATGCCTTTGCCATCCACTGCAACTTGCTCGGTAGGGGCGGGTGGACAGTGTTCTTGTGCCCAGCGATTAAAGGCTTCCGTAAAGGAGACAAAATCAATTCGCACCATAGTCCGCCGCAGGGTGGAAAAGCCCGGTAGTCGCTCATAAGGCAGTTCCATGATCTCGAGTAAGGTGGCTTGATGGCGACTGACAAAGTCAGCCAAGGAGCGGTATCCGGTGCAACCACTCATCGTGCCCATGAGGATTAAAACTAAGATCACCCAGAGCGGGTAATCCGGTTGAGTGCGATAATCTCGAACGGTTTGCAGATGTTGAATCAGGCTCATAAAGCTTAGAGTCCAATCAAGGGGATTTCTCTAGTGTCTATTTTCTTTGATTAAAGGATCAGCCCTGCCCTTAACCACGTATGCATAACGATTCAAAAAGAAGCATCTAAAGATTCAGAGAGAAAACTTCATAGCCAGGAGTTGACAGAGAGAGAGAAGGTGGGCTATATTCATAAAGCGGTCGAGGGAAGCCAAGCGAAAGCGAAGCGGGAGTCGACTTCCGAACCTAGAAAAATCTATATAGTTTTGAGAGTCAGAATAGCATTTAATATTCGTGAATGCAATAGAAGAGAGTATTCGTACTCAAACAATCGAGATAACAAACCGATTGAGAGATCGGAGCCGTTAAACTCAAGATGATTAATCTAGATTTATCTAAGTTAGTCACACAATGGAGAGTTTGATCCTGGCTCAGGATGAACGCTGGCGGTCTGCTTAACACATGCAAGTCGAACGGAATCTTTCGGGATTTAGTGGCGGACGGGTGAGTAACGCGTGAGGATCTGCCTTCAGGTTCGGGACAACAGTTGGAAACGACTGCTAATACCGGATGTGCCGAGAGGTGAAAGCTTTAAGTGCCTGGAGATGAGCTCGCGTCTGATTAGCTAGTAGGAGTGGTAACGGCACCCCTAGGCGACGATCAGTAGCTGGTCTGAGAGGATGATCAGCCACACTGGGACTGAGACACGGCCCAGACTCCTACGGGAGGCAGCAGTGGGGAATTTTCCGCAATGGGCGCAAGCCTGACGGAGCAA